>JBBQEY010000137.1:0-8760 GCA_038321425.1 Burkholderiales bacterium | reverse complement strand
CCCAAGCGCGAAAGGCGCCGCAGCGCGACAGCGCGGAGGATCGTTGCGAGCGCGCCGGGCCGCCCCAAGCGCGAAAGGCGCCGCAGCGCGACAGCGCGGAGGATCGTTGCGAGCGCGCCGGGCCGCCCCAAGCGCGAAAGGCGCCGCAGCGCGACAGCGCGGAGGGTCGTTCATTGAGCGCGCCGGGCCGCCCCAAGCGCGAAGGGCGCGGCAGCGCGACAGCGCGGAGGGTTGTTCATTGAACCAGACGCGTCGCACCGAGCGCATCGCCAAGTGGCTGGTCAGCGGGCCGCCGCTCGTCTACCTGCTCGTGTTCTTTGCGATCCCGGGCCTCATCATGGTGCTGGCGTCGTTCCGCACACCCGGCGAATTCGGTGGCCTCGCGCCGCTGCTCGATCCGTCCGGCGGGCTCGACCTCAATCTCGAAAGCTACGCGCGCTTCTTCGAGGACACGCTCTACGCGCAGATCTTCCTGAAGTCGATGGTGTTCGCGCTGGCCACTACGCTGCTGTGCCTGCTGCTGGCGTATCCACTGGCCGTGCTGATCGCCAAGAGCCCGCCGCAGCACCGCAACCTGCTGCTGCTGCTCGTCATCCTGCCGTTCTGGAGCAACTTCCTGATCCGCATCTACGCGTGGATGATCATCCTCGGCCCGCAAGCGGCGCTGGCCCGGGCGGTGAACGCCGTACTGGACGTCATGGGAGTAGCACCGGTGAACCTGCTGTTCAGCGCATTCGCGGTGCTGGTGTGCCTCGTGTACGTGCACCTGCCCTTCATGGTGCTGCCGCTTTATGCCAACCTCGAGAAGCACGACCAGGCGCTGCTCGACGCGGCGCAGGACCTGGGGGCAAATGGCTGGCAGCGATTCTGGCGCATCACGTTTCCGCTGTCGCTGCCGGGCGTCTATGCGGGCGCGGCGCTGGTGTTCATTCCCGCGCTTGGCATCTTCGCGATCCCCGACATCCTGGGTGGCCCCGACGACAGCCTGATCGGCAATGTGATCAAGCAGCAGTTCCTCGAGTCGCGCGACTGGCCCTTCGGCAGCGTGCTCTCGATCGTACTGACGGTGGCCGCGCTGGCGCTGGCCGGATTCGCCGCGTTGGTGGGCCGCGGCAGGCGCGAGGTGATCCGTGCGTAAGCGCTCCTGGCCGCTGTGGATCGCCGCACTCGCCGTGTATGCGTTCCTGTACCTGCCTCTCGCGGTGGTGGTGGTCTACTCGTTCAACGACTCGCGGCTCAACGCCGAATGGGTGGGCTTCACCTTCGACTGGTACCGCAAGCTCTTCGCCAACGGCGAGATGCTCGAGGCCGCCTTCAATTCGCTGCTGATCGCGTTCGGCGCAAGTCTCATGGCCACGGTGCTGGGCACAATGGCCGGCCTTGCCATGCACCGCTACAGGCTGCGCCTGCTGCCGATCCTGGTGCTGGCGCCCATTGCGATTCCCGAGATCCTGCTGGGCGTTTCACTGCTGATCTTCTTCGTGATGCTGAACCTGACGCTGGGACTCATCTCGGTGATGCTGGCGCACGCGGCCTTCTGCATCGGGTTCGTGGCCATCGTCGTCCGCTCGCGGCTGGCCGGGATGGACGAGAGCCTGACCGAAGCCGCGCGCGACTGCGGCGCCACTCCCTGGCAGTCGTTTCGCTACGTCACGCTGCCGCTGATCATGCCGGGCATCGTGGCCGGGGCGCTGATGGCCTTCACGCTGTCGATCGACGACTTCGTCATCACCTTCTTCACCGCCGGCGCCGGAACGGTTACGCTTCCGCTGCAGATCTACTCGATGATCAAGATTGCCGTCACACCCGAGGTCAACGCCGTGTCAACGCTGCTGATGCTGTTGACGTTGATGTTGATCCTGATTGCGTCGCGCATTTCCCCAAGCCTGCTTCGCTCCACCGAGGAGTCGCCCGCGCCATGAAAGCCCTCATTTCCCCGATCCTCGCCGTGATCCTCGCGCTGGCCTTCGTGCCAGCGCACGCCAAGGATGTGCTGCACCTCTACAACTGGAACAACTACATCGCGCCGGAAACGGTGAAGCGCTTCGAGGAACAGTGCACGTGCGAGGTGAAGCAGACGTACTACTCGGACAACGAGGAGCTGCTGGCCAAGCTCGCCGCCGGCGCCAAGGGTTACGACATCCTGGTGCCCACCGGCAACGCGCTCGAGTCGCTGATCAAGCAGAAGGCATTGAAGCCCATCGACCGTGCGGCGCTGCCCAACCTCAAGAGCATCAACCCGGCATACATGGATACCGCCTTCGACAAGGGCAACCAATACTCGGTGCCCTACGCGTACACGGTGACGATGCTGGGCTACAACGACCAGAAGATGAAGGAACTGGGCATCAACGTCGATTCGTGGGCCGCGATCTTCGACCCGAAGATCCTGCAGAAGATGAAGGGCCGCGTCACCGTGCTGGACAGTTCCAACGAACTTTTCGCGGCGGCGTTGATGTACCTCGGCTACCCGGCCAATGACACCGATGCGAAGCACCTGAAGGAAGCGGCCGATGTCATCAAGAAGGCCCGGCCCTACTGGGCGGCGTTCAACGCGTCGTCATACATCAAGGAATTGACCACCGGCAACATCTGGCTCGCGCATGGGTATTCGAACGACCTCTTCCAGGCCGACCTCGACGCGCAAGCCGCCAAGCGTCCCTTCCGCATCCACAAGGCGCTGCCGAAGGAAGGCGCAGTGCTGGCGCTCGACAGCATGGTCATCCACAAGTCGGCGCCGCGGCCCGACCTTGCGCTCAAGTTCATGAACTTCATGCTGGAGGGCAAGAACGCCGCCGAACTCACCAACCTGATCGGCTCGGGCAACCCCAATCTGCAGGCGATGCAGTACATCAAGCCCGACATTGCACGGGACAAGGCCATCTTCCCGGACGGCGCCACGCAGGCGAAGCTGGAACAACTGAAGGACCTGACCAGCGCGCAGCGCCGCGCGCGCAACAAGTCCTGGACGGAGATCAAGGCCGGTCGCTGATCGGAATTTTCGGCGACTCGTGGCGTCGTGCCATCATCGCGCGATGAACACCTCGTCGCCCTGGCGCATCGAGCGCCTGACGCCCGGCCTGCGTGACGCGTACCTCGCGTTCTTAGACCACGACCTGACCGTCGTGTGCAAGTCGTTACCATGATGAGCGCCACCGAACGGCGACATCGCACGCTGCTGCCCCATGCGTTGGCGCTGCTGTATGGCCTCGCCATCGCGTACGCCAGCCTGCAGCCTTTCACGCCGTGGCTGCCCCCGGCCGATGGCACGCCGTTCTGGCCCTTCGCACCTTGGCCGCCACGCTGGACACGCTTCGACGTGCTGGCGAACGTCCTGGCCTATGTGCCCTTCGGCCTCTTCGTCGCGCTGACTGCGCAGCGCGCGTCGCCGGCCACCCGCGCGGTGCACGCGCTGTGCGCGGGGGTGACGCTGTCCTTTGGTCTCGAGACGCTGCAGATGTTCCTGCCCCCCCGCGACGCCAACCTGATCGATCTTGCCGCGAATACGGCGGGCACGCTGGCCGGTGCCATGCTGGCTGCGATCATTGTGCGTTCCGGACGCACCCGTCAGGCACTTTCTGCGATCAGGCACCGAGTGTTCCTGCCCGGCATGCTGGGCGATGTCGGCGTTGCGTTGCTGACCGTCTGGCTTGCCGCGCAGATCAATCCAGGCATCGCGCTCTTTGCGGTCACCTTCGATCCCGAGCTTGCGTCGGCCGGGATTGGCGTCGCCGAAGCCGCGATGCGTCCTGACCGCGCGGCGGTGCTGATCGAAGCCGCGCAGTCTGCGCTGCAGTTGACGGGCGTGGGTCTGTTCCTCGTGTTGCTGCTGCGCGACCGGCGCTACATCGGCGGCGCGGTGTTGCTGTTGATCGGCGCCGCACTGCTGGTGAAGGGCGTGTCCGCCATGCTGCTGCTGAAGCCGGCGCTGTGGGATGCGTGGCTCAAACCCGGCGTCTCGATCGGCATCGCGACAGGATTGCTGATCCTGTTGTGCATCGTGTTCATGCCGCGGCCGGTGCAACTCGCCGCCTGCGCGACGGCGTTGCTTGCGTCCCTGCTGCTGCCTATCATCGTCTCCGACTTTCCGCCAACACGCGCGTCGCTGACGCTCTTCAGCTGGCGCTACGGCCACCTGCTCAATTTCAACGGCCTGACGCAGTCCATGCTGCTCGCATGGCCACTGGCGGTGGCGGCGTGGTTGTTCGCACTGGCGGGGCGTCCCGGCTGGGGTGACCCACGCGCGCGCAGCGCAGGGGCTCCGCTATAATCGAAATCCACCGCAACCTGCGAATCCGATGAGTCATTTCCAGCGCCACGTCTTCTTCTGCTGCAACAAGCGCGATGCCGGTGAAAAATGCTGCGCCGATGCCGGCGCGCTCGACATGCAGGGCTATGCGAAGGGCCGCATCAAGGCACTGGGCATGAACGGCCCGGGCAAGGTCCGCATCAACAAGGCCGGTTGTCTCGATCGCTGCGAAGAGGGTCCCGTGCTGGTCGTCTACCCCGAGGCAGTCTGGTACACCTACGTCGACCGCGAAGACATCGACGAGATCATCGACCGGCACATCGTCAACGGCGAAATCGTCGAGCGGCTGCTCATTTGACACCCCGCACCTCGGAACGGGTGACCATCGACGGGCCCGCGGGCCTGCTCGAGGTCGTCCGCAACGTCCCGGCAGGCCCGCCCAAAGGCATCGCGCTGGTCGCGCATCCGCATCCGCTGCAGGGCGGCACGCTCGACAACAAGGTGGCGCAGACATTGGCACGCACATTTTTTGCGCTGGGCTACGTCGCCGTGCGCTTCAATTTCCGCGGTGTCGGCGCGTCCGCCGGGGCATTCGATGAAGGCAACGGCGAGACCGAGGACGCACTCGCAGCGCTGGCCGACGCACGCCAGCGTTGGGGCCACGAGCTGCCGATCGTGCTCGCTGGCTTTTCCTTCGGCACCTTCGTCCAGGCCCGCGTTGCCCGGACGATCGCCACCGAGCGGCTCGTGCTCGTCGGGCCCGCCGTGGGCCGCTTTTCCCTTGAAGCGGTGCCCGCCAATACGATCGTCATCCACGGCGAGCAGGACGAGGTGGTGCCGCTCGCCGACGTGTTCGCATGGGCGCGGCCGCAGGAGCTGCCGGTCATCGTGTTTCCCGGTTGCACCCATTTTTTCCATGGACGCCTGCCGCAACTGCAGCGCACGATCGCCGGCATGTGGCAGCGCGATGACGCCGGCGCCTGCTGAAGTAGGAATGCAACCACCATGCTGATCGTCAAGACACTGCACATCGTGTTCGTGGTGACCTGGTTCGCCGGGCTCTTCTACCTGCCACGCCTCTTCGTCTACCACGCCACTGCCACCGATGCGATCAGCATCGAGCGCTTCAAGCTGATGGAGCGGCGACTGCTGCGCGGAATCATGATGCCGAGCATGCTGGCCACGATCGTGTTCGGACTCTGGCTGTGGCTGGGCTACGGCATCGGCGGCGGCTGGCTGCACGTGAAGCTCACCCTGGTGCTCATCCTGATCGCGTATCAAATGTGGCTCGCGCGCACGGTGCGCGTGTTCGCGGAAGACCGCAACACGCGCCCGGCTATTTTCTATCGCTGGATCAACGAGATCCCCGCGCTGCCGATCCTGGTGGTCGCCGTGTATCTCGTCGTGGCCAAGCCGTACTGACCACGCCGCAATTGCCGGTCATGACTGAACGCTTTTTCGCGCCCTGCCCACGCGGTCTCGAGACCGTGCTGGCGGCCGAACTCACCGCCATCGGCGCGATGGAGGTGGCCACCGTGGAGGGCGGTGCTGGCTTCACGGGACCGCTCGAGCTGGCGTGCCGCGTCAACCTGATGTCGCGGATTGCCAGTCGCGTGCTCTGGCGCGTGGGCGGCGGACCCTACAGCGATGAACATGCGCTGTACGCACTGGTGAAAGCCATCGACTGGAAGAAACGGTTCCTACCATCGCGCACGTTGCGCGTCGACATCGCCGCCACGCGCTCGCCGTTGCAGAGCCTCGAATTCGCCACGCTGCGCGTCAAGGACGCCGTCTGCGACCGCCTGCGCGACGACACCGGCGCGCGGCCATCGATCGACAAGCGCGCGCCCGATGTCCGCGTGCACGTGCACCTGACGGAGCGCGACGCGACAATCTACCTCGATACGTCGGGCGAGCCGCTGTTCAAGCGCGGCTATCGCCGCGACGCGGAGGAAGCACCGCTGCGCGAGAACCTCGCCGCTGGCGTGCTTGCGCTGACGGGCTGGACCCCGGACACGGCGTTGCTCGACCCGATGTGCGGCAGCGGCACCATCGCGGTCGAGGCCGCGATGATTGCCGCGGATCGCGCGCCGGGTCTCACCCGTACGTTCGGCTTCCAGAAACTGCTGTGGTTCGATGGCCCCGCCTGGCAGCGGATGAAACAGACGGCCCGCGATCGCGTCCGTCCAGCACCCGCCACACCGGGAATCTTCGCCAGTGACATCGCGCCCGGCGCGGTGGCGAAGACGCTGGTCAACCTGCGCGCGGCGCAACTCGACGGCTGGGTGGCCACCGACACCGCCGATCTCCTGACTCGCACGGCGCCTGCCGCCACCGGCATGCTCGTCGCCAATCCGCCCTACGGCGTGCGCCTATCGGACCAGGCACAGTTGGCGGCATTCTATCCGTTGCTGGGCGACGCGCTGAAGCAGCGCTACGCCGGCTGGACCGCCCATTTCCTCACCGGCGACCTGCGCCTGCCCAAGCTCATTCACTTGAAGGTCGCGCGCAAGGTGCCACTTTTCAACGGTGCACTCGAGTGCCGGCTCTTCGTGTTTCCGCTGGTGGCGGGCCGGCATGTGCCCGCACCCATCGAGACAGAGTGATAACATCGACTTCCGCACCACCCCATTGATGGTCCCGCCATGCCGATGTTGCCGTCACGCCACTACGTCTCCGATCACGCCCTGTTCATCAAGGCCCTGATCGCGAAGCAACCGGACCTGCCGCAACAGCAGGCTGAAGGCCGGCGCATCTTCTGGGACAAGACGCCCGCGCAGGTCGGCGAACGCGCCACGATGGATCAAGGCCGCGTCGAGCAGACCGCGTACGTCTACCAAACCAAGTAGCATTACCCGCACCCCGATGACGGCGCCGCGGATCTTCGCTGCGTTCCTTGCGGTAGTCGCCGTCGTCGCCGGCGTCGAATGGTATGCGCTCGTCCGCCACGAGAGCGCGCGCACCGCGCCGGTCGCCGCGACCGCACTGCCCGCGCCGGCACCGAAGTCCGCCGTCGCGACGACCGCCCCGCAGGGCGACATCGACGTGCCCCTCGGCGAGGCGATCCTGGGGCCGCGCGTCGCGCTGTCCGGCTGGGCGCTGGCGCCCACAGGCATCCGCGCGGTGGAAGTGCGGCTCGACGGACGCGTGTTCGCGGCGCGTCTGGGCGTCTCGCGGCCCGATGTTGCGCAGGCGCGCCCCGGCATCGCCGGCAACGCCACCGCCGGCTTCGAGTTCACCGGTGACTTCACGCCCTATCCCGCGCCGCCGGGTGCGGACCGCCGCACGTTGACCATCGTCGCCGTCGGCAACGATGGCGGCGAGAAGATCCTCGGCCGACGCAGCCTCATCGAACCCGCGGCGCTCGCCCGCTGGGCCGGCTTCGATGCGTCCAGGAAGCCGCCGTTCTACCTGCTGCCCGCACTCTCGGGCATCGACCTTGGCGGCGCTGCCGAGCTCGACACGATCTACGCGCCGTATCAATCGAAGACCGTTGCGGCCGGCTTCCGCGTGCCGATCCTGTATCTGCGGATGACGAAGGGTGCCGACGCCGACTTCATGTTCGATCCCGACTGGGATGCCAAGCGCCAGTGCGGCGAGCGCCGGATCGGCGACGACTCGCTCAACACCGTACTGGCGCACGCGCGGGCCAAGAAGCTCCCGGTACTGGTCACGCTGAACGGCGGCATCTGGGCCGATGCGTACTGCGATGTTCCCGAGTGGGACATCAACGACAAGCTGGAGCAGGTTCTCGCGAACAATCAGTGGAACGAGAAGAACGAGGTGATGCCCGACAACTTCCTGAAGAACCTTCCCGGTTCGCAGGAGGCGCCGGAGCTTGCGCGTTCATTGACGTTCAACGTCTACGCCGCCGACGTGCGCAAGTACAAGAAGCGCAACTTGCAGCAGGCGGGCGCACTGCTGGCGGCATTCGCGCGCGCCGATCCGCACCTCTTCGTAGGCGTCAACCTCGACCCCGACACGTACCTCAATCCGTTCTTCGCGGAACAGCAGTGGTACGACTACAACCCTGACACGTTGCGGCAATTTCGTGCGTGGCTGGCCGGAACCGGTCCCTATGCAGGCAAGGGCGGTCCAGGCGTTCCGGACCTCCGTGCGTATCGACGCGCGAAGCCGCTGTCGCTCGCGGAAGTGAACCGACTTGCCGGCGCGCAGTGGAAGTCGTGGATTGACGTGGACGCGCCGCGGAAGTTCGTGCGCACGCCGGTCGACGGTGCTGCGCCGTTCTGGAAGGACCCGTGGGTCCGGGAGTGGGAAATCTTCCGGCGGCATCTCGTGCATCTGCACTACGACGAGCTGGCGCAATGGCTAGTGGAGGCCGGCATCGATTCGTCACGGATCTGGTCATCGCAGGGCCTGATGGCGCCGCAGCGCGATGCCATGCCCTTCGCCGTGGCGCTGGACAGCCCGCCGCGCAACTACGATTCGGGCGGCATGAGCATCGCCGGTTCCAAGCCCGCGCAAGGCCACTTGGGCGTGATTCTCTACGG
>JBBQEY010000136.1:0-8783 GCA_038321425.1 Burkholderiales bacterium | reverse complement strand
GGCGGCGAGACCCAGGCGCCGATGGGCCGCGCGATCATCGGCGGCGTCATCACCTCGACGCTGCTCACGCTGGTCGTGGTGCCGGTGCTCTATTCCTACCTCGACGGCTGGTCCGAGTACCGGAAAGCCCGGCGGGCGCGGGCGCATGGAGGCGAGACCGGCGACACGCCAACCGTGGCGGCCGGCACGCCTGGTCACGCGGGCGAATGAAAGTACGTCTGCGGGCGGCCGTCCAACCGGCGGCGCGGGCGTTGACGTTGACGCCATCCCGGCGCACGCGGCATAATAAGTGACCCGGAGTCAGTTAAACTGAATCAGTTAGAAACTGCCTGATACAAATTGAGCATGGACATCGAACAAGCGCGCTTCAATATGGTGGAGCAGCAGATCCGTACCTGGGAGGTGCTCGATCCGAAGGTGCTCGACCTGCTGTTCGCCGTGCGCCGCGAGGATTTCGTGCCGCTGGCGTACCGGTCGCTGGCGTTTGCCGACCTCGAACTGCCGCTTCCGGGCGGCGAGCGGATGTGGTCGCCGAAGATCGAGGCCCGCGTGCTGCAGGCCCTCGCGCTCTTGGGGCGGGAATCGGTGTTGGAAATCGGCACGGGCAGCGGCTACTTCACGGCGTTGCTGGCAAGTCGCGCGCTGGACGTGACGTCCGTGGAAATCGACGCGGCGCTAGCCGCGCCTGCACGTACCCGGCTTGTCCGGCACGGCTTTGCCAACGCGCGCGTCGAGGAGGGTGACGGTGCGCACGGCTGGGGCGACGAGACCTGGGACGCGATCGTGCTGACGGGATCGACGCCGCTGCTGCCCGAACGATTCGTTGCGCAGTTGAAGCCCGGTGGCCGCGTGTTTGCCATCGTCGGCGACCCGCCGGTGATGAAGGCCCGTCTGGTGCAGTGGTCGGGCCCGGATGCACTGACCACCACCGACCTCTTCGAAACCGTGGTGGCGCCGCTGCACAATGCCGCGACACCGTCGCGGTTCCGGTTTTGATCCCGCAGCTTGCTCCGGCGGAAGTGGCGGGCTGGCGCAACGATGCGGCGCGGCCCGCGCCCGTGGTCGTCGATGTGCGCGAACCATGGGAGTTCGCACGTTGCCGCATCGACGGCGCCATCAGCATGCCGTTGTCGCAGTTGCCCTCGCGCCTCGCAGAACTCCCGGCGACGCGTGACGTCATTCTCGTGTGTCATCATGGCAGCCGCAGTCAGCAGGCGGCGCTGTTCCTGGCACGGAACGGATTTCCCCGTGTTTATAATCTTCGCGGTGGCGTCGAAGCCTGGGCGCTCGAGGTCGATCCCGCGATGCCGCGGTACTAGCAGGCCCGGCAGGCAGGCGGCCTCCACCACTATCAATTTGCGCGGCGGTACCACCGGCGCAGCGCTACGGATTTGTTCATGAAGAGACTGTTCCCGCACCCACTTCGCAGCGCCTTGCTGGCCGCCAGCCTCGTGGTGGCCATGACGGCAGGCAGCGTATCGGCCGAAGACCTGTTGCAGGTCTACCGCGAAGCCCAGAAAAGCGACCCCGCACTGGCCGCCGCGCGCGCCGGCTGGGAAGCAACGCAGGAGCGCGTGCCGCAGGCCCGTTCCGCCTTGCTGCCCAACGTCGGGTTGTCGGGCAGCGCCAACATCAACAATAACGACGTCACGGTCCGCAGCGACCCGTCCGTCAACACCAACCGTTCGTTCGGCACCGGTGGGCTCACGTTTTCAGCATCGCAGCCACTCTACCGGCCGCAGAACGTGGTGGCGCTGGGCCAGGCCAGGGAGCAGGTCACGCAAGCCGACTACACGCTGGCCATCGCGCAGCAGGACCTCATCATCCGCACCGCGGTCGCGTACTTCGATGTGCTGCTGGCCGAGTTCAACATCGAGCTGGTGCAGCAGCAGAAAATTGCTACGGTCGAGCAGCTGGCGCAGGCCAAGCGCAACTTCGAAGTCGGTACCGCCACGATCACGGACACGAACGAAGCCCAGGCGCGCTTCGACCAGATCATCGCGTCGGAAATCCAGTTCATCAACGAGCTCGATCGCCGGCGCACCGCGTTACGTGCGATCATCGGCCGGTTCCCCAGCAACTTGAATCGCGTGAAGGCCTTCGAGCCCACGCCGCCCAATCCCAATTCGCTCGACTTCTGGGTCGACATTGCCGCCCGCAACAACCTGTCGGTCCGCGTCCAGCAGGCCAACGTCGAGATTGCCTCGCTGGAAATCGACCGCGCCCGCGCGGGTCATTACCCGACACTCGACCTGGTCGGCAGCTTCGGCGGCCAGGCCAGTTCCGGCAACAGTTCCACCAGTTCCAGCAGCGATTCGCGGTCGGCGTTGCTCGGCCTGCAGCTCAACGTGCCGCTCTACCAGGGCGGCTTCGTCAATTCGCGCATCCGCGAGTCGATCGCGCTGCTCGATCGTTCGCGCGCCGATCTCGAGACCACCCGCCGAGCGGCCATCTCCAATGCACAGGACGGCTTTTCGGGCGTCAACAGCGCGGTGGCCGCCGTGCGCGCGTTCGAGCAGGCCGCCATTTCCGCCGACGTCGCGTTGCAGTCGAACATCCTGGGCCAGGAAGTGGGCATCCGGACCAACCTCGACGTCCTCAACGTGCGGCAGAACGTCTTTCAGGCGCGGCGCGACGTCGCCAACGCCTACTTCACGTACCTGCTGGCCACGTTGCGGCTGAAGGCCGCCACGGGAATGCTCAACGAAACCGACCTCGAGGAACTGAACCGCCGGCTGGCCGGCTGATCGTTCCGTTCACGCCGGCGGCGGCAGGCGCGTCGCAAGCCAGGCGGCCAGCCGGTCGACGGCGCCGCGGTGCGCCTCGCGAAAGGCCAGCGCCGCCGAGTGCAATGCGTGGCGCCGCCCCGGTGCCTGCAGCAACGTCGCCACCGTTTCCATCAACGCATCCGCGTCCGGCACCCGCAGCGCCGCGCCGGCGGTAATCGCCTGCGTCGTGGCTTCGGCAAAATTGAATGTGTGCGGTCCCACCACCGTCGGCGTGCCCATCGCGATGGGCTCGATCAGGTTGTGCCCGCCGAGCGGCAACAGGCTGCCACCGACGAACACCACATCCGCGGCCGCGCAATAGGCGGGAATCTCGCCCATCGAATCGCCCAGTACCACGCCCACATCGGGCGGCACGTCGAGGTTGTCGCTGCGACGCACGAAGGGGACACCGCGCGTCGCAAGCAGCTCAGCCACGACCTGAAAGCGTTGCGGATGCCGCGGCACGATCACCGTCAACGTGCGCGCGGGCAGCGTGGCGCGCGCCAGCGCGTCGAGCAGCAACGCCTCCTCGCCGTCACGGGTGCAGGACGCGACCCACACCGGGCGCGACGTTCCGAATCGAGCGCGCAGTTCCGCACCTAGCGTTCGCGCCGTCTCGGGAATCGCGACGTCGAACTTGAGATTGCCGGTCACTTCCACTGCGGGCGCGCCGGCAGCTTCGAGCCGCCCGGCATCCGCCGTCGTCTGGGCAGCCACGCCGCGCAATGCCGCGAACATCGGCCGCGACAGCGCGGCGATGCGCTGGTAGCCGCGCAGCGAGGTCCCGGACAATCGCGCGTTGACGAGATAGAGCGGTACGCCGCGCGCGGCACAACGCGCGACGAGATTGGGCCAGACCTCCGTTTCCATCAGCATCCCGGCGCGCGGCTTGAAGCGGTCGAGAAAGGCATCGATGGCGAACGGCAGGTCATAGGGCAGCCATGCCTGGAGCACGCGGTCGCCATGCAGTGCGTGCCCGGCCTCCCGTCCGGTGGCGGTCATGTGCGTCAGCAGGATCGTCGCGCGCGGATGGTCGCGCCGCAGCCGCTCGATCAGCGGCGTGGCGGCACGCGTCTCGCCCAGCGACACCGCGTGCACCCACAGTACGTCGCCTGCCGGCGCGGCGCCATCATCGCGATAGCGCCCGAAACGTTCGCCAACGTGCATGCGGTACCCGGGCTCGCGACGGCCGCGCCACCACAGCCGCAATGGCAACAGCGGCGCCGCCAGATACCACAGGGCCGTGTAGGCGGCGCGCATCAGCATTGTGGCGTCCGTTGCAGCAATGTGCCGACGGCCGCCAGCACATCCTCCTGCGACGGCACCGTGCCGTGCCCGCCGACATCGCGCGCATGCGCGCCCAAACGCGCCACGCCGGCCAGTGAGGGGTCGGTGGTGGTGAAGATGGCCACCGTCGAGGTGCCCATCGCGGCGGCGAGGTGTGTCAAACCGGTATCCACGCCGACGACGATGTCGGCGCGGCGTATCAGCGCCGCCAGATCGGGCAGCGACTGCCGCGCCGGCACGATCGCCGCGGCTGCGCCTGCGGCCAGCCGGTGACTGCGCGCCTCCTCGACCGCGTTGCCCCACGGCACAAGCGTCGTGATGCCGGCCGTGGCCAGCCGCGACAGCAGTCCGCGCCAGGCATCCTCTGGCCACAGCTTGTCCTCGCGGCTGGTGGCATGGAACAACAGGGCAAAGCGACCCGCCGGCATGGTGGCTGTGGTGGCCGGTGGCACGAACTGCCACCGCGCCGGACCATCGATGCTGTAGCCAAGCGCGGCTGCCGAGAGCGCGCGACACTTGTCGAGGAAGTGTTGCTGGCGGTCGATCCGGTGGTGCACGTCATGCAGCCACGTCGCAATCGGCTCGCGAATGCTGTTGCGGTCGAAGCCGTGCCGGGTGCCATGCGCCGCGCGGGCCACCAGCGCGCCCTTGACCTGTTCCTGCAGGTCGATGATCGCGGCGTAGGAAACAGCGCGCAACATGCGGCGGAAGCTGAAGAGGTCGTGCCAGGTGGCGCGGCGCAGCGGCGCGTAGCGCCAGCGGCGCAGGCCCAGGGGGATCACGGTCCGGATACGTGGATCGAGCCGCACCAGCGGGGCGAAAGCCTCCTCGGCCACCCAATCGACATGCGCCTGCGGACGGTGGGCAAGGATGTCGGAGACAATGGCCATCGCATAGACGATGTCGCCCAGCGACGAGGGCCGCACCACCAGCACGTCGTCGTTGGCACTAGGCATCGAGCGGGTTCGCCGGGCGGGTCGTGCCGCCATCACCAGTTCCGGCGGGCAAACCACGTAGAATCCGCAGCATTGTCACGGGTGGCCGCGCTTCACATGCAGAAAGATCGGCCGCCGTCCCGCCCATGTCCGCGCCGCTTCCCCTGTCGCTTGTCCTCATCACCCGCGATGCCGCCCATGAGCTTGCGGCCTGCATCGCATCGGCATCATTCGCGACCGACATCGTGGTCGTCGATTCCGGCAGCGCCGATGATACCGTAGCAGTGGCGCAGCGCGCGGGCGCGCGCGTGATCGACCATGCGTGGGAAGGATTCGGGCCGCAGAAGAACTTCGCCGTGCGTCAGGCACGCCACGATTGGGTGCTTTGCCTCGATGCGGACGAGCGCGTGACGCCAACGCTGGCCGCCGCCATTGCCGCGCTGTTTGCACCAGGTTCGCCGCCAGCCACCGCCTACGCGCTGGCGCGGCGCAACCGCTTCCTGGGCCGCTGGTTGGCGCATGGCGAAGGCTACCCGGACTGGAATGTGCGCCTCTTCGACCGGCGCCATGCCCGCTGGACGCCTGAACCGGTGCACGAGAGTGTGGTAGCCGACGGCGCGGTCGTGCGGCTGGCCGGCGATCTCGAGCACGCGTCGGCCGAGTCGATCGAGGCCTACATCGCGAAGCAGAACCGGTACACGTCGCTGCAGGCGCAGGCCATGCATGCGCGAGGCGAGCATGCCAGTGCGTGGCGCATCGCCGCGGCGCCGGTGGCGCGCTTCTTCCGCTTCTACGTGTTGAAAAGCGGCTGGCGCGACGGCATCGCCGGCTTCGCCCACATCGCGATCGGCGCGTTCGGCAGCTTCCTCAAGTACACGAAGCTGCGCGCGCTCAACGGCCAGTCGCGCGAGGCGCAGCGTTGAGCCGTGGCATGCGCGTGCTGGTCACCGGTGCTGCCGGTTTCATCGGGATGTATACCGCGCACGCGCTGCTGGCGCGCGGCGCGGACGTGGTCGGCGTCGACAACTTCGACCCGTATTACGACGTGACCCTGAAGGAAGCGAGGCTGGCGACACTCGCCGGCACGCCGGGCTTTGCATTCGTGCGCACCGACTTGGCCGAGGTGGACGCAACTGCCGAGCTTTTTCGCACCGGCCGCTTCACGCACGTCGTGCACCTGGCCGCGCAACCCGGCGTGCGGCATTCGCTGACGCATCCGCAGGCGTACCTGCGCAACAATGTCGATGCGTTCGGTGCCGTGCTGGAAGGCTGCCGCCACGGCAAGGTTGCGCATCTCGTCTATGCGTCGAGTTCCTCGGTGTACGGCGCGAGTCATACGCTTCCCTTCTCCGAGGACCAGCGCGTCGACCAGCCGGTCAGTCTCTATGCTGCGACCAAGTCGGCCAACGAGCTGATGGCCCACAGCTACGCGCACCTCTTCGGGCTGCCGGTCACGGGGTTGCGCTTCTTCACGGTCTACGGGCCGTGGGGGCGCCCCGACATGTCGCCGATGTTGTTCACCCGCGCCATCCTGGCCGGCGAACCGATCCGCATGTTCAACGAGGGGCGCATGCGGCGCGACTTCACCTATGTCGGGGACATCGTCGAAGGCGTTGCGCGTGTGCTCGCACTGCCGCCAGCGGCGGCCCCGGGGGGCGCGGCGCCGGCGGCGATCTACAACATCGGCAACAGCGAGGCGGTGGAGTTGACGGTGTTCATCGACATCCTTGAGCAGTTGCTGGGGCGCACCGCACTGCGCGATCCGCAGCCGATGCAGCCCGGCGACATGGTCGAGACCTATGCCTCCGTCGCGCGCCTGAAGGCGCTGACCGGTTTCTCGCCAAGTACCCCACTGGCGACCGGCCTCGGGCACTTCGTCGCCTGGTACCGGTCCTATTTCGGGGCATGAACGCCGGTCCTAAAGCCCCCACTGGTAAAATCGCGATCCTTCCAAGGCGGGCCGCGTCCCTGTGGGCCGCATCATCGAGCGAGTGCACCATGATCCTCGTCACCGGCGGCGCCGGGTTCATCGGCGCCAACTTCGTGCTGGACTGGCTCTGCGACGACGGCGAGCCCGTCCTCAACCTCGACAAGCTCACCTACGCGGGCAATCTCGCCAACCTGGCGTCGCTGGCGCGTGATCCGCGGCACGTCTTCGTGCGCGGCGACATCGGCGACTGCGACCTGGTGGCGTCGCTGCTTGCGCAGCACCGTCCGCGGGCGATCGTCAATTTCGCGGCTGAGTCGCATGTGGACCGCTCGATCCATGGTCCGGCCGCGTTTGTCGAGACCAACGTCGTCGGCACGTTCAACCTGCTCGAGTCGGTACGCGCGTGGTGGTTGGCGCTGCCGGCGGCCGAACGCGATGGATTTCGTTTCCTGCATGTGTCGACCGACGAGGTCTTCGGCTCGCTCGGCCCGACGGATCCCGCGTTCAGCGAGACCACGCCCTATGCGCCGAACAGCCCCTACAGCGCCACCAAGGCGGCGTCGGACCACCTGCTGCGCGCGTATCACCACACGTTCGGCCTGCCGACGCTGACCACGAACTGCTCCAATAACTACGGCCCGCACCAGTTCCCCGAGAAACTGATCCCGCTGATGATCGTCAATGCGCTCAATGGCAAGCCATTGCCCATCTACGGCGACGGGAAGAATGTTCGTGATTGGCTCTATGTCGGTGACCACTGCTCGGCCATCCGCACGGTGCTGGCCGGCGGCCTGCCGGGGGAAACCTACAACGTCGGCGGCAACGCCGAGATGACCAACCTCGATGTCGTGCATTCAATCTGCAGCATGCTGGGAGAGGAAGTGCCCGGCAGCGATTTCACGAAGCAGATCACCTACGTCACCGATCGCCCCGGGCACGATCGCCGCTACGCGATCGACGCGACGAAGCTGTCGCGCGAACTGGGCTGGTCGCCGAGCGAGACCTTCGCCTCCGGCATGCGCAAGACGATCCGCTGGTATCTCGCCAACAGGGCGTGGCTCGACAGCGTGTCCAGCAAGGACTATCGGAAGTGGATCTCGTTGCAGTACGCAACGGCTTGAGGCCACCCAGGCAACGATGACACGCAAGGGCATCATCCTGGCAGGGGGCTCGGGCACGCGCCTCTATCCTGTCACGCAGGTCGTGTCGAAGCAGCTCCTGCCCGTCTACGACAAGCCGATGATCTACTACCCGCTGTGCACACTGATGCTGGCGGGCCTCCGCGACATCCTGCTCATCTCCACGCCTGAGGACACGCCGCGCTTCGCGCAGCTACTGGGCGATGGCGCGCGCTGGGGCTTGAACCTCTCGTACGCGGTGCAGCCCTCACCCGACGGTCTCGCGCAGGCGTTCATCATCGGCCGCGATTTCGTCGGCAACGATTCGTCGGCACTGGTTCTCGGCGACAACATCTTCTACGGGCACGACCTGCAATCGCAGCTGCAGCGCGCCAGCGCGCGGCCGCATGGCGCGACCGTGTTCGCGTACACGGTGGCCGATCCGGAGCGCTACGGCGTGGCCGAGATCGATGCCGTGGGCCGCGTGCTGTCGCTGGAGGAAAAGCCGGCCAAGCCGAAGTCGCGCTATGCCGTCACCGGCCTCTATTTCTACGACCAGCGCGTGCTCGACATCGCGCGCGACTTGAAGCCGTCGGCGCGTGGCGAACTCGAAATCACGGACGTCAACAAGGCCTATCTCGCGGCGCAGGCCCTCACCTGCGAGGTGATGGGCCGAGGCATGGCGTGGCTCGACACGGGCACGCACGACTCGCTGCTCGAAGCTTCGCAGTACATCGAGACCATC
>JBBQEY010000135.1:0-8848 GCA_038321425.1 Burkholderiales bacterium | reverse complement strand
CAGATGAATGTGCACGCCATGCGCTTCACGCAGCGGCTGGGCTTCGACTACTGCTCCGACGGTCGCGGCACGCATCCGTACCTGCCGGTGTGGAACGCCGAGCTGGTCCGCTGCCCCCAGCTGCCCACCACGCTGCCCACGGTGGATGAGATGATCGGTCTCGATGGCGTTACCGAAGAAAACGTCGCGGCGCATCTCCTCGAACGCACACAGGATTCTGGTTCCGGCGACCACGTGTTCACGCTGCACGCGGAGTTGGAAGGCATGCGGCTCGCCCCGGCCTTCGAGCAACTGCTGGTCGGCTGGAAGGCGCAGGGCTGGACGCTCGGCCCCACGCGCGCGATGTTCGAAGCGGTGGAGCCGATGGCGTTGCCGCGCTGCGAAACGGGTCCGGGGACCATCGCGGGCCGCTCCGGGACGCTGCTGGTCCAGGGCCCCGAGTTCCTGGGCGACGTCATGCTCAAATGAAGTTCGACTTTAGTAGCCTCACTCAGGAGTCACCATGCTCGGCAAGAAAGTGCCCCAGTTCGAAGTTCCCGCCACGGGTGCACCGTTCAAGCTCGCGGATCATGAGGGCACCGTCGTCGTCCTCTATTTCTACCCGAAGGACAACACGCCCGGCTGCACGACGCAGGGTGCGCAGTTCCGCGACAACTACTCCAAATTCCTGAAGGCCGGCGCCATCGTCTACGGCGTCTCGCGCGACTCGATGAAATCGCACGACAACTTCAAGGCCAAATTCGACTTTCCGTTCGACCTGATCGTCGATTCCGACGAAAAGCTGTGCACGATGTTTGACGTCATCAAGATGAAGAACATGTACGGCAAGCAGGTCCGCGGCATCGAACGCAGCACCTTCGTCATCGACGGCACCGGCACGCTGGTTAAGGAGTGGCGCGGTGTAAAGGTGCCAGGCCACGTCGGCGAAGTGCTGACCTTCGTCAAATCACTGTAACGGACATGGGGTAAGGCGGGGCGCGCGCTGTCCGGTTTCCACCACAACAGGTGGCACCGCCCGTCCGGGCGGACTACTAGGGCTTGTGCCCGGCGGCTTTCAGGGGCAGGATAGGCGGGAGTCAAACGCTGTCCGTCCCACCGCTTAGGAGGCCCATGGTCGAACGTAAGCTGCGCCCCGCTCCATCCACGCTTCAACTGCTGCCCTCCCGCAAGCCGGCCAAGTCCGGCCCCGCGACCGCGACGAAACTCTTCGTCCTCGATACCAATGTCCTGATGCACGATCCGACGAGCCTGTTCCGGTTCGAGGAGCATGACATCTACCTGCCCATCCTCACGCTCGAGGAACTGGACAACAACAAGAAAGGCATGACCGAGGTGGCCCGCAACGCGCGCCAGGTCAGCCGCTTCCTCGACGATCTCGTCACCGCGCACGGCGAAACCACAGAAGGCATCGCCAAAGGCATTCCGCTGGCGGAAAAATCCAATGGCGCCGCCACGGGGCGGCTGTTCCTGCAGACGGAAAACATTGCCACGGCGCTGCCCGCGTCGCTGGCTGGCGGCAAGGCCGACAACCAGATCATCGCCGTCGTGATGCACCTGGCGCACAGCCATCCCAAGCGCAGCGTGATCCTGGTGTCGAAGGACATCAACATGCGCATCAAGGCGCGCGCGCTGGGCATGGCTGCCGAGGATTACTTCAACGACAAGGTGCTGGAGGACACGGAGCTTCTCTATTCCGGCACGCGGGAGTTGCCCGCCGATTTCTGGGACAAGCACGGCAAGGGCATGGAGTCGTGGCAGCAAGGCGGCCACACCTATTACCGGCTGACCGGCCCGCTGATACCGTCGCTGCTGCAGAACGAGTTTCTCTACCGCGAGAAGAAGGACGAGGCGCCGTTCTACGCCATCGTCAAGGAAGTGACCGGTAAGACGGCGCTGCTTTCCACGCTGAAGGACTACAGCCACGCAAAAAACAGCGTGTGGGGCATCACCGCACGCAATCGCGAGCAGAATTTCGCGCTCAACCTGCTGATGAATCCCGAAGTCGACTTCATCACGCTGCTGGGCCAGGCCGGCACCGGCAAGACATTGCTCACGCTGGCGGCCGGACTGATGCTGACGCTTGAGTTCAAGGTCTACACCGAGATCATCATGACGCGGGTCACGGTCCCGGTGGGCGAGGACATCGGCTTCCTGCCCGGCACGGAGGAAGAAAAGATGAACCCGTGGATGGGCGCGCTGGAGGACAACCTCGACGTGCTGAACAAGACCGACGACGAGGCCGGTGAGTGGGGCCGCGCCGCGACGCGCGACCTGATCCGGTCACGCATCAAAGTGAAGAGCTTGAACTTCATGCGCGGGCGCACGTTCATCAACAAGTTCCTGATCATCGACGAGGCGCAGAACCTGACGCCCAAGCAGATGAAAACGCTGATCACGCGCGCCGGTCCCGGCACCAAGGTCGTGTGCCTGGGCAACATCGCGCAGATCGACACGCCGTATCTCACCGAAGGCAGCTCCGGCCTCACCTACGTGGTGGACCGGTTCAAGGGATGGTCGCATTCGGGCCACGTGACGCTGCAGCGCGGTGAGCGCTCGCGGCTGGCCGACCACGCGGCGGAAGTGCTCTAGGGCTTCCCGGAACCCCCATAACCCTGTCATCCGCCTGTCACGCGGATGACAGGTCGCCAAACGCTGATCGGCATTGGCTGACATGGGCGCGGCCTGTACGCGCGGCCTGTAGGCGAGGCTTCAGCCTCGCGCACAACACGCCGCTGCGTCGTGCGGGGCTTTATCCACGCCTAAAGGCCCCGCCGACAACAAAACCTCAGTACAACGTATCGCGCTGCCGCTCCGGCAGCTCGCGGTCGTACTTGTCGCCATCGATCAAGGCTTCAGTGATGGCTTCGAGGATTTTGCCCGGCGAGGGAATCGTCGCCGCAATGCCCGGTGCCGGCGGATCCCACAGGCGCGAGCGCAGGATTGCGCGCGCGCACTGAAAATAGACCGTCTCCACCTGGATCACCAGCACGCACTTCGGCAGCTTGCCATCCATCGCGAAGCGCTGCATCTGCGCGGGCGCAACACTGATCGTGGCCCGGCCGTTGACGCGCAACGTCTCCCCCAGCCCGGGGATCAGGAACAGCAGCGCCACGCGCGGATCGGCAACGATGTTGCGCAGGCTGTCGACGCGATTGTTGCCGCGGCGCTCCGGCATCAACAGCGTGGTTTCATCCTCCACGAGCACAAAGCCCGGTGGATCACCGCGCGGCGACGCGTCGAGGCCGCTCGGTCCCGATGTCGCCAGGATCGCGAACGGTGATGCCTCGATCAGCGCGCGATAGTGCGGATGGATATACGGGATCTCCTTCTTGGTGGACGACTTGCCGGGCTGGCCGTACAAAGCCAGCAGCGCGTCCAGCGTCGTGATCGTATGGGCAGGGTCGGGCAGTTTCATCGCGGCTCGTCAAAATGGATTCAGGGACCGGTGCGTCGACAGGGGTTCAGGCGGTCCACGCTTGCAGCATGTCGCGCAGCGTGGCTTCAAAGGGGATGGCCGATGGCGCGCCGATCAGCGCATGCAAACGCGCCGTCGATCCCACCATCTGCTGCGGCTCACCAACGCGCACGAACTGCGGATTGACGCGGATTTCCATTGTCCGGCCGGTGACGCCTTCCAGTGCCGTCACGATCGACCGGATCGAGCGACCCGTGCCCGAGCAGATGTTGACCGCCTGCCCGGCCGCGTCCGGCGTCGAGATGAGGCGCGCGTACATCTCGACCACGGAACGCACATCGAGGAAGTCGCGTATCACATCGACGTTGCCGAGCTCGATGACGGACGCGCCTTCCGCGAAGTGCCGCACGATCTTCGGGACGAGATACGGCTCGCGCTGCCCGGGGCCCGTGTAGTTGAACGGCCGCGCGATCGTGATCGGCAGCGTGCGCTCGAACAACCGGGCCATCTGTTCCATTGCCAACTTGCTGACCGCATAGTGCGACCCCGGATTCGGCGGAGAATCCTCGTCGATCGACGGTGAATCCACCGCACCGTACACGGTGGCGGTGCTGGCCAGCAGCACGCCGCCACGGCCATGGCCCAGTTCGGCGAGAACATCGAGCAGCGTCAGCGAACCTTCGAGATTGGTCCGGTAGATCTCGTCGACACGCGCATGGCCGGGAAACGCGATGGCCGCGAGATGCACGACGCGATCCGGCGCCACCGCGCCAATGGCCGCCTGCATCGATGTCCGATCGAGCAGATTGGCCCGCACCTCGTCGGCATGGGCTGTCAGGTGTTCGGTGAGCCCCACGACGCGATGGCCGCGCTGCCGCAACAACGCGCACAGGTAGTGGCCGGTGAAGCCGCCGGCGCCGGTGACCAGAATCCGTTCAGTAGGAGACGCCACGTTCCACGCGGCGCAGGTCCGCCGCCACCATCGATCGGCACAATTCCTCCAGCGGCATAATCGCGGCCCAGCCCAATTCTCGTAATGCCTTGTCCGGGTCGCCCAGCAACTGCTCAACTTCGGCCGGGCGATAGAACGCCGGATTGACGCGCACACGCGTGGTACCGGTGCGGGTATCGACGCCCGTTTCTTCCACGCCCTCCCCTTTCCAGGCCAGCGGAATCTGCGCGGCTTCAAATGCCAGCTCCACGAAGCGCCGCACTGGCTGCATCCGCCCGGTGGCGAGCACATAAGTGTCGGGCTCCTTTTGCTGCAGCATCCGCCACATGCCGTCGACGTACTCGCCGGCAAAGCCCCAGTCGCGCTGCGCATCCATGTTGCCGAGTTCCAGCGCATCGAGCTTGCCCAGTGATATCCGTGCCACGGCGTCGGTCACCTTGCGCGTGACGAATTCGCGGCCACGCAACGGGGACTCGTGGTTGAAGAGAATGCCGCTGGCGCCGAAAATGCCGTATGACTCGCGGTAGTTGACGGTGGACCAGTGTGCGAAAAGCTTGGCCACGCCATACGGGCTGCGCGGGTAGAATGGTGTGCGCTCGCTTTGCGGCACTTCCTGCACGCGCCCGAACATTTCCGACGTGCTGGCCTGGTAGAAGCGGATCTTCGGATCGACGATGCGGATGGCTTCGAGCAGGTTCACCACGCCCAAGCCGGTAATCATCCCGGTGTTGACCGGCTGGTCGAAGGACACCGCGACAAAGCTTTGCGCCGCCAGGTTGTAGACCTCCTGCGGCTGTGCCTTCTCCAGCAGGCGAATCCCTGAACCCGCATCGAGGAGATCGAACTCCACCAAGTGCAGGCGTTCGTGTCCGCCGATGCCCAACTCCTCGATGCGCCAGAAATTGACGGAACTGCCGCGGCGAAAGGTGCCGAAGACGCGATATCCCTTTTCAAGCAGCAGGCGTGCCAGGTACGCGCCGTCCTGCCCGGTAATGCCGGTGACGACGGCGGTGCGTGTGGGTTGGGTGGTCATCGCAGGTCAGGTTTGTAGGGAGTCGGCAGCAAGGTCATGCCGGCAGGCGCGGACCCGGGGCGAATTACACCACATCGGCGCATTGCCGCCCGGGCTACGGTGCACCGGGACAGTCGCGCGGGACCAGCTTCAGCTAATCGTCGAGCGTTCCCGCACCCGCGGGCTTGACCATGACTCGTACGGTATTGCTGCGCACGCCCATCACGATGCCATCGCGCCGGCGGACTTCCACATAGCCCGGCCGCTCCCAGCAGCGCTCGGCACGTGTATTGCCGACAACAACCCCCCGCCGCAGCCACTGCGCGCCGCTGGCCTGCATCCACGACTCAAGCTGCCGGTACATCCGTGACGCGTTGCCCCGCCCATGCAGGTGGGTGGCAACGACAAAGAGCCCGGTGTACCAGGAAATCCGCGCCCGCTCGCGCCAAAGTCTGCGCAACGTCCGCCAGCAGCGCACCCGCTTCATCCCAGCGGCCCAGCGCCTTGTGGCCGGTCTCGTCCTTGTACACCACCAGCGCCTTGTACGTGGTCCCGGCGCCGTGCGGCTCGAACGTCAGGATAATGTCGATGGTGCGTTCCAGGACCAGGTCGAGTGCAGGCTTCGGGGTATGGGTGATGGGCAGAGGCATCTGGGCATTTCCTGGGCACGGATCGTTCTCACACCGGCTTGTTCTGCGTGCCCTCGCCTGGTGTCACGAACAGCATCTTCGTCGGGACCGTGGTGCGCGCGGTATGCCAAGTTCCCTTTGGCACGATCACGAACGCGCCGGGATCCCGCAAGCGCGTCACTTCCTCGACGCCGTTGCGGTCGAGGACTATCGTGACCTCGCCGGACAGCAGGCACACGATCTCGTCCCCCGCCGTGTGCAGCTCCCACGTCGACCAGTCGGCGTCGAAGATGAACGAGGACACCAGCAATCGCCCCTTGAAATGCTCGAATCGCTGGTCCAGCTCCTCGAACACCGCTGGCGACACCGCAATGGGGATAACCGAGTGGTCGCGTTCGATAACAAGATACGTTGACGCCAGATCGAGGGGTGTGGGCTTGGTCATGGTTTCCAGTGGGGACGTCCTTCACGCAACCCTACAACGAATAGCGGTGCTGCAACAACCTAACCAGCATTACGATACCTCCCGGCACCATGCGGCGCTGCCCTGAACGCCGGCAGCGCCTCCGCCGACTCCGCAAACTTGACCAGCGCCGGATAGTTGGCCGCAGGGACCACGCCCGACAGTACATTGTGCGTGAAGTGCCACGCGACTGCCACCGTTACGCCCGCCTGGTCGATCGTTTCGCTGGTCGCGCCAAGCGGACGCGCCGCGACCTCGGTCTCCAGCGCGGCGTACGCCGCCAGCACCTGGCCGGTGACGCGGGTCAACCAGGGTTGGTGCTGCTTGTCGGCAGGCCGCAACTGACGTTCGTAGTAGATCTGGACGCTTTTCTCGGCCGCGGCAAGTCCGAGCCCGATCACCTTGAGCACTCGTTGCAGGTCAGGGATCACCGTGGGCATCAGCGTCTTGCGGGGACGCGCCAGCGCCTCCGCATATTCAAGAATCAGCGTCGAATCCATCAGCACATCGCCGTTGTCACAGATCAGCGACGGCGCCTTAACGACCGGATTGATTTTCTGGAATTGTTCGAAGGTCCTGAATACGCTAACCGATTCATGCTCGAAACGGAGGTCCAGAAGTTGCATGGAGATCGCGACCCGACGCACATACGGTGAATCGAGCATACCGATGAGTTTCATTGCTGCTCCTTTGGTGGTAGCGGGTCATCCGACCAGATTCCGGGCCGTTCCATCGCCACATTCGACTGTGCGAAACCGATTTTCTCGCAGGGGCGGCTCCCCAACCGCTGCAACGCGCTGCGAATTAAACGTTCGCTGAGATTTTCGCCCAGGCGGGCTCGACCGCTACGTCGGGAAAGTTGAGCTCGATGGTCAGTCCATCGGGGTCCGTAACGAAGATCTGGAACAACTGGATCTGCGCGAAATACCGATTGCGTGACGGCAGCCCTGCCTTGCCGAAGCGCTGGAAGAATTTCTCCGGCTCCGTCGCGAGAAACGCAATGTGATCGACGACGCCGGAATTGCTGCGGGCCGACTGCGGCGTCGTGCCGAAGTAAAAGACGTCGGAGTCCGCGATGCCATCGAGCCCCATGTGCACCTGGATCTTGCCGTTGACACCAAGCCAGTAGCCCGGGAACGGGAAATCCGGCCGCGGCATTTCCTCGAAGCCGAGGATGTCGCAGTAAAAGTGCCGGGAACGCTCCAGATCCTTCGACCGGACGAAATAGTGATTGAGTTCAGTCAATGGCATTGGCGGTTTCGGGGCTGGAGCGCGGGGAACGATCATAAACCCGGACGGGCATCGGGGGGCGATGGTGGTGGTTGCGCGCCAGGCCGTGCCGGCGTGATCCCGGCGCCGCCCCCTGTTCATCGCCTAAGTGCTGGGGCCCGGCATGCGGGCGAGCGCAGCGGCCATTCGATCGCTCACCGTCATGCCGCCCTCCCGTTCAAGGATCGGACAGCGGCCTGCCCTTGTGGGTCCGCTCGAGCGAAGCGTTAACCGTCACTTCTTACCCGCTTGTGCCGAACTCGATGGGCGAACGCTGATGGTGAGCGCGTTGGATCGAACTCCCAATGGCGCGCCGCACCAGACAGCCGAGGTGGCCTGAAGCACCAGCGCTCCGGGCTCGGAGAAGATGACCTCTCGCGTTCGATCAACTCGACGGTCGATGTTGAACCGCGCTGCGGACGGCACGGACACCTGCCAAGTGAGGTTGTCCGCTACCTCGGGTTCGAACGCCGGAGGAGGGCGAGCTACCCAACACTGCTCGGGCGGCAGAGAGGTGCGCCTGACCTGTAGCCACTGTGCTTGGTAGCGACGCTGTGCATGGAGGACGATCGGTTCTCCGACAGAGATCTCGACCGCGGATGCGCGCGCAAACACCTCGACTTCAGGCGAGGCAACTGGCACAAAGACAAGCTCCGGCTCGGTGCTGCAAGCTGACAAGGCCAACGCTGCAACGGCTACGAGATAGCGCACGGTGTGGGTGTGTGACGGCTAACGTTCGAGCTAAGTGGGCGCCATCGGCGTGGCGCGCTGGACAGCAAGCGCAAAATGGGCCGAAGGCCCAGCGCTTGATGGCCAGCGTGATATGCCGTTGGCGCTCCGCTTGAGCGAAGGGTTAGGCCTCGCTGTTTTCACTCGGGGTCCTGCTTGAAGCCGAGCGCTTTCTTTATGGCTCGAACTCTCGTGTCCGCCTTGTCGTATTCAGTCGTATTTGAGAAGCCGATAAGATTAGTTACCGCAGATTCAGGTGACTGGCCTTTTCGTGCGAGCCACCATTTGTACCATCCCGGGAGTTCGCTCAGGCATGCTGCCAAATCAGCGGAGTGCCGGCGGTTCGCCAAAGTTCGGTCTTCGTATAGCTTTTTCATCC
>JBBQEY010000134.1:0-8887 GCA_038321425.1 Burkholderiales bacterium | reverse complement strand
CCAGCAGCACATCCAATTGGCGTTGAAAGGGGGAAAGCTGGCGAAGCAATCGGCTTCACCGACTTTCTCCTTTTGTGTGCCGCCTGTACGGTGTTGCTGCGCTTCAACTCTAGCGTTTGCGGCTACCGGCTCGAATGCTTTTTGCTTCAACTTCACCCGTACGAACGCCGTCCGAACGAGCGCTTCATCCGCGCGCGCCGCCCTGCTGCGGCGGGTGGACGGCTGGCGTCGGTTCAGCCGATCGACCTGAAGTCTGCTCGCCAGCACCGCATTGCCGCGCGATCGGCCCGGGAATTTGCCGCACCACCGCGTGGGCGGAGGAACGTCGGCGACGCTCGCTCGCCGCTTGACCGGGATCACCAAGCCCGGAATACTCGGCTTGGTGGGTTGAATTTCTTTGCCTACACGTGAGGAATCCGAGTGAAAGGCTGGCGTCCCGGTTGGTTTGTTCCGCTCGCATTGTGTTTCGCCACCTCGCTCGCGTCTGCGGAAGCGCTGCGCGGCGAATCGCCCGAGGCACGCGCGGCGCTCGATCGCGCGGTCGAGTTCATGGGTGGGACCAAGGTTGTCTATGGCATGCGTACGCTCGTGATCGCATCCGACAACACGCGCGAGCACGACGGCCGCGACATCGTGGTCCCGACGCGCACCTACTACGCCTTCCCCCTCAGTGTCCGTCAGGAAATCACGCTCAATGGCCGCACGATCGCCATCGCGTCTGCGCCCGGGGGCGGAACGCTCTTTACTGCGGACGGCGACTCTCCGCTCGATCACGCAACGCGCCTTGGCGTCGAGCGTACGACGATGCGCAATCCGGTCGTGCTGCTGAAGTCTCGCCTTGGCCGCGGCTTCGTCGCAGAAGTGCAGGGCACCGAACAGATCGACGGCGAGACCGTCGACCGGCTGCGCCTGATGCAGCAGGACAACGAGACCGTGCTGCTCGTCGCGCGCAAGGAGGGCCGGCCGGTCGAGATTCGATATGACCTGGTCGCCGCAGGGGGAAGCAGGCGCTCCCTGATCGTGCGGTTCTCCGATTGGAAAGCCGGTTCGTCGGAGTTGCGCTATCCTCACCTCGCACGCGGAAGTGAAGCGGGAACGCAAGTGTTCGAGGTCGTGGCGACGCACGTCGACGTTGACATGCCGTTGTCGGCAACCCTGTTCTCGGGGAGCGGTGACACGGCCGGGTACGGCGCCAGGCCAGCGCGGTAGGCGGCAGGAAATACGGTGGACTGCCGGCCGGCGCGCGGGACGCGTCGCCTTGATCATCGCTCGCCAAAGGAACTGCAATGATTGCAAAGCACATCATCGGAGTCGCGTGGGTTGCGGTGCTTCTTTCCGCGCCGGTCGCAGCGCAGTTGGCGGGCGAAGCGAATATGAATCCTGCGCCGCCTATCACGCAGTCGTCGCAGCGTGACGTACAAGCGGGCAATGTTGGGGCCGATCTGGGAACCGGCTGGAACATCTTGCAGATTCCGGCCGCGGCGTTCACGACCTCGCGCGACGACATGCCCTACCAGATCGACGCACTGGGCTATGTGCGCGCGCCTTTTGGCATGCCGTCATACTTCTTCGTTGCGCCGGTCACGCTGCCGACCGGCGCCGGCATCGGCTTCCTGGGTTTGTATGCGGACGACGTGGTCTCCAGCGATGTCCGTGCCACGCTGCACCTGCTGCGAGGTCGAGGCTGCACGATGATCTTCGGCCTGTGTCAGCTTCCCGTGCCGCCCTCGGCAACCGTGCTCGCCTTCGTGCAGTCTGGCGGGTCGCCAGGCTATCAATATGTTTCCACCGCGCTCAATCCGCTGCACACGGTGGACAACAATGTCCTTCAGAACGGGTCCCACTATGTGATCTGGGTGACGGGCGAGCCATCGTCCCCGTTCGCGCAGATTGCCTTCCGTGGCGTCGACATCTGGTGGAAGCGTCAGATTTCCGCTGCTCCCGGATCGGCGCGGTTCACCGACGTTCCAACGAACGCGCAGTTGTTCCGCGAAGTCGAGGCGCTGGCCGAATCCGGCATCACGCTCGGCTGCACGCCGACGACTTTCTGTCCCGATGCGCCGCTCACACGACGTCAGATGGCGGCGTTTCTCGCCCGCGCGCTCGGGCTCTACTGGCAGTACTGAGCGTTCAAGGTTCAAGCGCTGCGTGCACCGCACAAATGACGGCGGCGCCGAGACCGATCAGAAGCGCCTGCCTGGCCGTCTCCACCGGCTCGGGCCGCGGGTGGAGGCTTGGGAAAAGGTCTGCGACGTCAACCTAGAGGAGGCTCGAGGCGGCGATCGCCAGCACCGTGGGCAGCATCGGCTGCGTTTCCGCCAGCGCGTAGTAGCTCGCGAGCGCCCCCGCCAGCGTCGCGCTCGCTCGCCGCTTGACCGGGATCACCAAGCCCGGAATACTCGGCTTGGTGGGTTGAATTTACTTTCCTTCGGGCCGCGGCGCTCGAACCAAATCGTGATTGACAGACATGACTGATCACGCCCTCGCTCCACGTCCGGCCGGCGATCCCCGGGTCACGATCGTGATGACGGCACGCGAACGCCACTCGCTCACCGAAGCGGCGATCGACAGCGTAGCCGCCGATACGTCGATGCCCTATCGATTTGTCTATGTCGACATCCAGTCGCCCGAATGGCTGCGCGAATCGCTTGCCGATCGAACGACGGAAAGGTTTGAAGTGATCCGGATCGACGAGCCGCTTTGGCCGCAGCAGGCGCGCGCGCGCGTCATCGACCGGATCACCACCGAGTACGTCGTGTTCATGGACAACGACGTGCAGGTCGAGTCCGGCTGGCTGGACAAGCTCGTCGCCTGTGCGGACGAGACGGGTGCGGGCGTGGTCGGACCGCTGTACCTGATTGGCGACGGCGTGCGCCCGCCGCTGATCCACATGGCCGGCGGCAGGCTCGTCGAATCGGCGACGCCGGAAGGACGCGTGCTGGACGAGAAGCATCAACTGGCGAACGAGGATCCTGCGCGGGTGGCCCATACGCTGACGCGGCAGCCTTGTGACTTCGTGGAATTTCATTGCATGCTGGTGCGCACCGAGCTCGCGCGCGAATTCGCGCTGGACCCGACCATCCGCTGTGTCCACGAGCACATCGATGTCTCGCTGTCCGCGCGCGAGCGCGGACTTGCCACCTGGTTCGAACCGGCCGCCCGCATCAGCTATCTCGCCCTGGCCGAATTCATGCTGGAAGACCTCCCGTTCTTTCGTGAGCGCTGGTCCAGCGCCGAAAGCGAGGCGAGCATCAGCAGGTTCTGCGAAAAATGGCATGTCCTCGACGATGCGCGCTCGTTTGGCGGGGTCCGCCGGTTCGTCGTCGACCATGTGGCCCAGATCGACCCGATCCGACCATCGAATAGGAGCGATGCGCCGCAAAGTGATCCGATGCGCCCGGACGAACTGCGCCAGACGCGCTCGGGATTGCTCGATCTCGCGACCGCACGCGGTTATGCGCGGGACGAACTCGTTTTTATCGCCAGTGCTTATCACGTCGCGCACGTCCTCGTGGATGGCGGGTATCGGCCCTGCGGACGTCCGTTCATCAATCACCTGGCCGGAACCGCCAGCGTGCTCGTCAGGTACGGCTTTCGCGCGGACATCGTCGCCGCAGGCCTGCTCCATTCGGCCTATACGCATAGCCCGCCGCACAGGGCCGGCAAGGCGGCGGCGGTCGCAGCTGTCTGTGCCACGCTCGGCGGCAAGGGCAGCGCGCTCGAACGCCGCGTGCGCGCGTACACGCTGCGCGAATCGGGACGCGACGAAGTCGCTGCCGCGCCGGCACCGTCGACCCTGTCGATCGGTGACGCCGAAATCCTCGCCATCGTCGCCGCGAACGAAATCGACATGCACTTCAGCGGCGAGATTCGCTACTGCGGCCGGACCGATGCCGTGCCATCCGATGTGCTCGAGCTCATCGCGCGCACCGGCCAGGTACTCGGCGTGGAAGGACTGCACGACTCACTGCAATGGGCGCTGGCAACCCACGCGGCGGTACCGCGGGACTTCCTGTCGAACGTCCAGTACAGCTATCGAATCGGCGAAGACAGGAAGAGCGCGGTTCCGATGGCGTCCAGCGCGCGCGACGCATTGATGCAATGACGCGTTGCCGGACGCTGGAGTTATCAGCGTGGTGCAAGCGCGCCGAGGCGTGCCACGGGGCCACGAGCCGAACAGGTGTCGGCGGCGCGCCTTCGAATGCGTACATGCGCAGGCGACGACTACGCCGCGAAAACACGAACGCCCCCACGGCTTGAGCTTCATCGGCAGATGGTAATCCGGCATCCCGTGGCAGCGCCGAGGAACTCCGGTCGCGGTCAAGGGTCTACCTCGGTATGTCCACCCGCAGATGCGCAGGTGCACCTGTTGCTTCATGAAAAATCGTGCGCCGTCACACCAACGTGCCATGACGCGCTGCAGCGTCGCTGGCAATTGCTGACCCTCGCCACCGTCCCACACCAGCGAGGTCACGCCCTTTCAGTTCCTGTACGTCAACCGGCGCGACGTCCGCCTGCTCGAGGGCAACCGCGATGCGCTCGACGAGGTCGGCGACGACCACCTGACCCTTACGGAGGACTTATGCAGACACGAATTTGGTTCACCGCACTCATGGCGACCTGTTTCTGCGCCACCGCGCTCGCCACCGACCGCGCCGACTACAACCGGAGTTCCGCCGAGCGCTTCGTCGCGATGTTCCACGCCGCGGATGTGAGCACCAGCAACGCGATCACCCGGGACGATGCGGCGGGCTCGATCGAACTCGTGTCGCGGTTCGCCGATATCGACATCAACCGGGACGGCACGATCACCTGGGAAGAGCTGACGCGCTTCATCGACGCCAGCTTCGGTTGACCCGCGCTGCGGCGGACGCATGTTCAAGGCACACGCTAGGGCTGCCGCGACGTCCAGGCGACGCGCCGCTGCCAGCATCAGGCGCGCGCAAACCAACAGATTCGGGTCGCCCCCCGGAATCGCCACGAAACTGCAACGGCGGCGCGGCGGCGGCCGTTAGACTTCTGAGCCATGCCCGACGAAGCACCTTCGATGCGAACCCGCCGCCACGCCTTGCGCATGCTCGGCGCCGCAGGCGCGTACGCGCTGCTGCGCCCTGCCACAGCCCACGCCCAGCCGCGCACGATCCTGTCCCGTCCGATCCCGTCCACGGGTGAACTCATGCCGGTCGTCGGTCTCGGCACCTGGATCACCTTCAACGTCGGCGACGACCCCGTCGCACGCGCTGCCTGCGCGGACGTGATGCGCAGTTTCGTTGCGGCAGGCGGGCGGATGATCGACTCGTCGCCGATGTACGGCTCGTCGCAGGACGTCATCGGCCACGGCTTGCGCCAGGCGGCGCTGACGGAACGCATCTTCTCCGCGGACAAGGTGTGGATTTCCTCCGGCGCGCAGGGACGCGAGCAGATCGAGCGCTCGCGCGGCAAGTGGCAGGTGCGCCGATTCGACCTGGTGCAGGTCCACAACCTGCTCAACTGGCAGGAGCATCTGCCCACGCTGCTCGCGCTCAAAGCCGAGGGCAGGATCCGCTACGCAGGACTATCGACCTCGGAGGGCCGGCGACACGGCGACATCGAACAGCTGATGCGCAGCCAGCCGATCGACTTCGTGCAGATCACCTACAACCCGCTGGATCGCGAGGTCGAGGCGCGGATCCTGCCGCTGGCCCGGGAGCGCGGTATCGCGGTGATCGTGAATCGGCCCTTTCGCGAAGGCGCGCTGCTGCGCGATCTCGCGCGCCAACCCCTTCCGCCGTGGGCCGCGGAGCTCGGCTGCACGAGCTGGGCGCAGATCGTGCTGAAGTTCATCGTCGCGCACCCGGCCGTCACCTGCGCGATTCCGGCGACGTCGCGCGTGGCCCACGTGCGCGAAAACATGGACGCGGCCTACGGTCGCCTGCCCGACGCGGCGCTGCGCCAGCGCATCATCGCGGCGGCGGAACGCGCCTGATGTCCGAGTGGTGGACGTACACGCTGGCGGATTTCCTGATGTTCTCGCCGCGGACCTACTGGCGCCTCTTCGAGTTGTACAACGTGGCGATCTGGCCCGCGCAGCTCGTTGGCGTGGCGTTCGGCCTCGCGCTCGTCGCGCTGATACACGGGAATCGGGCGCACCGCGACCGCATCATCGCCGGCCTCATCGCCGCCTGCTGGTTGTGGATCGCCTGGGCCTTTCACACCCAGCGCTACGCCCAGATCAACTGGGCGGCGACCTGGTTTGCGGCGGCGTTCGCGCTCCAGGCGGCGCTCCTGGTCACGCTCGGGGTCCTTGCCGGCCGCATCGTCCTCGAGACCGTGAACGTCCGCGCGCGCCGGATCGCTTCGTTGGTGATCATTCTGGCCGTGCTCGGCTATCCGCTGCTGGCACCGCTCGCCGGACGGCCTTGGTCGACCGCCGAAGTCTTTGGCGTGGCGCCCGACCCGACGGCCATCGCCACCGTCGCGGTGATGGCGCTGGTCCGAGGACGCCTTCGGTGGCTGCTGCTGGCCGTGCCGCTTTCCTGGTGCGCGATCGCCGCGGCGACGTTGTGGGTGATGGATGCGCCACAGGCCATGGTCGTGGCGGCGGCCACGCTGTTGGCGCTGTGGCCGGCCGCGCGTGGCGGGCGCGGCGGTACGCCGGCCGCGCCACGCTAAAGTGGCGGCCAAGTGCCACCCGCTTGGCCGGCAGTTCGTTCGGAAGGCAGGCGCTTAGGACCGATGCGATCGGACGCCGGGTCCCGCGTCAGTCGGGTGGAGCGGCCCTTGCCGCGGCGGCGCGCGCCCACCTGCGCCGCCGCCGCATTACCACGGCGACGCGCCAAAACAGCAGTGTCGCGAAATAGGCACTGATCCCGCCGACCACGGCAAAAATGGCGAGCCCCAGCATGACGGGCTTGCCAATGTCGGCAACGCGTTCCCACCAGCCCGCACCGATGACATCCGTGACGCGGAGTTCCTCGACCCCCTCCTCGATCGCAACCGTTGCCACGTCCTTGACGGGTTCGCCGAGCAGCGCGGCGCCGACCTGGTAGGCCGCCACCCCGATCGGCGCATAGGTGAACGGGTTCGACACGAGCGTGCTGGCCGCCGCCACCGGAAGGTTCGCGCGCAGCAAGACCGCGAACCCGGCCGCAAAGGCAATCTGCAGGACGGGAATGAGGAAACCGAAGAAGACGCCGATGCCGACGCCCGCGGCCACCGTGCGCCGGCTCCAGTGCCACAGCCAGGGCCGATGCAGCAACGGCCCGAGCCAGCGCAGCGTCCGGTTGGCGCGGAGCGCCTCCGGCGTGGGCAGAAGACGGCCAAGGCGTTTGCGTGACATCGCCGACAATCCTATTGACGGTTGACAACCCAACTAGCAAGCAGAGCATGATTGCGTTGGCCGGCGACGGCGGCGACCCGATGCCGGGCGGCAAGACTCGCCAAGTCTAGCAAAGACTGTACCGGCGCCACCGAATCGACGTCGGCCGCGCCGTCGACGATCGCCTGCTCCGTGCTCTGTTGCAACAGGCACTGCGGGGGCGCAATGCGGATCGTCGCCGCCTGAAGTCTGCAGATGGGACGGGCCGTTTCGATGTGCCTTGACCAAGGTCAACGCCCTCCATTTTCCAGCGTTCTAGAATGGCTTCGTCCATCGGGCGCGAGGTCATCCCGTTGAAGTCCATTGACGTCATCCGTAACGAGCATCAGGCCATGGCAGCGATGCTGCATGCGCTTGTGTCGCTCGTGCGCGGCATCCGCGAGCACCGGCTGCGGCCCAATTTCGAGCTCCTGGGCGCGATGATCTATTACGTCGACACGTTTCCGGAGCGGTTGCACCATCCCAAGGAAGACCAGTGGCTTTTCCGCCTGCTGGGTGAGCGGCACCCGCCGGCGCGGGCGCTGATCGACCGGCTGCAGGCAGAGCATCGCCTGGGGGCATCCCGTATCCGCACGCTCGAGCAGGCGCTGGCCCGCTACCGCGAGGGCGGGGAAACCGAGTTCCCGGCGTTCGCGGCCGCGGTGGAAACCTTCGCGGAATTCGAGCGCAACCACATGCACTGCGAAGAAGCTGAAATTCTTCCGCTGGCGCGCGAGCACCTGCTGCCGCAGGATTGGGCCGCAATCGACGCCGCCTTCGCGACCAACGCCGATCCACTCGTCGGCGCCTCCAGTTCGGACCAGTTCGACGACCTGTTCACCCGGATCGTCAACCTCGCCCCGGCCCCGATCGGCCTCGGACCGCCGTCAGATTGATTTGACGCAAAGGAACCGGGCGCCGCTTACTGCACCATGGTGACCATGGATGACACTGTAACGCTCTCCGTGCCAGTGCTCGCTTTCGATGCGGGCCTCGTCGCGAAGTACGACGGTTTCGGTCCCCGTTATACGTCGTACCCGACCGCCGACCGTTTCCATGACGGCTTTGCCGCCGCGCAGTACATCGAGACGCTTTCCGCGCGCAACCACGATCGCGCCGCGCAGCCACTGTCCTTGTATGTGCACCTGCCGTTCTGCAACTCGATCTGCTACTACTGCGCGTGCAACAAGGTCCTGACCAAGGATCACGGCCGGTCGGCCAAGTACCTGCGCTACCTCGAGCGTGAGATCGCGCTGGTGGGCGGGCTGATCGAGGGTTCGCCACCCGTCACCCAGCTGCATTGGGGCGGCGGCACGCCGACGTTCCTGTCGCACGAGGAGATGGGCACGCTGATGGCGTCGCTGCGCGGCCATTTCCACTTCGCCGACGATGCTGAAATTTCCATCGAGGTGGATCCGCGCAAGGTGGGCGCCGACACGATCCGGTTTCTGGCCGGGTTGGGCTTCAACCGCATTTCCGTCGGCATTCAGGATTTCGACCCGGAAGTGCAGAAGGCGGTCAATCGCGTCCAGAGCGAGGCCGAGACGCTTC
>JBBQEY010000133.1:0-8891 GCA_038321425.1 Burkholderiales bacterium | reverse complement strand
CAGCCGTCGCTGCTCGCCTATGGCGACCGGTTTGCCGAATTCCTTGTCGGCTTCGAGCCGGCGCAGGAACTGCCCTACCTTGCCAGCGTTGCCCGCCTCGATCGCTTCTGGACGGAGGCGCACGTCGCCCCCGACGAGACGGCGGTCACGGCGGCCGCCATCGCCCGCCTCTCGGAGTCGCAGCTTGCCGGCACGGTGTTGCTGCCGCACGCGTCGAGCCGATGGGCATGGTTCGACGAACAGCCGATCTACACGATCTGGTCGCGCAATCGCGAGCCGGCCGATGCCGACCCGGCGTCGGAAGAGCCGGAGATCGACTGGCAGGCCGAAGGCGTGCTGCTGGTACGACCCGCCGGGCGCGTCACCTGGGCTTCGCTATCCTCTTCGGGTTGCGCGTTCATGGACCGTTGTGCCGCTGGTGGCACGCTGGCCGACGCGGCCGATGCGGCACTTCGGGTGGACCCGAAGGCCGACCTTTCCCGGTTGATGGCGCAGCTGTTGAACGCGGGTGCGTTCTCGCGGCTGGCGCTGCGCCCATTGTGAGCAAAGGAGTCTTGCCAATGAACACCCTGACGTCGACTGCCGAAGCCGGTGCAAGCACCGGACCGCGAGGCGTGTTGAATCGCTGCGCCGATGCCCTGTCGCGTCTTGTCCCCGACTCGCTGCTGGCACTGGCCGCGCGATTTGCCATCGCCGGAATCTTCTTCCAGTCCGGGCGCACCAAGGTCGACGGTTTCCTGACGGTGACCGAAGGCACCTACGGACTGTTTCGCGAGGAATTCAAGGTGCCGCTCATTCGTCCGGAGATCGCCGCGCATCTCGCGACCTACGCCGAGCACCTGTTTCCACTACTGCTGGCACTGGGACTGTTAACCCGCTTCTCGGCGCTGTCGCTGCTGGGCATGACCGCGGTGATCCAGATCTTCGTCTATCCGTCGGCCTGGCCGACGCACCTTGCCTGGGCCGGATTGCTGCTGTACTTGATCGGGCGCGGCGGCGGCGCGCTTTCCCTGGACCGGGCGCTGGGCATCAAGTAAGCCGCTGCCCGGCGCAGCAATGCGCCGGGCGCCGGAAACGCTGTCCCGGTCAGACTTCGCCGACGTACTCGCCGCGCGCCGGGTAGTTCTTGGCAATGGCGAAGTCCAGCGCACCGATCAGTTCGTCGAAATGCGGACGGGCGAAGGGCATCGTCTGTACCGCGGCGTAGTAGAGCGTGCCATCCGGACGCATGATGAACACGCCGGGCTCAGCAAACAGCGCCGGTTCCTCGATGCCGATCGAAGTCAGGCCACGCGAGGTGCTGATCGACAGGCCCCACTCGCGCGCGCTGGCGAGCTTGAGGTCGTAGCCCATGCGCAGGTCGGGGGCGCTGAGTTTGTCGGCCATCCCCCGGGCGCGTTCCTGCGTGTCGCTGGAAATCGCCACGACGCTGACGCCGCGCTTGCCGAATTCCGGCAGCAACCGGCCGAGTTCGAGCAGGTACTTGGTGCAGATGGGGCAATGCAGGCCCCGATAGAAGACCACCAGCGCGAAATGCTCCGGTTTCTCCGCGGCGAGATCGTACTTGCCGTGATCCAGGGTGGGCACCTCAAGTGCCGGGACGGGCTTGCGGGGGATCAGCATAGGGACTTTTCCTTGTCGATTGCGCTTTTGGGGGGCCACGGCTCAACGCTGCTTCTGCCGTTGGGCGGTTAGTCGCTACACGGTGATGTTTGCTTACTGGACCTCGCGGGATTCCGGCCCGCGGCCTGGACCTGGTTCTCGATAGCAACGGGCGCAACGCCCGGAGCGTCCCCCCTTCAGATGTCGGCGATCGTGAACGGAAGTTTGCGAAGGCGCTTGCCGGTGGCATGGTGAATGGCGTTGGCCACCGCCGCGGCCGTACCGACGATCCCCAACTCGCCGATGCCCTTGACGCCGAGCGGGTTCACGTAGTCGTCGCGCTCGTCGAGCATCGCGACCCTGACTTCGCGGATGTCGGCGTTCACCGGCACCAGGTATTCCGCGATGTCGGTGTTCAGGAAGCGCGCGCGGGCGTGGTCGACCAGCGTGTGTTCATGCAGCGCGGAGCTGATGCCCCAGATCATCCCCCCCATCAACTGGCTGTGCGCCGTCTTGCGGTTCAGGATGTTGCCGGCGGCAAACGCGCCGTGAATCCGCGGTACGCGAATTTCGCGCGTCCAACGGTGGATCCGCACTTCGACGAACTGCGCGCCAAAGGCAAACATCGCGTGCGACTTCGTGACCGGCCCGGCGACGCCGTAGCCGCCCTTGTAAGTCGTGCGCAGCGCCTGTTCGGTCAGGTCGGGGTGGGCGTACTCGCCGGTCGCGGCGGCCTCGCCGCGCGGCGTCGCCTTCAGCGCCTCGAGCAGACTCATGTTCTGACCGCCGCCCGCCTTCAGCATGCCGTTGTCGAGCGTGACGTTGGCCGGATCGATGCCGGACAGCGGCGTGTCCTTCATGCGGGAAACGGTGCGCGCGATCTCCGCGGCGAGATTGATGCACGCCAGATGGACGGCCGATCCGGCGCTAGCGGACGTCACCGAGCCACCCGAGATCGGCGCGAGCGGCAGGTTCGAGTCACCCATCAAGACCTCAACCGCGTCGACCGGCAAACCGAGTTGCGCCGCGGCGATCTGTCCCATGATCGTGTAGGCGCCGGTACCCACGTCGTGCGCCGCGAGTTCGACCACCGCGTGACCGTTGCCGTACATGCGAATGCGCGCTGCCGACGGCGCCACTGCGGTCGGATAGGTCGAGGTGGCGCAGCCGTAGCCGACCCGCCAGTCGCCGTCGGTCATCGACCCCGGCGCCGCGCTGCGGCCGGCCCAGCCGAAGCTTTTCGCGGCGGCGTCGTAGCAAGCCATCAACGATCGCGAGGAGAACGGCACATCGGCCACCGGATGCCGATCGGTATCGTTGACGCGGCGCAGTTCGACCGGGTCCATGCCGAGCTTGATCGCGAGCTCGTCCATCGCGGACTCGAGCGCGAAGAAGGTCTGCATCTCGTTGGGCGCGCGCATGAAGCCGGGCGTATTGGTGTCCGAACGCGCGAGGCGCTGCTCGGTGCGGATGTTCGGGCAGGCATACATCGCACGCGTCATGTGCGTGCCGGGATTGACTACCGGGTCGAACTGCGAGGTCTGCGCGATCTCGATGTGCTCGAAGGCGGTCAACTTGCCGTCCTTCGTCGCCGCGAGGCGGATCTTCTGCACCGACTCGGGCCGGAAGGTCGCGACCGTGTACATCTGTTCGCGTGTGACGATCAGCCGCACCGGCGCGCCGACGCCGCGCGCTGCCGCGATCGTCAGCATCGCGTACGGTGGCAGGCCGGCCTTCGAGCCGAACGCGCCGCCGACGAACGGCGACAGCACCTCGATTGAGGATTCCGGCAAGCCGTAGGCCGTGGCGATGCCGGCGCGCGCGGTACGCACCGATTGCGACGGCATCCACACGGTCAACCGATCGCCGCGCCACTGCGCAGTGGCGGCGAACATTTCCATCGCGTTGTGGTGCTGGAATGGGGTCAAGTAGGTCTCGGCGACGACGGCCGTGCCGGCGGCCAGACCCGCGGCGAGATTCCCCTTGCTGACTTCCATTTCCTTGCCCGGCGCCAGAAAGGACTGGCTCGGGTCCATTTTGATGCGCGCCACCTTCGCCGCGTATGTCGCGTTCACGAGCGCCGCGCCGCGGCGCGCCGCAGCAGCGTTCTCCGCGACCACATACGCCACCGGCTGGCCGGCGTACTTGATCTCGGTGCCGGTCATCGGCCAGAAGCTCGCGGTGCCCGGTCCGCCGGCATAAAAGCCCTTCGGCTGCTCGAACGCGGGCAAGGTCTCGTGCGTGAAGACCGCGATGACGCCGGGCTCGGCCTGCGCCGCGCTGATATCGATCGCGGTGAGCGTGCCCTTGGCGATCGGCGATACGGCCAGGGCGCCGTGGAACATGCCGGCCGGCATGAAATCGGCCGCATAACGGATATCGCCGGTGACCTTGCGGGACGCCTCGTAGCGCGTGACTTCGCTGTTCAGTGTGTCCGCCATGGGTCAACCTTTGCGTGCGCGCTCGTGCGCGGTCATCAGGGCCCCGGCGACCACGTCGGCGCCGAGGGCGATCTTGTAGGCGGAGCCCTCGAGCGGCCTGGCATCCTGGAACGCCACCCGCCCGGCCTCGCGCGCGAGCGTCTCGGAAAAGGCCTTGCCCTTCAGCACGTTCTCGGCCGCCGTCGCGCGCCACGGCGTGGCGGCCACGCCGCCGAGTGCGATGCGCGCATCCTTCACGCGGTCCCCGTCGAGCTCGAGGCCGACGGCCGCTGAGGCGGTGGCGAACGCATAACTCTCGCGATCGCGTGCCTTCAGATAATGCGACGCTTTCATCGCGCCGTTGACCGGCACCTCGATCGCAGTGACGATCTCGCCGCGCGCCAACGTCGTCTCCAGATCCGGACGGTCGCCGGGCAGCCGGTGCAGCGCCGCCATCGGAATGCGTCGCGTGCCGTTCGCCGATGTCGCGAGCACCACCGCGTCAAATGCGATCAGCGCCTGCGCCCAGTCGCCCGGATACATCGCAACGCACTGCGTCGAGCCGCCGAGAATGGCGTGCAGGTGCGTGCTTCCGCCGTCGAGGGCCGCGCAGCCGGAACCCGGATGGCGCTTGTTGCAGGCGTACGAGGTGTCGCGGTAGTAGGGGCAACGGGTGCGCTGCAGGATGTTGCCGCCCAGGCGCGCCGAGTTGCGCAGTTGCGGCGATGCAGCCTTCCACAGTGACTCGGTCAGCGCCGGGCAGACCTTGCGCAGCGCCGCGTCGTCGGCCACATCGGCCATGCGCGCGAGCGCACCGAAGCGCAGGCTGCGCTCGCCGATCTGATGGCCTTGTAACTCCGCAATGCCGGTGATGTCGACCAGCCCGATCGGCGTGACCACGTCGAGCTTGAGAAGATCGACCATCGTCGTGCCGCCGGCCAGCACCTGCCAGCCCTCGTTCGCGCCGAGAGTCTTGACCGCATCCTGCAGCGTCTTCGGGCGGTGATACGAAAAGTTCAGCATGTTCAGCCCTTGCGCGCGTCTCGCACCATTTCCACGGCCGCGACGATGTTCGGATAGGCCGCGCAGCGGCACAGGTTGCCGCTCATGTACTCGCGGATCTCGTCGGCCGTGCCGGCGTGCCCTTCGTCGATGCAGGCCACGGCCGACATGATCTGGCCGGGCGTGCAATAACCGCACTGGAATGCGTCCTTCTCGGCGAATGCCTTCTGCATCGGGTGTAGCGCCCCGGCCGGTCCGGCGAGGCCTTCGATCGTGACGATCTTCGCGCCGTTGGCCGCCACCGCGAGCACCAGGCAGGCGTTGGTACGGCGCCCATCCAGCAGCACGGTGCATGCGCCGCACTGGCCGTGATTGCAGCCGATCTTGGTACCGGTCAGGCCGAGCGTGTCGCGCAACGCCTCGACGAGCGTGGTGCGCGGCTCCACCGACAGCACGCGTTGCTTGCCGTTGACCGACAGCTTGATGGTTGCGCGCGCATTGGCCGGAACGAAATCGGCCAGTTTCGGTAGGGCCTTCGCCTGTGTCGGCGTCTGTGCCGACACGCCGTGTGCAAGCAAGCCGATCGATGCGGTGCCGGCCGCGGTTCCGCGCAGGAAGTTTCGACGCGCTTCGCTGGGGATCTTCGATCGGTATGACATGTTCATGGCTCCAGTGAATCAATGGCACTAGTCCCGCGCCGCCTTCAGTTGCATCCCCGAAAATCGCGCGGGTTGCGACCCGAGCTCATGAGCAGGGTCGACATGTTCCTCGTCGCGCCGGGGACGATGCACAGGCAATGACTGCGACTGAGGTGCGGACAGTGACAGTCATCGCGTACGCGACGCATCGGCGCGATCCCTCATTGCCTATCGGCCTTCTTCCTACACGGCCGCGCGGAGACGTGGCGCTTGCCGTGCGTAATCCCGGGAATCGGTGTTCCGCCTACAACGCTGCGAGTACGCAGGTAATACGGTGACGCGAGATCAGGGTTCAGGCTGTTGCAGGAAACGAGTCTCGCCTCCCTTCGCTCCGGTTTACTGGTGCTCGGCTATTACTTCGAAGAAAGTTACTTCACATGCCAGGAGAAACCACGTGGAATTAACTGTCGAGCGAATCCATCACCGGGCGCTTTATCCCCTCCATGCGTTCCTTCTTGCGGCAACGGTGCCGCTGTTCCTTGGCACCCTGCTTGCCGACGCCGCGTATTGGTCGACTTTTCAGGTGCAGTGGAAGAATTTCTCCTCGTGGCTGAACGTCGGTGGGCTTCTGTTCGGTGGCCTGACGCTGTTGTTCGCGCTCGTCGGCCTGCGCCATTCCTCGCTGCGCAGGGGGCGGTACCTCGCTTACGTCCTGCTGGTACTGGCGATGTGGGTGCTGGGCTTCTTCAATGCGCTGGTCCACGCCAAGGACGCGTGGGGGGTAATGCCCGAGGGCCTCGTGCTTTCGGTGATCGTCGCCCTACTCGCTTGCGCTGCGGGCGGGCTCGGCGTCTCCAGCCTGCGCACGGGAGGCACGCCATGAAGGCCTCGAACGCATTGACCGTACTGGCTCTATCCACGCTGCTGGTGGCCTGCGGCACTGACCCGGAGCCCTTGCAGTACGGCGCCGAGCCCGTGCTCCCGAACCCCCAGCGCGGACTGCTTCCGGCCATGAACATCGCCGACCCGGTCGGCTGGGGTGAAGAGCGTCCTGTCGTGCCCACGGGCTACTCGATCACGCCCATCGCCACCGATCTCAAGGTGCCGCGCCACACGCTGCTCCTGCCCAATGACGACATCCTCGTGGCCGAAGGCAAGGGCGGCGGCGCGCCGAAGCTCCGGCCGAAGGATTTCATCGCCGGCTACCTGAAATCGAAGGGCACGACATCGGTCGAGAGCGGCGACCGCTTGACGTTGTTGCGCGACGCCGACGGCGACGGCACCTACGAGGGGCGAACGGTATATGCCGAAAACCTGAATGCCCCCTACGGCCTGGCGCTGGTCGGCAACCGCCTTTACGTGGCCAACCAGGATGCGCTGGTGCGGTTCGACTACCAGTCCGGCCAGACCCGCGCCAGTAGCCCGCCGGTCGAGGTGACGAAGCTGCCTTCGCAAATCAACCACCACTGGACCAAGGCGCTGACCGCCAGCCCCGACGGGCGCTTCCTCTACGTCGGGATCGGTTCCAACAGCAACATCACCGAGCGCGGAATGATCGCCGAGCATGACCGCGCGGTGGTGTGGCAGGTGGACGCGGAAACCGGCGCGCACAGGACATTTGCGTCCGGCCTCCGCAATCCGACCGCGCTGACCTTCCAGCCAGGGACCGACCAGTTGTGGGCGGTGGTGAACGAGCGCGACGAACTGGGTCCCAACCTGGTGCCCGACTACCTGACCTCGGTTCGCGAAGGCGCGTTCTACGGTTGGCCCTACAGCTACTGGGGACAGAACATCGACACGCGCGTGCGCCCGCAAGCCCCGCAGAAAGTTGCTTCAGCCGTAAAACCCGACTATGCCCTCGGATCGCATGTCGCTCCGCTGGGCCTCGCCTTTTCCGAGCCTGCGATGGGTCCGCTGTTTGCCGATGGCGTGTTCGTCGGCGAGCACGGCAGCTGGAACAGGGAAGAACCCAGCGGCTACAAAGTGGCGTTCGTGCCGTTCCGCGGTGGCCGACCCGCCGGCGCACCCATCGACTTCGTAACCGGCTTCATGGGCGCCGACGGCAAGACTCGGGGCCGGCCGGTGGGCGTGACCGTGGACCCGCGCGGCGCGCTGATCATCGCCGATGATTTGTCGAACACGATCTGGCGCGTGACACCGCGCTAGCGGCAGAAACTTGATGCAGACCAACCTCTTTGGCGCCGGATGCGCGAAAAGAGAACTTTGAGGAGAACATCCATGATCAAGACCGTGATTGGTTCGTTCGACAGCTTCGCAGACGCGTCGCAAGCGGCGAACGATTTGCGCGCGGCTGGCTTTCTGGACGACGACGTCAATATCGTCGCCAATAACATGCAGGCCACCGATGCCAGCACGTCGCCAGCCGACACAACCGATCGGGGCGCCGATTTCGTGGTGGCGCGCGACGGCACGGCCACGCCGTGCGACGGCACGGCCACGCCGCGCGAAGACACGGCGACGCCGCGCGACGGCGAGGACGAAACGAACAATGCCGCCACCGGCGCGATCGCGGGTGGTGCGCTGGGTGGTGCCGCGGGCGTCGCCGTGAGCCTCATGGGACTCGCCATTCCGGGTGTGGGCCCGATCCTCGCGGCCGGTCCCATTCTCGCGGCGCTCGCCGGCGCCGGCGCCGGAGCGGTGGCGGGCGGCCTGATCGGCGGGTTGACCGAACTCGGCGTGGCCGAACCCGATGCACAGAACTATGCCGAAGCCGTGCGCCGCGGCGGCACGCTGGTCACCGTCCGGGCGGACCTATCGCGCGTCGACGAAACCAAACAAGTGATGCAACGCAATGGCGCCATCGACATCGACGATCGCGTCGTGCAATGGCAAAGCACGGGCTGGCAAGGCCACGATCCCGACGCCGAACCGTACTCCTTCGAGGAAGTGGAACGGGAGCGGGCGCGCCAACGCGAGCGACGCGGCTCCGAAACTTCGCTGCGGCGTTAGGCGTTGCAATGCCGGCCCCTGCGCGCAACCAATTCACCAACAGCTGGTTGCGCGCAGGGGAACCGGCCGATATGCGCACCGGCAGCTCGTAGTGCATCGATTTTCTTGACGGCGTCCGGGGGCTTCGATACCTTCGACATTCCCCGCCATTTCATCCTGCCCGTCGTGCTGGCTTTTTGCGTGGTCGGTGTGTTCGCGTCGAACAGCCGCATGGCCGAGGTCGTGTTCATGCTCGCCTTCGGTGGCCTCGGTTTCCTCA
>JBBQEY010000132.1:0-8932 GCA_038321425.1 Burkholderiales bacterium | reverse complement strand
GGGTGGCGTCGCGTCGGCGATGGTGTAGACCTCGATCTGCTCGGGCCCCTGCTCATGGGCGGCGTCGTCGGGCGGCATGTTGCGCGTCTTGGCGAACGCGAGCTCGTGCGAGATTCGCGCGAGGCCCACGCGCACGCGCGCCTTGGTGCCGCAGGCGCTGCGCGGGTCGCGGCGCACGTTATTGTTGAGCGTCGGCGCCAGCGCGGGCCTCAGCTTCTCGAGGATCGTCACGCGGCGCTGGTTGATCGACGGCAGCGACGTGCGCTGGGGCATTTCGGCGTGGCGCAGCGCCGCGATCGCGCGGTCGAGGTGCTGGGCGAGCGGCGTGGTGTCCAGATAGCGCAGCATCAGGCCGGTGTCGTTTCCGGCCGGCCGCGAGAGGCCCGTCTTGCCGCTCACGTCGACGATGAAGCCTTCCATCGAGCGGGCCTGTGCGTCGAGGGTCAACCGCCGGCTCCACCCACGGATCTGCGCAAACGCCCAGTCGAGCTCGGCCGGTGACATGTTGCCGGTGTTGAGCTGGTGGATCAGCAGCACGTAAAGATATTCCTGCTCGACCGTCCAAGGCGTGGCGTTGGGGCCGCCGCTGGGCATCACCGCAGGCAGGCGTTCGACCCCCAGTTCAGAGGCGCGCAGGTACGTGCGATGAAGGTCCATCCACTTGCCCGGAATCCAGCGCTCGTAGCGGAACACGCGCAGCTTGGCGTCCGTGCCATAGTAGTGGACAAGCCGCGCGAAGAGCAGCGGCGTGAGCGGTTTCCAGCGGGCGTTGGCGCTTTGACGGAGCGCTTCCCCGAGGGCCGTCTGGTACGCGAAGATGAAGCCTTGCGAAAGGTCGTAGATGGCCTGCCAGATACGCTCGGCCAGCTTGGGTGCGCTGTCGTGATTTTCGACGTATTGCTTGATGAGCTGGCGACGGTCGGCCCCCAATGCGGCGTCGAGAAACTCGATGGCCTGAACCCGCGCGAGATCGACAGGCTTCCGCGATTGGCGCATGCCGTCGAACGCAAGCATCACCTGTTGTTGGCGACCGATGACATCCTGGGCCGGCAACTGGCGCAGCCAGGCCGAAATGGCGCGCGCCGACACCAGCGGGTCGGCTGCGTCCTTCGTACCGGTTGTCAGGAAACCGAACATCGAGCCTCGCGGTCTATCCCCTGTAGCAGAAACGGCGGTGAGCCGCGCCGACGTCGTCGCGCAAATGGCGCGCCACGCGGACTGCAGAAAGGGGAACCTTCATATATAGCGTAAAACAATCGACCGCGCAAAAAAGCAGCGCTGGTCGGCTAAGATCGAATGCTTGATCCTTCCCATGGCAGAATTCATTTTTCCCACGATTTACGATGCCAACATTTTCGAAAGATATCAGGATGTTCAGCACAACAAATTCTTGTACGAACACCATGAATTTTACGATTTCGCTGCACACACGGATGCTAGTCACCGTGGCCTGTGCAACCTTTGCGGTAGTAGCCTCCTTCGCAGCCAAAGCGCAAACCGCACCCGGTTCTACAACTACACAAGGAATAAGCAAGTTGGATGCCACGCCCAAGGAACTGAAAAAAATCGATGTGAAACAAGGATCTGGCAAAGAAGCAGTGTCAGGCAAACCCGTTATCGTCCACTACACCGGGTGGCTGTATGACCCGTCCAAGCCCGACGGCAAGGGCGCCAAGTTCGACAGCTCCCGCGACCGCCAGGTGCCTTTCGGGTTCTTCCTGGGTGGCGGCAAGGTGATCAAGGGCTGGGACGACGGCGTGGTGGGCATGACGGTGGGCGGGCAACGCACGTTGATCATTCCGCCCTCCTACGGCTACGGCGAACGCGGTGCAGGTGGGGTGATCCCGCCCAACGCCACGCTGATTTTCGATGTCGAACTGATCGACGTGAAATAGGCCGGACGGCCTAAGGCCAGTCTTCATGTTGCCCCGCGATAGCGCGACGCCCTTGAAGCGTCGCCTCGACTACCGGCCGCCCGCCTGGCTGGTCGATACGCTCGACCTCGAGTTCGACCTCGACCCCGAGGCCACGGAGGTCGTCGCGCACCTCGCGTTTCGCCGCAATCCCGACGCCCATCCAGGGGATCGCAACGCCCCGCTGGTACTCGACGGCGAGCAGCAGACCGAGGTCCGTGTCGAACTCGACGGGCATGCGATGCCGGCCATCCAATGGCGCCTCGGCGCCGGCACGCTCACCGTCACCGATGTTCCGGCCGCGGGCCGGCTCACCGTGCGTTCGCGCATCGCGCCCGGCCGCAACGTGGCGCTCGAGGGCCTGTTCGTCTCGTCCGGCGTGTTTTGCACGCAGTGCGAGCCCGAGGGCTTTCGCCGCATCACGTTCTTCCCGGACCGGCCGGATGTGCTGGCGCGCTACACCGTCACGCTGCGCGCGAATCGCGCCGCATTCCCGGTGCTGCTGTCCAACGGTAACCTGGTGGCCCAGGGCGTGCTGGAGGACGGCCGGCACTACGCCACCTGGGACGATCCATTCCCGAAGCCGTCGTATCTCTTCGCACTGGTCGCCGGCAAATTGGTGTCGCTCGACGATCACTTCACGACCGCTTCCGGGCGGCCGGTGGCGCTGAAGATCTTCTCGACGCCGGCCAACCTGCCGCGCTGCCGCCACGCGATGGATGCGCTGAAGCGCGCGCTGCGCTGGGACGAGGAACGCTTCGGCCGCGAGTACGACCTCGACGCCTTCATGATCTTCTGCGCCGACGACTTCAACATGGGGGCGATGGAGAACAAAGGCCTCAACATCTTCAACAGCCGGCTGGTGCTGGCGAATCCCGCCACCGCCACCGATGACGACTATGCCGCCATCGAGAGCGTCGTGGGCCATGAATATTTCCACAACTGGACCGGCAACCGCGTCACCTGCCGCGACTGGTTCCAGCTGTCGCTGAAGGAAGGCCTCACCGTCTTCCGCGACCAGGAGTTCTCGAGCGATCTCAACTCGCGCGCCGTGGAGCGCATCAGCGCCGTTGAATTCCTGCGCCGCGACCAGTTCCCCGAAGACGCGGGTCCCATGGCGCACAACGTGCGTCCGGATGAATATCTCGAGATCAACAATTTCTATACGTCCACCGTGTACGAGAAAGGCGCGGAAGTCATCCGCATGCAGTACACACTGCTCGGCCGCGACCGCTTCCGCCGAGGCATGGACCTGTACTTCGACCGGCACGATGGCGCTGCCGTCACCTGCGACGATTTCGTCAATGCCATGCAGGATGCGTCGGGTGTGGACCTTGCGCGCTTCAAGCGCTGGTACAGCCAGGCCGGCACGCCAGTCGTCGATGTGCGCGCGACGTACGACGCTGCCACGCACACCTACACGCTGGAACTCGCGCAGCACACGCCCGCCACGCCCGGGCAACCGGAAAAGCTGCCGTTCCATATTCCGTTTGCGGTGGGCCTGATCGGGGCCGACGGCCGTGACATCCCGCTACGCTTCCCGCATGAGGCCGTGCCGGTGGGCACCACGCGCGTACTCGATTTCGTCGAGGCACGGCAGGTTTTCACGTTTGCCGGCATCGACGCGCCGCCGGTGCCTTCGCTGCTGCGCGGATTCTCGGCGCCGGTGACGATCCACTTCGACTACGACGCGGACCAGCTGGCGTTTCTCGCCGCGCACGACAGCGACCCGGTGAACCGCTGGGATGCGGCGCAGCGCACGTTCGTTGTCGCGATGCTGACGCTGGCCGCCGATTTTTCCCAAGGCCGGCGTTTGCAGCTTCCCGCTGCGCTGACCGAAGTGGTCCGCGCCTTGCTGGCCGACCACACCGGCGATCCGGCATTGCTGGCGCAGGCATTGACGCCACCGGACCCTGCGTACGTTGCGGCGTTGGAGAACGTGATCAACGTTGCCGGTATCGCCGCGGCGCACCGCTTCCTGCGGACGCAACTTGCGCGGGAGTTGCGCGATGCCTTCACCCACCGCTTCAACGAGCGCCGCGTGCGCGCGCCCTACGCGCCTTCCCCCGACCAGACCGGCGCGCGCAAGCTTGCGAATGTTTGTCTCGAGTATCTGGGCACGATCGACGACGCTTCGGCGCACGCGCTGGCAGTGGCGCATTTCGATGCTGCCGACAACATGACGGATACCATCGGTGCGTTGGCGGCCTTGCGCGACTCCGAAGCCGCTGCGCGGGAACAGATCTTCGCGCGCTTCGAGGACAAGTGGCGCGATGAGCCGCTGGTGCTCGACAAGTGGTTCCGGGAACAGGCATTGGCGTGGCGCGCGGATACGCTCGACCGCCTTCGCGACCTGCTTGCGCACCCGCGTTTCAATGCACGCAACCCCAATCGCGTGCGCGCTCTGGTGGGCGCGTTCACGTTGCGCAATTTTGCGCAGTTCAATGCCGCGGATGGCAGCGGGTACGCTTTCGCCGCCAACCAGGTGCTGGCGCTCGACGCGATCAACCCGCAGATCGCGGCGTCGATCGCCGGTACGTTCAACCTGTGGAAGCGGTTCGAGGAGCCGCGTCGCGGCATGATGCAGGCGGCGCTGCAACGCATTGCCCTCGCGCCCGGGCTATCCCCGGATGTGACAGAAGTGGTAACAAGAACACTAGCCGATTGAGGGACGACGTACTAACTACCAGTAGGTCTCCACCGTCACATGCCCCGGCTCCCGTCTGCGGTGCCTCCGCATCCCCCGCGCCGCCAGTACCGCCTGTACGTCGTCCACCATCGCCGGATTCCCGCAGAGCATCACGTGCGAATTCTCCGGTGATATCGGCAAACCGGCCCGCGCTTCCAGCCGCCCGTCCGTGATTGCCGCTGGAATGCGCCCGGCGAGCGCCCCCGGATGCACCTCGCGGCTCACCATCGGCACATACGTGAACGCCCCCGGATGCGTGTGCCCGATGTCCGCCACTTCCTGCTTGAACGAGAGCTCCTCCGCGAAGCGCACCCCGTGGACCAGCACGATGCGCGGGAACCGCGACCACGCTTCGTCCGTGCGCAACATCGACAGGTACGGGCCGATGCCGGTACCGGTGGCGACGCACCACAAGGTTTCGGCATCGGGCAGCTCGCCGATGCTGAAGAAGCCGCTGGCACGCGCCGCCAGCCACACCGGTTCACCGACCGCCAACGTCGCCAACCGGGGCGTCAGCGGTCCCTCCGGCACCACGATGAAATAGAACTCGTGCGGCTGCGCGCCGGGCGGGTTCACGAAGGAATAGGGCCGCCCGATCATCGGTTCGTTGTGTCCGTGAGGCGCGGGGAGCGCCAGCCGGCCGAACTGGCCGGCCACGAAGGTGACTTCCGGCGCGCTCACCTGCAGCGAAATGAGGCTGCGGGTCCAGTGCCGCAACCCCGCCACGCGCCCTTCCACCCATGCCGCCATGAGAAGCCGGTCCTTGCCGTCAAGTAAACTTCGCATTATGCCTACGCGCGTGCCCGCCCCGACGATCACCGGCCCCCGTGTTTACCTTCGTCCACCCCGGCGGCGCGATGCGGAGGCGTTCATCGAGGCCGCGAAGGCCAGCCGGCGCGCGCATGGGCGCTGGACGTCCGCCCCGGCCACGCGCGAACGCTTCACCGCCTACGTCGACCGCTATGCGCGCAGTGCCCTCCCCGTCACGCATGCCGGCTTCCTGATGTTCACCCGCGACGACGATGCGCTGGCTGGCGTCTTCAATTTCTCGGAGATTGTGCGCGGCGGGTTCCTCAGCGCTTACCTCGGCTATTACGGTTTCACGCCCCACATCGGCAAGGGTCGCATGAGCGAAGGCATGGCGCTGGCGCTGGATGTCGCCTTCGCACGGCTGAAACTGCATCGCGTCGAAGTCAATGTCCAGCCGTCGAACCTGCGCTCCGTCGCCTTGGCGCAACGCACCGGGTTCACCCGTGAAGGACTTTCGCGCCGCTATGTGAAGATCGGCGGCCGGTGGCGTGACCACCTGCGCTTCGCGATGCTGGCCGAGGATTGGCGCATGTTGCGCAAGTCCCGCCCATGAGCATTCGCTTGCGCGCCATGGCGACTTCCGCCGCCATCGCACTGTCGCTGTCCGCCTGTGCCACCGACACGATGCAGGCAGGCGAGACGCGGACGATCAAGGGCCAGGTGATTGCCCCCTACGAAATCCACGAGGAATGCATGACGCTAGGAACTGGTGACCGGATCGACTACCGCTTCGAAGCGCGCTCGCTGGTGAACTTCGACATTCGCTATCGCGAAGGGAGCGCCGTGGTCAGCACGATCTCGCGCGATGACGTGCGCGAGGCGTCCGGCGTGTTCCTGTCGCCACTGGTCCGCCGCTACTGCACCCACTGGCAGACCGGGCCGCAGGGCGCGGTGATCGACTACCAGATCCGCCTGCTGCCCGCGACTGCACCGCGATGAGCAATGCGATGATCGCCGCAGGGCCGCCCCAAGGCGATCGCCCCCTGGGGGGAGCGGCGCGCCGCGCCGTTCGGGGGGAGCCATGATCGCCGCAGGCGCAGCCTGGCTGCTGGACCTCGACGGCACGCTCACCGACAACTATCCTGGCATCTCGCGCTCGATCGTATTCGCACTCGATCGACTGGGGGTGGAACCGCCCGACGCGGCCACGCTGCGGCGTTGTGTGGGTCCACCGCTGCGCGAGAGCTTCGGGTGGCTGCTGGACACGCGCGACGCCGACACGATCGAATCCGCCATCGACCACTACCGTGAGCGCTTCGGCGACATCGGCTGGCGCGAGAACGTCGTCTACGACGGGATCGTCGAGGCGCTGGCGCGCATGGCCGAGGCCGATACGCCAATGTATCTGTGCACCTCGAAGCCGGAAATATTCGCGCGACGCATCGTCACGCTGTTCGGGTTCTCGCCGCAGTTGAAGGGAATTTATGGCGCCGACCTCGCAGGCCGTTTCGACGACAAGGTGAAGCTCTTCGCGCACATCATGGCCACCGAGAACCTCGATCCGGATCACGCCATCATGATCGGCGACCGCTCGCACGATTTGCGCGCCGCACGGATGAACGGGGCACGCGCCGTCGGCGTGCTGTGGGGCTACGGGTCGCGGGAGGAATTGTCCGGCGCCGATGCAGTGGTGGAAAAGCCGCAGCATCTGCCGGACGCACTGCTGGCGCTTGCCGGTCGCGAAGTTTGACGAACTACAAGTGGGCCGGTCAGCGTCGCTTCGGCCGCGCGCGTCCCAGCAGGAAGCCGGCCAGCACGCCCGCCGCGATCACCGCCATGTCGTAGAACGGCTTGTAATAGTAGATGATCGCGTTCTCGAAGCCGTCCGGCGCCACGAATACGCGCGCATAGGCGAAGACCTCGATCGCCAGCATCACGATGCCTACCGCCAACAGCGCCCGCGCGAACGGCGAGAGCAGCGCCAGGACACCCAGTACCACCCACGGCCCGGCCTCGTAGGCGAACCACCCGAACGAACGCTCCACGTTGGCGGCGCGCGGTGACAGGAACTCTATGTACGCGGCAATGGCCACGCCGATGAGCGCAATAACAATTGCGGCGATGCGGCTGCCCTGCATGGTGCGGTGCGCCCTTCCGATGTCTGAAGCGTGGATATCACACTAGCACGGACGGCCGGAACACCGAAACATCGTCGAAGAGCCGTTCCCCCAGCTGCTCGGTATCCCAGCCGGGCAGCCCCGCCAACGGCAGCGGCGTCAACTCGCCGGGGTGCCAGGATGGCGCCTTGATGCAGGCCGCCGCCGTGGCGTCAAGCACCGCGACCGAGGCCGCATCAAGCGACGCCGTCGCCGTGCCGCGGGTCACCACCAGCACCTGCGCCGTGACGCCACGAAACGGCGCGCGCAGCTTGTGGAGGAGACCGTGCCCGACGACCACCGGCACGAAGGCCGCCTCCACGCGTTGTCGCGCATCGACGAACAGGTCGCGCCACGCGTGGCGCCGCAACAGCGCGATCAACGCGTCATCGTCGCAGGCCAGCAGCAATCCCGATTCGTCGAGCAGCGTGCCCGCATCGCGCGCGCGCGTCCGCGCATGCGGTGCCGCAGGACCCACCGCATCCGCGACATGCCGCGCGTTCAGCGCGCACTTGGTGCGCGGCAACGCCAGCCACACCAGCGCGTTGAAGACATCATGCCAGTTGCCGGGCCGCAGACCGATCTCGCCGCGTTGCGCGATGGCGTGTTCGTAGGCCAGCGCACTCGACGGGACACTGGCCACGAACCGCAACGGCATGCCGTTGTCGAGCGCCAGCGCTTCGTCGCGCGCCCATCGATCAAGTTGGACCCGCGTCGGCAAGTCACCGGCCAGCCGGTGCCGCCACGGTGCAAAGGCAGGATGGCGCGGCGACGGCGAATTCATCATGCGAAAGCCGCGGTCAGCGGCCGCCACCGCCCACGGCCATCACCACGACCACCGCGATGAACAGCGCCAGGACGATGAGCGCGATCTTCCACGGACTCTTCGGGTACTCACCCTGGATGGTGCCGGTGACGCCGTTCTGCACGCACTGGAAGGCGCGTGCGCCATAGGTATAGGACATAAGCCACACCGGCGCCAGGATGTGCTTGAAGCTCTGGCGCGTGTAGCTCGTGTTCACGACCAGATTGCGATACGTGTCGCCGGGAATCTGTTGCACGCACAGCATCTGCACCTTGCCGTCCATGACTTGCCGTGCGTGCTGGGCCGCGCCGACGAGATCGATCTGGTAGCGCTCGACGACCCAGCCAGCGACATAGCCTGCGTCGTAGGGCCTCAAGGTCGCGGTAGGAAAGGGTTCGATGCCGCGCAGCAGCGCGGGATGCACACCCACGGATGCGCACACCAGATCATCGTCGAAGAAATGCGCCAGCGAACCTGCGGCCGGTACCCAGCGCACGTGCTGGACCTGCCGCGTGCGGGTCTGGCCATTCTCCGTATACGTCTCGGTCGTGTAGTAGTAGTGCCCGGCGTCCGCCGTCCATTGCGCCTCGGCCTGTGCATCGAAGGTCCAGTACGGCAG
>JBBQEY010000131.1:0-8970 GCA_038321425.1 Burkholderiales bacterium | reverse complement strand
GTGCGAATGATCGAGTTCGTGCAGGCGTCGATCACGGGGTTGGTCTACCGCACGATCCGGGTGGGCGCCACGATGGCGAGCACCGCCGCGGCCGTGACGCTGGCCGCGCTACCGGACGACAAGCCGAAACCGTAGGCATGTTGTAGGCGTGCTGTAGGCGAGGCTTCAGCCTCGCGGGTACGATCGCGCGTCAAACCCACGGTTGTAAGCGAGGCTTCAGCCTCGCTGGGACGATCGCGCGTCAAACCCACGGTTGTAGGCGAGGCTTCAGCCTCGCTGGGACGATCGCGCGTCAAACCCGCGAGGCTGAAGCCCCGCCTACATGATCGACGCGGACTTCAGTCCAGCAGCGCCTCGAGCAGGCACCCGAACTCGCGCGCGAAATCGATCGACACGCGCGCGTGCACGGCGCCCTGCCGGTCGAAGAAGCGCTGCGTGCCCAACCGCGCGAAGACACCTTCGTGCCAGACATCCGGATGAATATAGAGCCCGCGCCGGCCATCGCAGCGAAAGCACACGAAATCCTCCGGCTTGACGTCGTCGCCCGGCAGCGCCAGCGGCACGTAATAGGGCCTCGCGTCGAGCGGAAAGAAGAGCTGACCGCCATCCGGGTGATAGTTGCAGTGCCACAGCAACATCTGCGCCGGGTCGCGCACGTGCGTGACGTCGGCCACGGAAGGCTCCGTCGCATAGGCCAGCACATAGTGACCCCCGACGGCCTCGTTGCGGCCGTACAGGATGTCGCCTTTCCATTCGCTGACGAACACGCCGGTGGTGGTGCCGCCTTCGTCGCCGGAATCCTCGTCGACGGTGCGCCAGCCCCGAGCGGGCCAGCGCACGATCTCCACCTTGCACGCGTCGCGGTCGTCGACCAGGAAGCCATAGCCGCGCAGTGATTCGGCCGTGGCTTCGACCACCGGCATGCGCACGCGGCGCAAACCGTCGGTCAAGCCGGGATTGAGGTAATCGGGGGCGACAGCCATGCATGAATTATCGCCGCGTCATGCGTGGCGCGACAAGAACATGCAGCCGCCCGCTTCCGAGCCTCAGTGGCTGACCTTGCCCACTTTGGCGCCGGACTTGCCGACGAGGAAGTCGAGGTCGACGCCACTGTCGGCCTGCAGCACCGTCTCGCAGTAGAGCTTGACCCAGCCGCGCGTCGCGTGCGGCGGCAGCGGCTTCCACTTCAGCTTGCGCTTGGCCAGGTCCGCATCCGACACGTGCAGGTGGATCTTCCGCTTGGCGATGTCGATCTCGATCAGGTCGCCGTTGCGCACCAGCGCCAGGGGACCGCCCGCAGCCGCCTCCGGCGCGGTGTGCAGCACCACGGTGCCATACGCCGTGCCCGACATCCGCGCATCGGAAATGCGGATCATGTCAGTGACGCCCTGCTTGAGAATCTTGGCCGGCAGCGCGAAGTTGCCCACCTCCGGGAAGCCCGGGTAGCCCTTCGGGCCGCAGTTCTTCAGCACCAGTACCGAGGACGGATCGACGTCGAGCTTCGGGTCGTCGATGCGCGTGTGCAGGTCCTCGATGTTCTCGAACACCACCGCACGGCCCTTGTGCTTCAGCAGCTTCGGCGTGGCCGCGGAAGGCTTCAGCACGCAGCCATCGGGTGCCAGGTTGCCGCGCAGCACCGCGATGCCACCGAGCGGCTTGAACGGCTTGGTGATCGGCGTGATCACGTCGGTGTTGTAGTTGGCCGCGTCCTTGCTGTTTTCCCAGATCGTCTTGCCGTTGACCGTGAGCGCCTTCTTGTGGAGATACTTGCCGAGCTCCCGGATTACCACCGGCAGACCGCCGGCGTAGTAGAAGTCCTCCATCAGGAACTTGCCCGACGGCATCAGGTTCACGAGGCACGGCACGTCACGGCCCAGGCGATCCCAATCCTCAAGCGACAGCTTGACGCCCATGCGGCCCGCGATGGCCAGCAGGTGCACGACGGCATTGGTCGATCCGCCGATCGCGCCATTGACCATGATCGCGTTCTCGAAGGCTTCCTTGGTGAGGATCTGCGACATCCGCAGGTCCTCGTGCACCATGTGGACGATGCGCCGCCCGGCCTCCCGCGCCAGCACCTTGCGCCGCGAATCCACGGCGGGAATGGCGGCGTTGGTCGGCAGGCCCATGCCCAATGCCTCGACCATCGAGGCCATCGTCGACGCGGTGCCCATCGTCATGCAATGCCCTGGCGATCGGGACATGCACGACTCCACCTCGAGCATATCGGCGGGCTTCATCTCGCCGGTCTTCAGCATCTCGGTGACCTTCCATACCATCGTGCCGGAACCGATATCCGTGCCGCGGTACTTGCCGTTCAGCATCGGACCACCCGAAACGCCGATCGTCGGCAGGTCGCACGATGCGGCGCCCATCAGCAGCGCGGGCGTGGTCTTGTCGCAGCCCATCAACAGCACGACGCCATCGAACGGATTGGCGCGGATCGACTCCTCCACGTCCATCGACGTCTGGTTGCGGAAGAGCATCGTCGTAGGTCGCATCAGGGTTTCGCCGAGGCTCATCACCGGGAACTCGAGCGGGAAGCCGCCTTCGTCCCACACGCCACGCTTGACCTGCTCGGCCAGATCACGGAAGTGCGCGTTGCAGGGCGTAACCTCCGACCACGTGTTGCAGATTCCGATCACGGGCCGGCCATCGAACTGGTCGTTGGGGATGCCCTGATTCTTCATCCAGGAGCGGTGCGTGATCGCGTCGCGATCGTCGAGGCCGAACCATTGCTGGGATCGGAGGACACGCTTCTTCTTGGGGGTTGCTTTGCTCATGTCGGGGATGTGGTCTGATGGATTGATGTAGGCGAGGCTTCAGCCTCGCAGGGACCTGTAGGCGAGGCTTCAGCCTCGCGGGGAAGCGAGGCCAAAAGCCTCCCCTACAGATTTGATGCAGCGAGGCTGAAGCCTCGCCTACAAATTGAATGCGGATTCACATCGCTACGCGGCAAGCCGCGCGCCCGTGCCTTGATCGAAGATATGCACTTTGCCGGGATCGACGGCCAAGCCGATGCGGTCACCGGGATTGACGGAGGTGCGCCCATGCGTGACCAGCGTGAATGTAGCGTCGCCGGCCTTGATGACAAGTTCAGTTTCGGCGCCGGTGGGTTCGACGACGACGATTTCCCCCGCTACCGCGTTGGGCGCGTCCACGCCGGTCAGCGTGAGATCGCCCGGGCGAATGCCGTAGGCCACGGCCTGGCCTTCCGCGCCGGGACTCCCGTACAGCGGCCACGCCATGCCGCCACCCGACTCGACGACCGCCTGCCCGCCCGCGCGTTTCACCTTGCCGTTGACGACATTCATCGCCGGCGAGCCGATGAACTGCGCGACGAACAGGTTGACTGGATGATCGTAAAGATCGAGCGGTGCGCCGATCTGCTCGATGCGGCCGTCGTGCATCACGACGATGCGATCGGCCATCGTCATGGCTTCCACCTGGTCGTGCGTGACGTACACCGTGGTGGTCTTCAGGCGCTGGTGCAGCGCCTTGATCTCCGCCCGCATGGCGACACGCAGCTTGGCATCGAGGTTGGACAGCGGCTCGTCGAACAGGAAGACCTTCGGGTCGCGGACGATCGCGCGGCCCATGGCCACGCGCTGCCGCTGGCCACCGGAGAGTTCGCGCGGATACCGCTTGAGATACGGGTCGAGGTTGAGGATGCGCGATGCATTCGCCACCCGCTCCTCCATCACCTTCGGGTCGGCCTTGCGCAGCTTTAGGCTGAACCCCATGTTTTCGCCGACCGTCATGTGCGGGTACAGCGCGTAACTCTGGAACACCATCGCGATGTCGCGGTCCTTCGACTCGACGTCATTGACCACCCGGCCATCGATGGCGATGGTGCCGCCGGTGATCTCCTCCAGCCCGGCCAGCATGCGCAACAGCGTCGATTTACCGCAACCCGAGGGCCCGACGAGCACAACGAATTCACCATCGTGAATGTCGAAGCTCACGCCATGCAATACCTTGGTGGTGCCGTAGGACTTTTCGATCGTGTTGAATGCAACCGTCGCCATCTTTTACCTTTCCGAATCAGCTCGCGCACGGTGAAGTTTCAGGACCTTGCGTGAACCTTACATCACGGCGCCGAGATACCACGGCACGAACTCGCTTTGCCCGTAGCCATGTTGTTCACTCTTCGACTTGGCGCCCGAGGCAGTGGCGAGAATCATCTCGAACAATCGTTCGCCCAATCCTTCCACCGATGCCTCGCCATCCGCGATCGCGCCGCAATTCAAGTCGATGTCCTCTTCCTGCTTGATCCACAGCGGCGTGTTGGTCGAAAGCTTGAGCGATGGCGACGGCGCGCAGCCGTAGGCGGACCCGCGCCCGGTGGTGAACACGATCATGTTGGCGCCACCCGCTACCTGCCCGGTGGCCGACACCGGGTCGTAGCCCGGGGTATCCATGTAAACGAAGCCGTGGGCCGTCACCGGCTCGGCATATTCGTACACGGCGACGAGGTTGGTGGTGCCGCCCTTCGCCACCGCGCCCAGCGATTTCTCGAGGATGGTGGTCAAGCCGCCGGCCTTGTTGCCCGGTGACGGATTGTTGTTCATCTCGCCCTTTTCGCGCGTGGTGTAGTCCTCCCACCACTTGATCCGCGACACCAGTTTTTCGCCGACTTCACGCGCGACCGCGCGGCGCGTCAACAGGTGTTCCGCGCCGTAGATTTCGGGCGTTTCCGAAAGAATTGCAGTGCCGCCATGGCGTACCAGCAAGTCGACGGCCGCGCCCAGCGCAGGGTTGGCGGTGATGCCCGAGTAGCCGTCGGAGCCGCCGCACTGCAGGCCGATCGTAATGTGGGACGCCGGTACCGGTTGCCGCGACACTTGGTTGGCGTGCGGCAGCATCTCCTCGATGATCTTGATGCCGTGCGCGATCGTCTTGGCCGTGCCACCCGTGTCCTGGATGCTGAACGTGCGCAGCAGCTCGCCTTCCTTCAGGTTTTGTGCGCCCAGCAGCGAGCTGATCTGGTTGGATTCGCAGCCGAGGCCGATCATCAGCACCCCCGCGAAATTGGGGTGGCGCGCATAGCCGCCCAGCGTGCGGCGCAGCAGCGTCATGCCCTCGCCATGCGTATCCATGCCGCAGCCGGAGCCATGCGTGAGCGCCACCACGCCATCGACATTGGGGTAGGCAGCCAGGCGTTCGCGCGTGAAGTGATCCGCCACCCCGCGGGACACCGTCGCTGAACAATTCACGGTGGACAAAATGCCGATGTAGTTGCGGGTGGCCACGCGGCCGTCGGCGCGCACGATGCCCATGAACGTGGCCGCGGGCTGCACGTATTGGGTCGGCTTGGCGTCGGCGCCGAACGCATAGTCGCGATCGAAGGACCCCATCACCAGGTTGTTGAGATGGACGTGCTCGCCAGGCGCGATGTCGCGGCTGGCGAAGCCGATGATCTGGTTGTAGCGGCGCACCGGGTCGCCCGACTTGATCGCGCGCGACGCCACCTTGTGGCCCGGCGGGATGAGGCCCGAGATCGTGATCTTCTCGTCGAGCAGGTTGGTGCCCCCCACGAGTTGCGTGCGCGCGATCACGACATCGTCGTTGGGGTGGAGACGGATGGTCAAGGCGCTGCGTGTCAGCATGATGGTTCCCCTATTGGACAGTGGCGCGAGCGAGCGCGAGGCGCTCGATCGCGCCCATGTCCCAGTCGATGCCAAGCCCGGGTGCGTCGGACGGAATGGCGTAGCCGTCGCGCATGGATAACCGCGACGTGGTGATCGGATCGAGCTGCGGGATGTACTCGACCCACGTGCCGTTGGGCACTGCGGCGGCGAGCGACACATGCAGCTCCATCAGGAAATGGGGGCAAACCGGCAGGTTGAAAGCCTCCGCAGTGTGCGCCACCTTGAGCCAGGGCGTGATACCACCGATACGCGCACAGTCGACCTGCACGACCGAGCATGCATTGCGCTGCATGTACTCGCGGAAATGCGCCGGGTGATACAACGACTCGCCCACCGCGATGGGCATCGTGGCCTTCGCGGCCAGTTCGACATGGCCGCCCAAGTCTTCCGCCGGGAGTGGTTCCTCGAACCACGCCAGCATCACGTCACGCATCGCATACGCGCGCCGCAACGCCTCGGCCACGGTGAAGGCCTGGTTGGCGTCGACCATCACTTCGAAGCCGCTGCCTACGGCAGCGCGTACTGCCTCGAGGCGCGCGACGTCCTCCGCGAGCGTCGGCTTGCCGACCTTGACCTTGGCGCCCCGAAAGCCACGCGCCTGCGCGATGAGCGCCTCGTCGACTAACTGTTGCTGCGACAACTGCAGCCACCCGCCCTCGGTCGAGTACACCGGCACCTGCTTCTGCGCGCCTCCCGCCATCTTCCATAGCGGCAGCGCCGCGCGACGGCAGCGTATATCCCACAGCGCCGTGTCGATCGCCGAGAGCGCGAGGCTGGTAATGGCACCCACCGCCGTGGCATGCGTCAGGAAGAAGAGATCTTTCCACAGCGCCTCGATCTGCGCGGCGTCGCGGCCGATCAGCGCGGGGGCGAGGTGGTCGCGCAACAGTGCGCAGACCGACGAGCCGCCGGTGCCGATCGTATACGTGTAGCCGGTGCCGACAACACCGTCAGCGCACGTGATGCGCACGATCGGTGTCTCCTGCGTCACAAAGGACTGGATGGCGTCACTGCGCACCACCGCTGGCGGGATGTCGACTTGGAGAATCTCGATGCGCTCGATCGTATGCACGCACGCTCTCTAGCGATAGACGAGCGTTGGCAACCACAGCGAGATGGCCGGCACGTAGGTGATCAGGATCAGGCTGCCGATCAACGGCACCAGCCATGGCAGGATCGCCATGGTCGTGCGCTCCAGCGACATTCGCGCCACCCGCGCCAGCACGAACAGCACCATCCCCATCGGTGGATGGAGCAACCCGATCATCAGGTTCAGAACCACCACCAGGCCGAAGTGTACGGGGTCGATGCCGAGCTGCGCCACCGCCGGCATCAGCACTGGTATGGCGATCAGGATGGCCGCGGTGGGCTCAAGGAAGCAGCCGACGAAAAGCAGCAGCAGGTTCACCAGCAGCAGGAACACCCACGGTGAACTGGTGAAGCCCAGCACCCACGCGGTGACCATGTCGGTGACGCGGGTGGCCGTGAGCAGCCAGCCGAAGATCGATGCCGCAGCGACGATGAAGAGCACAGTGGCGGTGGTCTCGATCGTCTCCATCGAGACCTTCACCAGCATCTTGATTGAGAGCGTGCGGTACCAGACGAGCCCGAGGAAAAGCGCCCATATGGACGCCGCCACCGCGCCTTCGGTGGGGGTGAAGATGCCGGTCGTCATGCCGCCGATCAGCAGCACCGGCGTCATGATGGGCAGCACCGCCTCGAACTTGAATTTCCAGTCCGCCAGGAACAGCAACACCAGTGCCACGGCGGTGGCCACCACAGGATTCACGCCGAGCTTGAAGGCGATCCAGATCACGAGCGGAAATGCGATGACGATCAGGAGCTCGATCGCGGACTTGCCGACGCGCGACCACATGAACTTGATGTCGGCGCCCCAATTGTTCTTGTGCGCAAAGTACGCCACGGTGAGCATCATCAGGATCGTCAACACGACGCCGGGGACGATGCCCGCGAGGAACAGCTGGCCGATGGAGACGTTGGCCACCATCCCGTAGATCACGAACGGCAGCGACGGCGGAATGATCGGCCCGAGCGTGGCCGAGGCTGCAGTCACGCCGACGGCAAACTCCTTCGAGTAGCCATGGTCGCGCATCGCCTTGATCTCGATGGTGCCGAGGCCGGCGGCATCGGCGATCGCGGTGCCGGACATGCCGGCGAACACCACCGAGCCCACGATGTTGACGTGGCCCAACCCACCCTTCATCCAGCCCACCAGCCCCAGCGCGAAGTTGTAGATGCGGTTGGTGATGCCGGCATTGTTCATAAGGTTGCCGGCCAGGATGAAGAACGGCACCGCCAGCAACGGGAAGCTGTCGATGCCGCTGATCATCCGGTGCACCACCACCATCGGTGGCGAGGAACCGGACAGCCAGATGTAGATGAACGACGCACCGGCCATCGCGATGGCCACCGGGAGGCCGGTGATCATCAGGGCCAGGAACGAACCCAGCATCGCGCCGGTCATGTTTGCACTCCCGCGCAAGCGACACCGGTCATATCGTCTCCTCGATCGCGTGCTCGGGCCGCTCGAGCACGCTGTAGCCGCGGCGCCAGTTCTCGAGGGCCACCTGCACGGAGCGGAAGGCCGCGCAGGCAAAGCCGAACGCGCAGACGCCGTACACGAGGTTCATCGGCAGGTCGATGATGGTCATCTGCAGCCGGGTCATCCGCGTCATCATCTGGATGGTGAGGCCGACCGCGAGCACGAAGAACACGATCCGCGTGATGTCCACCAGCGTCGACATCACGCGGCCTGCCTTGGCGGGCATCAGCCGGTAGAGAAAGTCCACATGGATGTGGCGCGTGCGCCGAACCGCCGCCGCGATGCCGATGAACACGGTGCAGATCAGCAGGTAGCGTGCGATTTCCTCGGTCCATGCCGCCGAGTCGTTGAGCACGTACCGCGTGAAGAACTGGTAGAACACGCACAGGCCCAGCAGCCAGAAGAAACCGAGGGACAGCCAGTCCTCGAATACGTACTGCTTGAGGTCGATGGGGGCGTCGGTGGCGTGGAAGTGCCCGTCATCGTCCAGCAAGGGCGCGGGCGCGCCGGCAGCGTCGGGGGTGTCGTTCATGCGACCTCAATTCAATACTTCAACGGCAACCCGCACGGGACGGACCCCACCGGCTGCTGCCGATGCGGCCCGTTCCGCGCGCGTGCGGGCGGACTACTTGATCGCGACGATCTTGTCGTAATCGGACTTGGTGAAGCCCATCGACTCCGGAGTCGTCGTCTTCAGCACCGCGTCGGAGAAGCTCTTGCGGTCGACGGTCACGATCTGCAGGCCCTTTTTCTTGA
>JBBQEY010000130.1:0-9037 GCA_038321425.1 Burkholderiales bacterium | reverse complement strand
TTGCCGCAGCGGGTGGCACTCCCGCATTCTGCAGCGCTTCCGCCCGTCGCGGCAAGCCCGCTGGTGAAGATCGCGGAAGTGTCCCAGCCCGCGGCAGACCTGACCGGATTGCGCCTGATGCCCTTCGGGCTGTTTTCACTGGATGCGCGGATCCAGCTCGCGCAGCGCGCCCACAACACGCTCGACGTGCAGTACTACCAGATCCACAACGACAAGACCGGGCGCCTGCTGCTGCGCAGCCTGCGCGATGCGTCATTGCGGGGTGTGCGGGTCCGGCTGCTGGTAGACGACCTCTATACCATCGGCGGCGACGAACTCTTTCGCGGGCTGGCGGCCTTCGACAACGTCGAGGTGCGGTTGTTCAACCCGTTCTGCTGCAATCGGACCGGGTTTGTCAGCAAGTTCGCCGGGTCGCTGTTCGACTACAAGCGCGTCAATCGCCGGATGCACAACAAGCTCTTCATCGCCGACGGCGTGATGGCGGTGGCAGGCGGGCGCAACATCGCCGACGAGTATTTCATGCGCAACGAGAGCGAAAACTTCGTCGACATGGACGCCTTTATCGTCGGCGCCCTGGTGCCGCAGCTCAAGACCATTTTCGACGAATACTGGAACAGCACCCAGGTCTATCCGGTCGAGGCGATCATCGATCCCGGCGGCAATGCCGCGTCCTGGCGCCTGCAGTTCGACCACGGGGTCGACGATGGCGAGCAGATGATGACGCTCAACCTGCCGCCCATCGACATCCTGGGGTACGGTCCGATCCACGAGGACCTCGACGCCGGCCAGCTTGGGCTCATCTGGGGCACGGCGGTCGCGTTTGCCGATCCGCCCTGGAAGGTAAGCGAATCCTCCGATGTCCGGTCGCGTTCGGTCAGCGTGACGATGGATGTTCTCGATCGTGCCACGCGCGCGCAGACCGAGGTGGTGATCTCGTCGCCCTATCTCATTCCCGGGCCCGCCGGCGTGCAGACCTTCGCCGACCTGACGGCGCGCAAGGTGAAGGTGACGATCCTCACGAACTCGCTCGCGGCCACCGACGAGCCGCTGGTGCACACCGGCTACGCCCGCTACCGGGGCCCGATGCTGCTATCGGGCGTCGACCTCTACGAGTTGAGCCCCATCCTGATCCAGCGCAACAAGCGGCTGGGGTTCCTCGGCTCGTCGCTGGGACGCTTGCATGCGAAGACCGTCGTGATCGACCGCTCGATCGTGTTCATCGGCTCGATGAATCTCGACCCGCGGTCTGCCAGCAAGAACACGGAACTGGGCATCATCATCGACAGCCCGGCGTTCGCGAAGGAAGTGCTGCGCGTCATCAACATCAGCAAGCTGCAGAGCGCTTACCGCGTACGCTTCGCGCCCGACACGCAGACGCTGGAATGGCTGGGGATCCATGACGACATGGAGGTGATCCTGACGGCCGAGCCGGACACCACGTTCCTGATGCGATTGCAGAGCATGCTGCTCGCGCCCTTCGTGCCCGAGTCGGAGTTGTAGCCGGCGTTCAGCGCGCCGGCGGCGGCGTCGCCGGGGCCGGGCCGGCTTTGCGGAACCGGACCAACTCGCGCCGAAGCCACGCGCCACTGGGTTGCGCGACGCCGTCGGCGCAACGCACCGTGTAGACGCCGCCCCCCATGCTGCTGCTGGTGGCGGCGCGTTCGATGAAGTCTTCGGTTGACTGCACCAGGTCTCGCCGCAGCAGGTATTGGTATTTGGACTCGATGTGCGCCCGCGCAGCACGCGCGTCGTGCCACTGGCCGTTGCGCTGGAACTCGCAGCCGGAGGCTTCGAGGTATGCCAGCAGCTTGCCGATCTCCTGCTGGACCGCCGGCGACGGATGGGCCCATGCCATCGCGTGGACACATAGCGCGCCGATCATCGCCACGATTTGCGGCCATCGACTCATCAAACGCAGGCCTCGGTCATGACGGTTACGTCGGGCGCAGTGCACCATCGGGCAACGTGCGCTGGCATTCGTCGAATACCCGTACCTGGCACGTCGCGCACGTTGCCGCGTCGAGGCGGGTGTAGATCGCCGTGATCGCATGCGCCTTGGTGGCGAACACGCGGTCGGCGCCGATGGCAGCAAGATAGCCGCCGCGCTCCAGCGTCTGGTGCACGCCCGGCTTCAGGTTGCACAGGTACAGTGCGACGCCTTGGTCGCGCAGGCGCCGCGCCGCGTTGACCAGGAAGTCGCAGCCGGCGACATCGATGAAGTTGACGCCGCTGCAGACCAGCAACAGGTGCCGCGGCCCGGGGCGTTCCGCGCGCGCGGTGTCGAGCTCGTCCTGCACGTGTTCGACGGCGCCGAAAAAGAGGGACCCATCGACGCGTAGCATGTCGAGCTGCGGGCAGGTGTCGGCGCCGGCAGCGGAGGCGACGAAGCGACGCTGCGGCGACGCGGCGTCGGGCACGACGCGGGTCAGTGCCGGGTGCGTCGTCCGGTTGAGATAGACAAGCAGCGACGCCAGCACGCCGACAAAGATCGCGAACTCGAGCTGGATCGTCAGCGTGGAGACGAACGTGACGAGCAGCACAGCGAGGTCCCCGCGATTGGTGCGGGCAATGCGCCGCATTTCCGCAAAGTCGATCAATCCCCAGGCCACGGCGAAGAGCAGCGCCGCCATCACGGCCAGTGGCAGGTATGCGGCCAGCGGCGCAACAGCAAACAGGATCACGATCAGGAACACGGCAGAGAACACGGCGGCCAGTGGCGTTGCCGCGCCCGCCTCGAAATTGACGCCGCTGCGGTTGAACGAGCCTGAGGAGGGGTAGGCCGACGTGAAGGCACCGGCGATGTTGGACAACCCCTGGCCGATGAATTCCTGGTTGCCGTCGATGCGCTGCCCGGATTTCACTGCAATCGCCCGGGCGATGGCCACGGCCTCGGTCAGCCCCAGCACTGTCAGCGCCAGCGCGGCGGGCACCAGCTTGCGCCACGTTTCGGGATCGAAGGAGGGTGCCGACAGTGCCGGCAATGCCGACGGCAGCGCGCCGAGCGTGGGGACGAATGCGATGTCCGCTTGCGCCAGCAGGAAGGCAGCCACGCTGCCGGCAACCATCGCGACGATCATGTAGGGCACGCGCGGCCACAGCCGCTTGCTGGCGATGCCCACGGCCAGCGTCAGCGCGCCGATGGCGGTGATCGCCGGATCGAGTCCGGTCACGCCGCGCGCAAACGCGTGCAGGCTTTCGAAGAAATCGGCGCCACTTGGCACCGGCACGCCGAAGAAATTCCTGAGCTGCGCGGCAATGATCAGCAGGCCGGCGCCGGCAGTGAACCCGACGATGACCGTATGCGAGATGAAATTGACGAGGGCCCCCAGCCTCGCGACGCCCATGGCGAGCTGCATCGCGCCCACCAGCAGCGCCAGCGTCAGCACCAGCGTGATGTATTCGCCTGATTGAGGCAGTGCCAGCGGCGCGATGGTGGCGAAGACCACCAGCGACAACGCATTGGTGGGTCCGGAGATCTGGTGCCACGACGAACCCCACAGCGCCGCAACCACGACCGGCACCATCGCGCAATAGAGTCCGAATTGTGGCGGCAACCCGGCCAGCGTGGCATAGGCCACACCTTGCGGCAGCACCACCAGCGCGCTGACCAGCCCGGCAATCAGGTCGGCGCGGCACGTGACTGCAGTGACGCGATGGCGCCACGCGAGGAACGGCAGGAATTTCAATGCAACGGGAGACAAAGGGATGAATGTGCGGTGAAGGGCGGTGGAACCGGCATGATGCGGGTTTCGGGCACCGGCATGCAAATCGCGCGTCGTCCACGTGCGACCGGGCGTGCATCCTCCGGACGCAGCCTATAATCCGGCGCGGAACGCATCCGCGCCGGAAAAGAAGGCCATGGCCAGGCGTGGAGCACAGGGAGAATCGATGAAAGTGACGTTGGTCGGATCGCGCTATTTCGGCGCCACGGTGTTCGCCGCGTTGCGCAAGGACGGTGTGGAATTTGCGGCGGTGGTCGCCCCGGCGGCCGACGACCGACTGGCGGTGGCCGCGCAGGCGGCGGGCATTCCCGTGCATGTGCTTGCCAATCCGAAGATCGTGCCGGGTGACGCGGTTCCCGCCGATACCGGCCTCATCGTCGCCGCGCATACGCATGCGCGTGTCAGCAACGAGGCTCTGGCGCATTCGCAGCTCGGCGGCGTCGGGTATCACCCGTCCTTGCTGCCGCGCCATCGTGGCATCTCCGCCGTCGAGTGGACGATCCTCGAGGGCGACCCGATCGCCGGCGGCTCCGTCTATCACCTGGCCGATGGCTGGGACGCGGGCGCGGTTGCGGCGCAGGACTGGTGCTTTGTCGGCAAAGGGGAGACTGCGCGCGAACTGTGGGAACGCGCACTGGCGCCGATGGGTCTCGCGCTCTTGAGTCGCGTGGTGCGGCACGCGCGCGAGCACGGCAGCGTGCCGGCCTTCAAGCAGGACGAGCGCTACGCCACGCGCGCGCCGATGATCCGCCGAACCGTTTCACTTACCGAGGACAATCAATCCATGGTCACATCGCTGGTCGTCACCGTGATCGGCCCCGACCGGCCGGGTATCGTCAGCCTGTTGTCCGCGAAGGCCCAGGGCTTCGGCGCCAACTGGGCGGGCAGCCGGATGGCCAGCCTGGCCGGGCAGTTCGCCGGCATGGTGCACTTCGAGGTCCCGCCGGAGAACGCTGACGCATTGGTGGCCGCATTGCGCGGACTCGAATCCTCTGATCTTCGCATCGTCATCGAGCGCAGCGGCGCCGCCGCTGTACCCGCGGGCCGACGCATCGTGAAGGTGGAGCTGGTCGGCCACGATCGCCCCGGCATCGTTCGCGACATGTCGGGTTCGCTGGCGCAATTGGGCGTGAGCATCGAGGAGCTGCACACCGAGATCGTAAGCGGCGCGATGACGGCCGAGCACCTCTTCAAGGTGAAGGCGGACCTTCTGGTGCCGCAGTCGGTCGGCAACGACGCGTTACGCCATGCACTGGAAGCGCTGGCCAACGAGATGATGGTCGATATCGCCCTTTGATCCCGACGATTGCGCAGCGCGACGCTGTGCGGCGGTGACGACAGCGCCAACGCTTGGGGCGACCCGCCTACAAAGAAATACGGCACGTCCGACGGCGCGGCGTGCGGGAATTCGTGACCATGGGGTCATTGCTCTAGATCCCGCGTAAGGGGCTTGCCGCTTTGCCAGGCATTGCACCCGAACGCGACGCCCTGATGTCATGGAAACGTCCGCGAAGTCTTGCTTCACCACGCTGTCACGCGTATTTGCGCTGTGCGCCGGCCTCGCGCTAATGACGGGCGACGTACGCGGTGCGCCTGATGATCACTCGCTGCAACAGGCGAAGGTGCCGATTGGCGCGGGCACGCAGGCATCCACGAAATTCCAGGTTGAATTCGCGCCGTCGGCAAGATGGATGGCGCCCGTCCGCTGGAAATACAACCACGACAATGCGCCACCCGAGCTGGCCGGATTCAAGGCGGCGACCATCGCGCAGCTGCAGGCTTCGTTCGACAAGTGGTCGTCGGCGTGCGCGGTTGCGCACCAGTACGACGGCGAAACGACGACGGCGCCCAACACGCTGGTGCCCGCCGCGACCTACGGGAATCAACCCGATGGCAGCAGCGTGGTTGGATGGGACGCGCTGGCACCTGTCTACGGTGCGTGGACCTACGTCTGGTTCGAGATGGCCGGGACAGAGCGCGTATTGGTTGATGCCGACGTGGTTCTCAACCCGGCCAACGTACGCACGCTTGCGGAACTCGATCGCCTGATGACACACGAATGGGGACACGTGCTGGGCCTGTCCCATTCCAATCTCCAGTCGGCGGTGATGGCAGGTCCGCCATTGACGAATTACAGTCCGCTGGTCACGCCCCAGGCCGACGACGTTCGCGGTTGCCGGTGCCTATACGGACTGCCGGCTGGCGTGCAGTCATCGTTGGTGTGTTCGCTGCCGCCGACGGTGGACTTTGGCGATGCAGCCATCGGCAGGACGTCGGTACCGAAGTCCGTGACGTTCACCAACAGCGGCAATGCACCGTTGTCCATTCACACCTCGGATGTGCTCCACCCCACGCAGTTCCAGCGCGTGAACGGGTGTGGTCCGGGAACGGTGGTCAGTCCGGGCCAGAGCTGCTCCGTGGCGTTGGCCGCCTCACCGGTCAATGCCGGGGTCGCGTCGTCGGGACTGGTGCTCTTTACCAACGAGGGGTACTACGAGCTGCCGTTGACGGCGAATGGCGTCGACCCGGGGACCGTCGCGGCCGGTACGCCGACGGTGGACGTCGTCGAGTTCTACAACCCAGCGCTCGATCACTACTTCATCACCTGGACCGCCGCCGAAATTGCCAACCTGGATGCGGGCACGACGTCGCCGCGTTGGGTGCGTACCGGCAAGACCTTCAAGGCCTTCGCGACCGCGCACGACGGTACGAGCCAAGTGTGCCGGTTCTACATTCCGCCGGCGCTCGGCAATTCCCACTTCTTCGGTCGTGGCGCCGCCGAGTGCGCTGCGACGCGCACAGCCCACCCCGAATTCGTGCTTGAAGAAATCAACTACAAGCAACTGTTCGTGCCCGACCGGGGCACCTGCCCGGCGGGTACAAAACCAGTCTATCGGGTGTTCAACAATCGCCCGGCGACCAACCACCGCTACACGATCGAGCGAACCGTCCGCAATGAAATGGTCGCCAAGGGCTGGGTTGCCGAGGGCGACGGAGACGACATGGTCGTCATGTGCGCACCCTGATCGTTTGTGTGCGCCAATCGATGCACGCGGGCGCCGAAAGCAGTCGCCTGATCGTCCCGCTGCCCTCAGGCCGCGACGCGCGCGCCGGCGTCGGCTGCCAGCGCACCACCGGCCACTTCAATCTGGGCGGCAGGGGCGGCAGCAGCCACTACCAGCGAAGCCAGCACGCACGATGCCATGCGCACCTCCATCGAGTCGTGGCGGCCCGGCGCGACGATGGGGATGCGCGCGCCCAGCACGATGCCGGCGGCAAGTCCGCCGCCCATCGCCAACATGGTTCGCAGCACCATCAGCGCGCTTTCCATCGACGGCCCGATCAGTACGTCGACGTGGCCGGCCACCTCGGACTTGATGCCTTTGGCCAGCGCCGCGTCGGCCGAAAGCGCGCTGTCGGGCGTGAGTGGGCCCTCGACGACCGCGCCGCGGAAGATTCCCTGCAGCGCCATCGCCTTCAGCGCCACGGCATCGGTCGTGGAGGGGAACGCCGGTGCGGGCCCGTCCATCGCCGCCAGCAATGCCACGTTTGGCGTGGGAATTCCCAGCGCGATCGCCAGCTGGATCGTGTTCTGCACGATGTCGCGCTTGGCGGCAAGATTGGGCGTGACGTTCATGTGGGCATCGGCCAGCAACAGTCCGCGATTCTGGCCCGGCAGGTCGAGGAAAAAGGCATGCGACAGGCGGCGCTCGGTGCGCAGTCCGGACGCGGCATCGGCCACCGGACCCAGCAGGTCCTCGTTGGACAGGTTGCCCTTGATCAGCGCCGCCACCTGGCCACTGCGGGCCAGCTCGGCCGCCCGTTCGCCGGCGGCGCGGGGGGCGTCTTTGGCGCAATCGATGACCGGCAGCCGCGAGATGTCGAGGCCGGCCTTGCCGGCCACGTCACGGATGCGCGCTTCCGGGCCGACCAGCGTGGGGTTGAGGTACCCGGCGAAGGCGCCGGAAAGGGCCATCTGCAGCGATTCGCGGTCGCACGGGTAAACCACCGCAGCGGCCAGCGGCGGACCGCGGCGAACCCGTTCGACGAGCTTCTGGAAATGCGATCGCAGAACCATGGCGCAGAGTGGCAAACCGCGCCCCCAGTTGTCAATCCGTGCCTGACAGGTGGCGCTTCCGGCGGCGTGTCCGGCAGGCCACGGATGCTACATCTTGCCCTTCCAGGGCACGACCAGGCGCTCGACATAGCGCATCAGCAGGTCGAAGAGGTAGGCGATCGCGCCGATCACGACGATGCCCATGATGACGATGTCGGTGCGCAGGAAATTCGAGGCATTGAGGACCATCTGGCCCAAGCCCGCGGTGGCGGCGACCATTTCGGCGGCGACCAGCGTCGTCCAGCCGAAGCCGATGGCGATGCGCATGGAGGTCAGGATCTCGGGCATGGCGCCGGGGATGATCACGTGCCAGATCACCTGCCACTTCGACGCGCCCATCGAATAGGCGGCGTGGATCTGTTCCTGCGCCACCGAGCGCACGCCGGCGCGCGCGCTCATCGCCATCGGCGCGAAGCAGGCCAGGTAGATCAGCAGCACCTTCGCCGTTTCGTCGATGCCGAACCAGATCACGATCAGCGGCAGGTACGCGAGCGGCGGTAATGGCCGGTAGAACTCGATCGGCGGATCGAAGATGCCGCGCGTCACGCGCGACACCCCCATCGCAATGCCGATGGGAATGGCGGTGATGCAGGCCAAGAAGAATGCCGAGAACACGCGGAACATGCTCCACCCGAAGTGCGTGAGCAGCGGCGCATCCGGGGTTTGCCCGGTCGCGGATTCCCACAGCCGCAGCAACACGTTCTCGGGTCGCGGCAGGAAAAGCGGCGGCACCCATCTGAGCCACGCCGCGAACCACCAGAGGCCGAGCAGCACGACGATCGTGACGATCGAGATCAGCGTGCTGCTGCCTTCGCCGGGCGTGGCGTAGCGCGAGACGCGGGGCTTGGCGGTTTTCACTCGCCAAGTGTCCCGGCGCCGGCGGCGGCCAGCTCCGCCTCCCGATGATGGATGACAGCCAGCACTTCCTCGCGAACGCGGATGAAGTCTGCACTCGACTTCACGGCGCGCGCGTCACCGGCCTCGATGAAGCGGCGGCCGAAGTCGAGCTTGTACTCGTGCGAGATCTTGCCCGGGCGCGGCGTCATCACGATCAGGTGGGTGGCGAGGAACAATGCCTCCTCCACGCTGTGCGTGATGAAGAAAACCATCTTGCCGGTGCGATGCCACACCTTCAGGATCAGTTCCTGGATCGACTCGCGCGTGAACGCATCGAGTGCCCCCAGCGGCTCGTCCATCA
>JBBQEY010000129.1:0-9087 GCA_038321425.1 Burkholderiales bacterium | reverse complement strand
GCGGCCTTGCGGCCGGCGTTGTCGCCGTCGAAGCAGAACACGACGTTGTCGGTCATGCGGAAGAGCTTCTGCGCATGCACCGGCGTCGTCGCGGTGCCAAGGGTGGCGACCGCATAGTCGACGCCGTGCTGCGCCAGCGCGACCACATCCATGTAGCCCTCGACGACCACCACACGGCCCGCATCGCGGATCGCGTTGCGGCCGAGGAAGAGTCCATAGAGTTCGCGCCCCTTGGAGAACACCGGCGTTTCGGGCGAATTGAGGTACTTGGGTTCGCCTCCACCCATCACACGGCCGCCGAAACCGATCACGCGCCCGCGGCTGTCGTGGATGGGAAACATGACGCGATCGCGGAAGCGGTCGTAGCGCTTGCCGCCATCGCCGTTGATGACGAGGCCGGCGGCGTCGAGCGCTGGTTCGTCGTATTGCGGGAACACGGCGGCCAGTGCCTGCCAGGCCTCCGGCGCATAGCCGATGCCGAAGCGCGCCGCCACTTCGCCGGTGAGGCCGCGCGATTTGAGGTAGGCGATGGCCGCGGGCGAATCCTTCAGCTGCGCGCGATAAAAGCGGGCGGCGGCCAGCAACAGTTCGTTCAGGTCCTGCGCCTGCGCACGGCGCTCCTTGTCGCCTGGGCGTTCGTCGCGCGGCACGTCGAGGCCGGCGTCGCGGGCCAGCTCCTCCACCGCATCGGGAAAAGACTTGCCGGCGTGCTCCATCAGGAAGCCGATGGCGGTGCCGTGCGCGCCGCAGCCGAAGCAGTGATAGAACTGCTTGGTGGGACTGACGCTGAAGGACGGCGACTTCTCGCTATGGAACGGGCAGCACGCCATGTAGTTGGCGCCCGCCTTCTTCAACGGGACGAACCGGTCGATCACCTCGACGATGTCGACGCGTCCGAGCAGGGTCTCAATGAAGTCGTTGGGGATCATCTGGGCCGGCTTCCAACGCACCATGTTGCGCCTGCCGCGCGGACATCGCCACGCGGCAGGAATGTTTTACGACGCGAGCTTCGCCTTGACCAGCGCGGCCACGGCCGTCATGTCGGCGCGGCCCGCCAGCAGGGGTTTCAATTCCGCCATCACACGCCCCATGCCGGCGGGCCCCGCCCCGCCGGTGGCCACGATCGCGGCGGCGATCCGTACTTCGATCTCGGCGGTCGGCAATGGCTGCGGCTGGTACGTGGCCAGCACGTCGAGTTCGGCCTTCTCGATCGCGACGAGGTCGGGCCGCTTGCCGGCCTCGAACTGCGTGATCGAATCGCGCCGCTGCTTGACCATCTTGCCGAGAATCGACAGGACGTCGGCGTCGGTCATGTCGCGGCGCTCGTCGACCTCGCGCTGCTTGATCGCCGCCAGGACCAGCCGGATCGTCGACAGGCGCGCGGCATCCTTCGCGCGCATGGCGTTTTTCATGTCGTCCGTGATGCGCTCTTTGAGGGTCATCGTCGTCTCGCGGTCGTGGGGGCCAACAGGGAAGTGGCCCGACAGGTGGTGCGCTGACAGGTAGTGGGCCAACAGGTGGTGCGCTGACAGGTAGTGGGCCAACAGGTAGATGCGGCGTGGATACGACATTGCAACCGGGTGGGTACCACGGCGGCGGCGTTGCGGGTGGATGGAGAAATGCAAAAGGGGCGAATTGCTTCGCCCCTGGTCGTGCTTCGCGCGGTGCCCGCCATCGACGGACGGCCGCGGCTATCGCGTGATCAGAACAGCTTCGGCGGCAACTGCTGGCTGCGGATGCGCTTGTAATGGCGCTTCACGGCGGCGGCCTTCTTGCGCTTGCGCTCGGCCGTGGGCTTTTCGTAGAACTCGCGGGCGCGCAGTTCGGTCAGCAGGCCCGTTTTTTCGATGGTGCGCTTGAAACGGCGAAGCGCGGCCTCGAAGGGCTCGTTTTCGCGGACGCGGACGCTCGGCATGGATGTCGTTTCCTGTCTTGATTCTTGATCGGGGTTGGTTGCGCGACGCCCTTTGTCCCGTAACCCAGTTTCGCAACCAAGTTTCGTGAATCCGTGGCGTCAGCCGACGATTAATCGGCAGCCCGCTACTATAGTCGAGTTCGAGAATGGCTGCAAGCCCCTGTATGATTTGTGGTTTTTGACGGGCCAGTCAGGGCAGCCATGCGGGTATTGGGCATCGAGACGTCGTGTGACGAGACCGGGGTGGCCGTGTACGACACGGACCACGGCCTGCTGGCGCACGCGCTCCATTCGCAGGTTGCCATGCATCAGGAATACGGCGGCGTGGTCCCGGAACTGGCCTCCCGCGACCATATCCGGCGGATCGTCCCGCTGATCCGGCAGGTTTTGGCCGCTGCCGGGCTCGAACTCGACGCCATCGACGGCATCGCCTACACGGAGGGGCCCGGCCTGGCCGGGGCGCTGCTGGTCGGCGCCGGCGTGGCGTCCGCGCTGGCCATGGCGCTGCGCAAGCCCGCGATCGGCGTCCATCACCTCGAAGGCCACCTGCTCTCGCCGTTGCTGGCGGCGGACAAGCCGGCGTTTCCGTTTGTCGCGTTGCTCGTGTCCGGCGGCCATAGCCAGTTGTTCGATGTCGAAGGGGTGGGACGCTACCGGCTGCTGGGCGATACGCTCGACGATGCCGCAGGGGAGGCCTTCGACAAGACGGCCAAGATGCTGGGGTTGCCCTATCCCGGTGGGCCCGCATTGGCCGCGCTGGCGGAGCGCGGGACGCCGGGGGCCGTGCGCCTGCCCCGTCCGATGCTCGATTCCGGCGATCTCGATTTCAGCTTCTCCGGCCTCAAGACCGCGGTGGCCACGCTGGCGCGGCGCGAAGCCGGCGGCGATGCGCCCGAGGCGCTGGCCGACGCGCGCAAGGCAGACATCGCCCACGAATTCCAATGCGCCATCGTCGACGTGCTGGTCGCCAAGTCCATGGCCGCGCTGGCGGCCACCGGACGCGCGCGGCTGGTGGTGGCGGGGGGCGTCGGGGCCAACCGCAGCCTGCGCGCGCGACTGGTGTCGGATTTGGGCGCGCGTGGCGCCCGCGTGTATTTCCCGGATCTCGAGTTCTGCACCGACAACGGCGCGATGATCGCGCTGGTCGGCGCGTTGCGGTTGCTGCACGCTCCCCCGCGCGATGCGGGCTTCGGTGTGCGCCCGCGCTGGGAATTGTCGTCGCTGAGCGCGGCTTAGGTGGTCGCCAGGAAATCCAGCACGTGGCGCGTGAACACCGCTGGGAATTCGATGGGGATCGAATGCGCTGATTCTTCAATCGTGGCGAACGTGGCGCGCGGGATCGTCTTCGCAAACGCCGCACACGAAGCCAACGGAAACAGCAGGTCCTGCGCGCCCGCCAGAACCAGCGTGCGCGCGCGGATCGCCGGTAACGCGGCCGTCGCATCGAACGCCGCAATGGCCGCCACCTGATTCCGCAACGCCACGGTCGTCTGCTGGTACGGATACGCAGCGGCCAGTTTCACCAGGGCGTCCGCTGTTGCCGCATTGTCGAAAAACTTCGTGGTCAGCACCCAGTAGAACAGGTTGCGAAACCACGTCGCGCGGTCGAGGGTGCCGAAGAGCTGCACCCATGCGCCGAAAAGATCGTCACTGCGCACGCTGTTCACCGGTCCCGTGGCCGCCAGCACCAGGTTGTCGACGAGATCCGGGTCGTGCAGCGCGCACTCCATCGCGATCATGCCGCCCATCGAATGGCCCACGATGTCGACCTTCGTCAGTTCAAGGTGGCGCACCAGCGCCATCGTGTCGTCCGCCATCGTGCGCATGCTGCTGCCGGCGTCAAGCGGCGTGGTGCGGCCGCAGCCGCGATTATCGAACACGATCACCTGCCGGGTTGCTGCGAAAGTTTCCTGCACCGGCAGCCAGAATGCATTGTCGGCGGCGAGCCCGGCGATCAGCAACAGAGGTTTCCCGCGCCCATGCACCTCGTAATAGAGGTCCACACCACCATGCGCGAACGTGGCCATGCAGTGCCCGTCAGGTGCGCCCGATCGAGCGCTCCTTGCCGTCGAGAAGTTGCCGGATGTTGGCGCGATGTCGCCAGAACAGCAGTACGCAGATAGGCACCATCGTCCACGCGACGAGCACGTTCCCGAACACCCAGAACGCGCCAAGCGGCAGCAGCACCGCGGTGGTCAACGCCGCGAGTGAGGAGATCTTGAAGCCGAAAGCCATCGTCGCCCACACGACCAGCAAGGCAAGACCGAGCGGCCAATGCAGCGCGAACACGATGCCCGCGGCCGTGGCAACACCCTTGCCACCCGCGAAACGGTGAAATACCGGGAAGAGGTGGCCGAGGAACACGGCCAGTGCCGCCGCCGGCACGACCCACGGCAGACCACCCGCGTGCGGAAGCAGCCATTGCGCCAGCGCGACCGCGACATAACCCTTCAGGCCGTCGCCGGCCAGCGTGAGGATTGCCGCCTTCTTGTTGCCGGTGCGCAGCACGTTGGTGGCGCCGGGATTGCCCGACCCATATTCATGCGGATCAGGAAGCCCGAACGCGCGGCTTACGACCACAGCAAACGACACGGACCCGATCAGATAGGCGCCGACAACGATGAGGAGGGCGACGGTCATGGCAGGTTCGTGGCGGCGTTGGTGCAGGGTAGAATCTGCAACGATTCTAGCGCAACAGCGAAACGGCGACCGGATTTCGAGGTATCGGCACCACGCTGCGGCGCACCGCAATCCCACCCGGCAACTCCCGCCAACGTTCCCCCGCCATGGATAAGATCTTCATCCACGACCTGCGCGTCGAGACCCGTATCGGTGTTTACGCGTGGGAGCGCCATCTGCCGCAGACGATTCGCCTCGACCTCGAGATCGGCATGGCGTCGGCGCAGGCATTCACGTCGGGCGAACTCACCGACGCGCTTGACTACAGTGCCGTGGTGGGGCGTCTCGTGGCCTTCGCCAAGGACTCGCCGGCGCCGCTGCTCGAGCAGTTTACGCACGACGTCGCGCAACTCGTGCTGGTCGAGTTCGGTGCGCCGTGGGTCAAGGTGCGCGTGGCGAAGCTGGCGGCGCTGCCTGGCGTGCGCGAGATCGGCATCGAGATCGAACGATCGCGCTGACCTGCGCGACGCTCAGGCCATCGCGTCCACGCGAATGGGCCGCAACACGCGCTCGAGATCCGCGGGCGTCATGCCCACGAGATAGCCGCGCCGGCCACCGTTGATGTACACGAAGGGAAGATCGGCGATGCTGGCCTGCAGGTAAACGGGCATCACCCGGCGCGTGCCGAAGGGGCTGGTGCCGCCCACCGGGTAGCCCGAATGCCGGTCCGCCACCGCCGGCACGCAGGGTGCGACGGACTTCACGCCCAGCAGGCGTGCCAGCGTCTTCATCGACACTTCGCGATCGCCGTGCATCAGCATCACGAAGGGGCGCTTCGCGTCATCCTCCAGCACCAGCGTCTTGATCACCGCGTGCTCGCCCACACCGAGCTCGCGCGCGGACACCGCCGTACCGCCGCGCTCCTCGTAGTCGTAGGGATGGTGGGTGAACGCAACGTTATGATCGCGCAGCACGCGCACCGCGTTGGTGGTGGGGAAGCGTTCCTTGCTCATGCGGCCCGTTTGCTCTGTTACCGGCCACTAGGCGTAGGCGACGATCGGCACCGACCACGGTTCCGGCCAGTGGATGCCGTAGGGTAGCCATGGCTCGGCAGCCACGCGAATGCGCGCAAAGCCTGCCGTGGCGAATTCCTGCCGCAACGCGTCGAGCGAAAAGAGCCGCATTTCCAACGTGGAGCCGGGGCCACCGTGGAAGATGAGAGCGTCGAAGCGCTCCGCGCGGCCATCCACCGTCGTGTTGTCGAGAATCCAGCGGCCGTCCACTTCCGCGAGCGACCAATCGTGCAGGTCAGGGAAATGTTCGCGAGTGGCGGGCTCGAGGCTGAACGGCACGGTGAAGATGAACTTGCCGCCAGGCTTCAGCATCCGGCGCACGTTGACGAAGGCGCGGCCCACTGGCGGCAGCACGTGCTCGAACACGTCACTCGCGATGACGAAGTCGTAGCGATGCTCGCGCGACGCGTCGATCTGCGTGATGTCGACGCGCGGTTCCGTGTGATACCACGTGTTCTCGTAGGCAAAGGCGGTGGCGAGCGGCCGCGCATACGCGTCGGCGTCGGTGAGGCCGATGCCGGTGATGCCCGGGCGCGGCGTCAACGCCGTCAACACCGCAGGCCGGCCCAGCACCTCGCGGGTCACCAGGTACGCCATCGCGCGAAAGCGGACGGTGGATCCGCAATGCGTGCAGGAGGGAACTTCGCGCGATAACTGCACCAGCGTGCCGCTGTTGGCGGTGCCGCACAGGTTGCAGTGGAACGGAATGGCGGCGCCGGGGGCGAGCGCCGCCGGGTCGCCACCCTCGAGCGTCCGCCAATGCCGCCGCGATTGCCAGTGCAGCATCTGGCGCCGGGCGAAGCGCGAGGCGGCGGCGAGAGGTTTCATGAAGGGGGGCGAGGGGGACGCGATGCGCCCGGATTGTACTCGACGCGTGCCGCCATCAACCGCGTGGATGATGTTGTGCGTGCAGGCGCTTCAAGCGCTCGCGCGCGACGTGGGTGTAGATCGTCGTGGTCGTGATGTCGGCGTGGCCCAGCAGCAGTTGCACCACCCGCAGGTCCGCACCGTGATTGAGGAGATGCGTGGCAAAGGCGTGCCGCAGCACATGCGGCGACAGCGCCGCAGCAGGAATGCCCGCGCCTGCGGCCAGCCGCTTCAGCAACGCCCAGAACGCCTGCCGCGTCATCGGGCCCTGCCGCGCCGTGAGGAACAGGTGATCGTCCTTGCCCTCACCGGCGAGACCCGGCCGTACCGTGTCGAGATACTGCTGCAGCCACGCCACGGCTTCGTCCCCCAGCGGTACCAGGCGCTCCTTGCTACCCTTGCCCAGCGCGCGGACCACGCCCGCGGCCAACCCGACCTGCGCGAGCTTGAGGCTGGTGAGCTCCGACACGCGCAATCCCGTGGCGTAGAGCGTCTCCAGCATCGCGCGATTGCGCAGGCCCAATGGCGTGTTGACGTCTGGTGCGGCCAGCAACGCCTCGACCTGCGCTTCGGACAAGAGCTTTGGCAATCGTTGCGGCTTGCGCGGCGCCCGCACGCGCAGGGTGGGATCGTCGCGGATGGCGGCGCGCTCCATCTGCAGCCGGTAGAAGCGGCGCAACGTCGAGAGCCGCCGCGCCACCGACGTGGCTTTCGCGCCATCGCCGTATTGCGCCGCCAGCCAGCCTTCCACGGCACCGCGATCGGCGAGCAGCAGACCGCCGCCATCGAGCCACGCGGCCCACGCGTTGAGATCGCGGCGATAACTGTCGAGCGACGTGGGAGCAAGGCCATCCTGCAGCCACAACTGGTCGCAGAAGGCGTCGATCAGCGCTACATCCGTCGCATTCATCCCGTCGCGGCGCGCCTAGCCGACCTTCATTTTCTGCGGCAGATACGTGATGATCTCCGGGACGAACCAGACCAACAGGACGGCGACCATCATCAGCGCGAACATCGGGATCGTGTGCCGCGCAATCCACGTGATCTGCTTGCCGGTCATGCCCTGCAGCACGAAGAGGTTGAAACCCACGGGTGGCGTGATCTGCGCCATCTCGACGACCAGCACAACGAAGATTCCGAACCAAAGCAGATCGATGCCGGCCTTCTCGACCGTGGGCAGGATCACGCCCATCGTCAGCACCACCATCGAGATGCCGTCCAAAAAGCAGCCGAGCACGAGGTAGAAGCCGGTGAGGGCGATGATCAGCACGAACGGGCTCAAACCCAGTCCGCCGATCCATTCGGCCAGATGCCGCGGCAACCCGATATAGCCCATCGCCAGCGTGAGGAAGGCCGCGCCGGACAGGATCAGTGCGATCATGCAGTAGAGGCTGGTGGCCCCCATCAGGCTCGACACCAGTGTGGTGCGATTGAGCGAGCCCTGCGTCCACGACAGGAACAGCGCGCCCACGACGCCAAAGGCAGCAGCTTCGGTGGCGGTGGCGATCCCGACGTAGATCGATCCCAGCACCAGCATGATCAGCAACACGACCGGGATCAGGTGCCGCGACGCATGCAGTTTCTGCATCAAGGTCGTGCGCTCGACGATGGCCGGAATCGCCGCGGGGTTCAGCAGCGCCCAGACGACGATGTAACCGGAGAACAACGTGGCGAGAAGTACGCCGGGCAGCACGCCGGCGATGAAGAGTTCGGCGATCGACACATTGGCGGTGACGCCATACACGATCATGATGATCGATGGCGGAATGAGAAGGCCCAACGTGCCCGCGCCGGCCAGCGTGCCGATCGTGATGCCCTCCGGGTACCCGCGGCGCGCGAGTTCGGGCAGCGTCATCTTGCCGATCGTGGCGCAGGTTGCGGCGGATGAGCCCGACACGGCCGCGAAGATCGTGCAGCCGATGATGTTGGTGTGCAGCAGGCGGCCGGGAATGCGCTCGAGCCACGGCGCCAGCCCCTTGAACATGTCCTCCGACAATCGCGTACGGAACAGGATCTCGCCCATCCACACGAAGAGCGGCAGCGCGGTAAGCGTCCACGACGATGCCGAGCCCCAGATGGTGACGGCCATCGCATCGCCGGCCGGTCGCGACGAGAAGAGTTCCATGCCGATCCATGCGACGCCAGCCAGCGCAAGGCCAATCCATACGCCGCTGCCGAGCAGCAGGAAAAGTGCCACGACCAGCAACGTGGTGATCAGCGCTTCATTCACTGCGCGTGGCCTCGGCCGGCACCTTGGCGACGCGCTCGCCCTTCAGTTCGCGGACGAAGTTGTCGACGAAGGCGATGAAGAGAATGGTGACGCCGAAAGCCATCGACAGTTGCGGCAGCCACAGCGGCGTGGCGTCGTTGCCGGTGGAGATGTCGTTGAAGTCCCAGGATTGGAACGCAAGCCGGATACTGAAGTACGCAAATATGCCGGACAGCAGGGTGGCGACACCCAGTGACCAGATTTCGAGCGCGCGACCGGCGCGCGCGCCCAAATGTTCCAGCAAGAGCGTAACGCGTATGTGCGCGCCAAGCTTTAGCGTGTACGCAAGCGCCAGAAACCCGGAGGCGGCCATGCAATAGCCCGCATAGGCATCGGTACCCGGC
>JBBQEY010000128.1:0-9114 GCA_038321425.1 Burkholderiales bacterium | reverse complement strand
TGGAAGCCGCCGCGAACCCGTAGTCGCGGCTACGCCGGCGCGCACATCACGACGAGATCCGGGCCGTCACCTTCGGCAATCCACCCGGCCGTCACCATCAGGTCGCGCAAGCCCTTGTCGGTCATGTACCGATGATTGGCGTCCGTGCGTCCGCTGAACACGCGATAGACCGGCGTCGTGTTGGCGGGACATGTGCCCGCCACCGGCAACGCCATGGTCATGTACTTGGCATCCTCTTCCACCAATCCCGGGAACTTGATACGCGTTTCCGCGCATTCGGTGTCGCCGCGGCCGTAATAGTGGGAGTCGCCGAGCAACGGCGGAATGTAGAAGCGGCACACCCCCTGGAACCCCGCCACCGCATTGATGAACGCCTTGAACTTGTGCCCGGTGCGCGTCCAGCCCTTGATCACCGTGCCGGCATCCAGCGCGGCAATTTCGCCCGCACCCCACGTGATGAAATAGTGGTCGAAGCCCGCGTGATAGAACTCGACGACGTCGACCGCCGCGGACCCGAAGCTGTAACTCACGTTGTTGCAGCCCTTTTGCGTGGCCACGGGCGTGTTATCGATCGGCGCGTAGAAACCGAGCGAGGGCAGCAGCAGTGCCGGGATCGCCGCAAAGTTGTTCGTGCACGGCAGGACCGGCGGGTAGTAGTCGCGACCGCTGGCGGTGACCTTGCCGACGAACATCACCTTGAGCGGCAGGGGTGCCGGCGCCGCGCCGGACTCGGAGAAATTGACGACGAAGCGATACAGGCCGTTGCCAGGCGGCGGATCGAACATCACCAGCTTGGTCCCGGGCTCTGCTGCAATCGACTTCGTGCTGTCGGCGGCAAGCGGCGCGGTAAAGGTGTTGATGCCCAGGTTGCCGTTGAACGGGCCCGTGTAGGTGCCGTTGAAACCGGAGGCAGACTCGGGTACCTGCAGGATCACGCGGCCGGCATTGCTGCCGACCGCCGTGCCTGCCGGTAAATCGCGCAACGTGAACGTCGACGTGGCGGCCAGGCTGCCAGGACCCGAATGCTCACACGACACCGTGAGTGGCCCGTTCGCAATCAGCGTCTGCGTGCAGGGCTTGATCTCGGCGAGCACGTCAAGCTGGATCGTGCGCGCGCCCACCTTGTTCCCGCCAATGACCTCCGCATCGTTGTACTTGGGCGCGCATCCGCCCAGCAACACGGCCATCGCACACGCCACCAGCATGGTCGGACGCAAGGAAGTCATGCTGCCTCCTAAAAGGGCCAACAGGTCGAATTCGCCACGATGCGCGGTGCCGCCGGAGGCGTCAAGAGGGGCGTTGAACTCAATCGCGCCAGTAACGTCGAGCTTAGTCTGCCAGCTTGGCCACCGCTCGAACTCGGTCGCGCGATGGCGCGGGATCTCGGACAGATGAGCGAGGTCTACGCCACACCAATGCGATAGGACGACCCGGACGGCACCATCACGGCGGATGCGGTTTGGCGGGCCGAGTTGCACCGGCCTATCCGGTTGTCGTGGCTTCTTCTAGGACGTGAGCTTCGACCCGTCGTCCATGCGCTCCTGCCACAGATCGTAGATTCGTCTTAGCTCCGCTGCCGGGCTCTGCCCCTGCGCGGATTCCTTGCCCTGTCCCGCCGTGGCGTACGTCAGATAGCCGCCAAGCAACGGGCTGAGCGTCCGGCCGATCACGCCATCGGAGCCGATGGAGAGGGCGATCAACGACACGTCCGGGAATCGTCCGACGAGTTCCAGCGGCGTCACGTTGTCCTCGAACTTCGTGGCCTTGCCAACCACTTTGCAGATGTCGGCGCCCACGGCCAGCTGTCTGCGCACGACTTGCTCCAATGCTCCGAGCGTCGGCATGCCGCTCCAGTCATGAAAGGACACCACACACTTCGCCCTGCGCTTGATGGTCCTGACGATCTGCTCTACCCCAGCCGTCTGCAATTCGATGTCCACAAGGTCGGCGCCGAGCTCAAGCGCGGTGAGCAGTTCCTTCATTCTTGAGTCTTCGTCGCCGCTCCACTTGCCGCCTTCGCTGGCGGCCCGGTTGGTCGCCAGCCAGGGCTTGTTGAGCTGCCTCGCCACTTCCTTCCACCCGTCGCCGATCATGTCTATCCGTACTTCGAACAAGTCGACAAGACTTTCGACAGCCAATGCCGCCCTAACGTCGTCCTTGTGGACGATGACCGTGCAAATCCGTGGTCTATTCACACTGACCGACCCGGGGTCTTCCATGATTGGACATGCTGTGGCCCACACGCTGTGCCACGAGTTACACTCCCGTTCCCGCAGCGCCTGCCGGTCACACCCGCGACTTTCGGTCTAGCGGAACTTCCCAAGGCTCGGCAATGAGTCGCTGAATGTCGAACGGAGGTTTGAAGTCAGTCTTCTGGAACCGGCGACTAAAGGCGCGCACCAGGCTTTCACGATCCTCGTAGACATGCTCGGCATAGCCGAAGATGTCGGTTTGGGTATCCCCAACCGTACCGATGACTCGGTTAATCGTGAATTTCTTCAGTTCGGGCAGGAGCAACTGCGTTCCCGACGCAGTGAACTTTGACTTCCACAGTTCCCAGGTTTCGTCCGGATCAAATCCCGGATTGAGCCGCATTATCCCGAAAAATTTCACCACGACGGATCCTCCATTTGTCAACGGCGCGCCAGGCGCTTCTATTCCAACGATATGCTTTTGGTGAGTTGCAACAACGGAACCTCGCCCCCAATTTCCATTGCGTAGTCCAGAGCGATCTCGCGGTCCTTGGCCATATTCGCAAAGCGGCTATTCTGGGGGTCCTTGCGATAACTCTCGACCTCTCTTTGATCGCGTTCCCAGTGATCGGAGCCCCAGCTTTGCCCAGTGCTCACATTGACAACCTCGAACAGGCGCTTCGGATCCACGCCGGCCTGAATCGCCAGCTTAAGGCCCTCACGTGTACCGTAGAGATTTACCGTACGAATCGCGTTATTCACGAGCTTGACGACCATTCCGCTGCCGACGGGGCCGAGGTGAAAAATGTTCTTGCCAATGGCTTCGAACAACGGACGTACGTCGCCGTAAACTTCTTCGGGTCCCCCTACCATGATGGTCAGGGTTCCCTCTTTGGCGGCGACATCCGCACCGCTGATGGCCGCGTCGATTACTGTGTTCCCTTGTTCAGCCGCAAGGCGGGCCACTTCCCGAATGAACTCTGGGAGGATCGTGCTCATAATGATGAGCGTCTTTCGCTCCGCCAGCCCGCTCCATAATCCATTTTTGCCGTAAAGGACCTCCTTCGTCTGTGGAATGTCGCGGACCAGACTGATAATGTAATCACTGGTCTGCGCCAGGTTTGCGCACGAGGTTGCGACACGCGCACCCGCCCTCGCCAACTGGGCACAAAGCTCAGGGCGAATGTCGAAAACACTAAGGCCAAATCCCGCCCTCAGGATGTTTGCGGCAATCGGCATGCCGATATTTCCAAGTCCGATAATCCCGATTTTGTTTGATTTCACGATGATGTTAGTACCTGGGTTCGACGCAGGTCCCCGGCTTCAAACACGATCCCGACCTGAATCACCCGATCCCGCCGACGTCGCGGAACTTGGCATCATGGAGCGACACTACGATGTCCGCGGAATTCTTGATTCTGAGCAGGCTGTCGTAAGTGTCGAAAAGATTCACGAAAACGCCACAGGGAATCACCGGTGTCGTCTTTCTGATGCTCTCTGGCGGCTCGAAATTCTCCTGGATCGTACAAAGCCCAGAGATGATCACCGTTCCCTGCTTAGTATCGACCACGACCGACTGCCCGCCCACGGTGTGCCCGGGCGTGCTGATTACGGACACTCCGTCGCAGATCTTCGCGTCGCCGGTAATGGTTTCGAAGTTCAGGTCGGCGAAGAAGTGCTTCGGGTACTGTGGAGCGACGGTGGGGTGGGGGTTTAGCGCAAAATCGAGTTCCGCTTTCTGCACAATGATCCGGGCATTCTTGAACCGACTACCGTGTGCGATGTGGTCTGAGTGAAGGTGGGTGACGATCACGATGTCGATGTCGTCAGGAGATAGGCCGTACATTTTGAGGCCTGCATCGATGGATTGAATGTCCTTCGAAGGTATCCCTCTCACCTTCACGAGATAATCCGAATCGACACCAGCATCCACGATGATTTTGTGGTCAGGTCCTTCCAGGTACCACGTGTAGGCGATCTGGGTATACTTTTCGCCAAAGCAGCGTCGATAGGTCAACGCCGATTTGTCGAGCACCTGCTCTGCGAGCGGGATCGGGTGAACAATGTAGTTGGCCATTTCGGATTTCCTATTTTCCAAGAGACGACTTGTAGACTATGACTCGAGAATTGCGCCGGTGGATAACGAGCCTTGCCGGCATTGGACGTGGCCTTTAGTACCACGAATAGAGATGGGGAGCAGTGATGTTGAAGTTGGGATTGGCGCATCTGGGTGCGCTTGATGTAGGCCCGCCGGAGTTGTTCGACCTCGCGGCGGAGGCAGGCTATGTCCGGGTCGGGCTGCGCATGCATCAGGCGGCTCCGGGGACGATTTTCTATCCGATTGCGCGAGAGGCGGCAAAGGTGCTGCGCGCCCGCGCGGTGGCCGCCAGAGTAGAGATATACGATGTGGAGTTCATCTCGCTCGGCCGAAATCTGGATGTGAGCGCCCTCGAACCTTGGATGGCGATCGCGGCCGAGCTCGGTGCGAGCCGCGTGAACACCGGGGCGAGCGGTGATGATCCTGACATCGGAGGCAACGCCGAACGTTTCGGCGCGCTGTGCGACTTGGCGCAGCGTCACGGGCTCGGCGTCGACCTCGAGTTCATGTGCTGGCGCAAGCCGATCGCGTCCGTGCACGACGCCGTCGAGATTGTGAGCCGCGCGGCGCGGCCGAATGGCCGCATCCTGATCGACCTGCTGCACGTGGTGCGCTCGGGCGGGACGGCCGCCGATCTCGCGAACGTACCCGCCGGCCTCATCGGCCACATTCAGCTCAGCGACGCGCCGCTGGCGCCGCCCCCGGAAGCTGAGATTCCCGCGGAAGCACGCGAGCGTCGTTGGCCGCCCGGCGAGGGGGACCTGCCGCTCCTTGAGCTGATGAATGCGCTGCCCGCGGGGATACCACTTTCGACCGAGGTTGTCACCAAGCGCAGCATTCCCGAGCTCGGGCCATTGGAGAGCGCTAAGCGCGCCCATCAGGGCGCAATGCGCGTGCTCACACGTTGGCGGCCCCGGCAAGCGTAGCGTCGGGTCGTAGGGGCAGGGGCCGCGGGGCATGTCAAACACGATTGACGGTTGCGGTCGCAGATGCCCGGGTGATTTGTTGGCGAGAAATGAAATCGGCGTAGACATTTGTCGCGACCTCATTGCTTCATGACCAGCCACAGGGCCAGATCGAGATAGGCGATCATGGCTCTAAGCGCGACGATCATGGCAAGTACGAACGGCCAGCCCCCCAACAGACACTGCGTTGGACCACTCGACCAACGTACGATCTCAAGAAGGTGTGCGTCAATGACCGCTACCGAATTCTGTGCGATAGTCGCCCATTTCACTGCGCCGCTCGTCAACGCGCCATCTCCGCGCAACTGACCCAAAAGACCCCTTCGACGGGTAGGCACTTCAATCACGCGAGCCCGAGTATCGGGAGTTCGATCGTGCGGGTCAAGCTGCTGCTGAGGTCCGGACGAACGGCCCGCCACGCCTTCGGCGGATCAGAACCCCACGTTGGCCTTGCCCTTCAACTTCAGGATGGCCCGCGCTTCGTCCGGCGTGGCGATGGAAAGCCCCATGCCCTCGATGATCGACCGCACCGCGCGCACCTGCGCCGCATTCGATTCGGCCAGCTTCCCGGGCCCGAGCCACAGGCTGTCTTCCAGCCCCACGCGCACGTTGCCGCCCATGGCCGCTGACATCGCGGCGATCGGCAACTGGTTGCGGCCCGCACCGAGCACGCTCCATCGGTACTGTTCGCCGAACAGGCGATCGGCAGTGCGCTTCATGTGCATCACGTCGTCCGGATGCGCGCCGATGCCGCCCAGGATGCCGAACACGCTCTGGATGAACAACGGCGCCTTCACGACGCCGCGATCGAAGAAGTGCTTGGCGGTGTACAGGTGGCCGATGTCATAGCACTCGATCTCGAAGCGCGTGTTGTTGGCCTCGCAAGAGGTGAGGATGTGCTCGATGTCCTTGAAGGTGTTCTTGAAGATGCGGTCGACCGAGCCTTCGAGGTAGGGACGTTCCCACGCGTGCTTCAAGTCGGGGAAACGCGCCAGCATCGGATAAAGCCCGAAGTTCATCGAGCCCATGTTGAGCGAGGCCACTTCGGGCTTCAACTGCAGCGCCGGCTGCAGCCGCTCCTCGATCGTCATCGTCGGTGCGCCGCCGGTGGTGAAGTTGATCACCACGTCGCTGCGCTTCGCGATGGCCGGCGCAAAATCACGGAAGTATTTCGGGTCCTGCGTGGGGCTGCCATCCACGGGATCGCGCGCGTGCAGATGCACGACGGCGGCGCCCGCCTCGGCCGCGGCCACCGCGGCGTCGGTGATCTCCTGCGGCGTGATGGGCAGGTACGGCGACATCGACGGCGTGTGGATGGCGCCGGTCACGGCGCAGGTGATGATGACCTTGTTTGCAGCAGCCATATTGAAGTATGTCCTTCAGTCGGAATCGGGTTGTTCGCGCTTGTGTCGGGCCAGTGCCATCAGCCGGCGGTCGCGCCATTGCATCCGCGCGTCCCGCTGCGCGGCGTTGTAGGAAGTGCCCATGGCATCGGCCACCTGCGCCGCAGTGGTAGCGGACCACGACTCCGGTCCCGCCGGCTCCTTCGCCAACTGGCGATAGAACTCGGCATAGCGTGCGCAGTAGTCCGGCACGCCGCCTGGCGCATTCAGTTCGATGGTCGCGAAAGGTCCGAGAAACGACCAGCGCAAGCCCAGTCCCGCGCTGATGGTCTTGTCGAGATCGGCCGGCGTGATGTAGCCCTCGCCGACCAGCCGCATCGCCTCGGTCAGCAATGCACCCTGCAACCTGTTGAGGACGAAGCCCGGCAGCTCGCGCTTGATCACCACCGGCACCTGGCCGATGTCGCTCATCACGGCGTATGCGCGGTCCAGTGTCGCGCGCGTGGTCCACGGCGCACCGCAGAGTTCCACCACCGGCACGAGGTGCGGCGGATTGACCGGATGCGCGACGATGCAGCGCGCGCGGCCGGCTAGATTCTCGGTGAAGTGCGACGCGGGAATCGCCGACGTGGAGCTGGCCAGCACGGTGCCGGGCGCCGCGGTGCGATCGAGAGCCGCGAACACCTCGACTTTAAGCGCCAGGATTTCCGGCAGGTTTTCCTGCACCCATGCCGCGCCGGCGACGGCATCCTCCAGAGTCGCCGCCGGCAGGATGCGCGCCGACGCTGCGGCGGCATCGTCGGCGAGGCCCATGGCCTGCTGTTCCACGAGGCTCTCCGCGATGAATTCCTGCGCCGCCTCCACTTGCCCCGCCGCCGCGTCGTACAGATGCACCGTCCAGCCGGCACGCGCAAACACCATCGCCCATGCCCGCCCGACCAACCCAGCACCGATGATGGCTGCAGTCTCCATGCGCCTCCTTTGCAGGCACGCGTCGTGCGCGTCCCGTTGCACTGCCGCGCGACTTCCCGCGCGCCTCCGCGTACATTGTCGCATTTGGCCGCGTCGCGGTCATCGGGAGACGCTTCGATGGACATGCAGATTCGCGGCTTGCGCGTGCTGGTCACCGCCGGTGCTTCGGGCATCGGCCTCGCCACGGCACGTGCGTTTGCCCGCGAGGGTGCCCGCGTGCACGTCTGCGATGTCGATGCGCGCGCGTTGGCCGCCCTGGCCGGGAGCGACCCGGAAATCGGCCAGCAACTCTGCGACGTCGCGGATCGGGAAGCCGTGGCCGGCCTCTTCGCCGGCGCCGTCCGCGAGATGGGCGGCCTCGATGCGTTGGTCAACAACGCCGGCATTGCCGGCCCCACCGCGCCGTGCGAAGAGATCAGCCTCGCCGACTGGAACCGGACGCTGGCCGTGGACCTGACCGGCCAGTTCCTGTGCGTGCAGCGGGCCATCCCGTTGCTGAAGGCCAGCACCAACGGCAGCATCGCCAACCTGTCGTCCGCCGCCGGGCGCTTCGGCTTTCCCAATCGCACGCCGTATGCGGCCGCCAAGTGGGGCGTGATCGGCTTCACCAAATCGTTGTCGATCGAACTGGGCGACTTCGGCATTCGCGTGAATGCAATCTGCCCGGGTGCTGTGGCCGGCGCGCGGATCGAATCCGTTTATACCAACAAGGCGAAGCTGCGCGGCGTCGACCCCGACGTGGTCCGCGACGAGATGCTGGGTAAGACTTCGTTGAAGCGCTTCGTCACCGCCGACGACATCGCCCATGCCATCGTATTTCTCGCGTCGCCGCGCGGTGCCAACATCTCGGGGCATGCGTTGCCGGTGGACGGGGATACGCATGCGTTGGTATGAGTGACGGCGTTTCAAGATTCGGTAGGCGAGGCTTCAGCCTCGCAGCTTCGATGCGTCATACCCGCGAGGCTGAAGCCTCGCCTACAAATCTACAATTCCTGCACCATGAACTTTCGTATTGATTCTCAGGAGTCTTTGAATGGCTGTTTCACTACCTGAAAGCTTTCGTCTTGATGGCCGCGTGGCCCTCGTCACCGGCGCGTACCGCGGTCTTGGCTTCGCGATCGCGCGCGGCCTGGCCGAAGCCGGCGCCACCGTCGTGCTCAATGGCCGCAAGCCAGACGAATTGCGGCAAGCCGCCGATGCGCTGATCGCCGAAGGCTTCAAGGCCGACGTCGAAGCTTTCGACGTCGTCGATCGCACGGCCGTTTTTGCCGGCGTCAACGCGGTGATCGCGCGGCACGGCAAAGTCGACATCCTGGTCAACAACGCCGGCATCCAGCGCCGTGGGCCGATGCAGGACTTTCCGGCAGAGGACTGGGACGCAATCATCGCCACCAATCTCACCGCGCCCTTTGTCGTCTCGCAGGCAGTGCTGCCCGGCATGATCGAGCGCAAAGAGGGCAAGATCGTGCACATCGCGTCGCTGATGAGCGAACTGGCGCGACCGTCGGTGGTGCCCTACACCGCGGCCAAGGGCGGCGTGCGGC
>JBBQEY010000127.1:0-9180 GCA_038321425.1 Burkholderiales bacterium | reverse complement strand
ATCGAGCCGACCAGCGGGAACACCGGCATTGCGCTGGCGATGGTGGCGGCGATGCGCGGCTACAAGATGGTGCTGGTGATGCCGGAAAATTCATCGGAAGAGCGCCGGCAGACCATGGCTGCGTTCGGTACCAAGATCGTGTTGACGCCTAAAGACGGCGGTATGGAGATGGCGCGCGACGTCGCGCAGCAAATGCAAGCGCGCGGCGAGGGGATCATCCTCGACCAGTTTGCCAACCCGGATAATCCGCTGGCGCACTACCGCACCACCGGGCCGGAGATCTGGCGCGACACGGGTGGGCGCATCACGCACTTTGTCTCGGCGATGGGTACCACGGGCACGATCATGGGCGTGTCGAAGTTCCTGAAGGAAATGAATCCCGCCGTCACGATCGTTGGTGCGCAGCCGGCCGAGGGTGCATCCATTCCCGGCATCCGCAAATGGCCCGAGGCCTACCTGCCGAAGATCTACGACAGCAAGCGCGTCGACCGCATCGAAGCGGTCACGCAGACGGATGCGGAGGAGACCACGCGCCGATTGGCGCGCGAGGAAGGTATCTTCTGCGGGATCTCGGCGGGCGGTGCGTGCGCAGTGGCGTTGCGCATTTCGCGCGAGTTGAAGGACGCCACGATCGTGTTCATCGTCTGCGACCGCGGCGATCGCTACCTCACCACGGGTGTGTTCCCCTGATGACACCGGTGCTGGTGTTCGACCTCGAGACGGTGCCCGATGTCGCGGGCATCCGGCGCATCCACGATGCGCCCTCGGCGTTGAGCGATGCCGATGTCCTCGCGTGGTTCAGCCAGAAGCGCCGGATGGCCACGGGATCGGATTTCATGCCGCTGTACCTGCAGAAGGTGGTGGCGATCGGTTGCGCATTGCGTACGGCGCAGGACCTGCGGATCTGGTCGGTCGGCGAGCTCGATGACACCGAGCCCGAATTGATCCGCCGATTCTTCGACGGCATCGACAAGTTCACGCCGCAGCTCGTTTCGTGGAATGGCGGCGGCTTTGACCTGCCGGTGCTCAATCACCGTGCGCTGATCCACGGCATCACGGCTGAAAGGTACTGGGACTGGGGCGACCAGGACCGGGATTTCAAGTTCAACAGTTATCTCGGGCGCTATCACACCCGGCATCTCGACCTGATGGATGTGCTCGCGATGTACCAGCCGCGCGCCAGTGCGGGGCTCGATGCCATGGCGCGCCTGTGCGGCTTTCCCGGCAAGCTGGGAATGGACGGCAGCGACGTGGCGGCCGCGGTCGAACGCGGTGAACTGGCCGAGGTGCGCAACTACTGCGAGACGGATGTGCTCAACACCTACCTCGTCTACCAGCGGTTCCGGCTGCTGCGCGGCGAGATTTCCGCGGGCGAGTACTCGACGGAAATCGCCCAGGTGCGCGAGCGCATCGGCGCGTCCACCGCGCCGCATTGGCAGGCCTTCATCGCGGCGTGGACCGTCGCGCGAGCGGCAGCGCCATGTAGGTGAGACTTATGCCTCGCTGGTTCACCTTCGCGCGCGCTGGCACCGCGAGGCTGAAGCCTCGCCTACTCACGTTCGCGCGTGCTGCCACCGCGAGGCTGAAGCCTCGCCTACAGGCGCATCGCGTGCAGGTCATCGCGATCAAGTCGCAAGGAACGGCAGCGGCGCGAAGCGCGCGCCAAGCGGCGTAGGCGCGCACGACGGTGTCGTCCACTTGCGAAGCTCGAAACCGGTGCGGGACAGCAGGTGACGCGTTGACGACGCGAAATGCACAGTCGTCTATAGAGCGGGCTCCGCTTGAACATGATCGATCGTCCGCACCAGCTCGCGGGCGATGACATCGAACGCGCCGGCATCGATGGCGGCGGGCACGACGCGGATGGCCTCGTCGACGCGAGGGAAGTTGCGCTTGATCGAGCGCGAATACATGGGGTCGTAGTGCCGCGACAGCAGGTCGGCCACCAGCGCGTCGAAGTCGCCGGCCCGCGCGGTGGCGTCCCATTGCGCAATCATCTTGTTGCCGTGCAGCGGGGCGAGATGCCGCAGTTTGTCGTTCAGCGCATCCGCATCCGCCAGAAAGTGTGTGTACTCCTCCTTCAGCAGCGCGACGCGCAACGGCTGTGGGGTATCCAACTTGATGCATGGTGCCGCACGCATCGCGTCGAGCAGGGCCGCCGGCACCTGCAACGTGCCGATCCGCTTGCTTTCCGATTCGACGAACACCGGACGCGCGGCATCGAAGCCGGCGAGCACATCGAGAAGCTGCGAGTCGAACCACTTCTGCGACGGCTGGGGCGCGTCGGGCAAGTCACCCAACAGCGAGCCGCGGTGCTGCGCCAGCTGCTCGAGATCGAGCACCTGTGCCCCCGCGTCCTTCAACGCAGTCAGCAGCCGGCTCTTGCCCGAGCCCGTGAGGCCGCACACGACGACATAGGCAAACCGCGCGGGAAGTTCCTCCAGCGTGGCCACAACGTGCCGGCGGTACGTCTGGTAGCCACCGTCGAGTTGCACGGCGCGCCAGCCGACCTCCGCCAGTACATGGGCCAACGCACCGCTGCGCTTGCCGCCACGCCAGCAATAGACGACAGGCGCCCAGTTCCTCGGCTTGCCTGCGCACTGGCCCTCGAGGATGCGCGCAATGTTGCGCGCCACCAGTGCGGCGCCGCGTTGCTTGGCCGCGAAGGCCGATACCTGCGCGTGCAGCGTGCCGACCTCGGCGCGTTCCGCGTCATCGAGCACCGGTGCGTTGATGGCGCCGGGGATGTGATCTTCGGCAAATTCGGCGGGACTGCGGACATCGATGCGATCCGCGTGCAGGGCCAGCGCGGCGACGCCAATCTTGCGGCCGTTGGCAGGCGGCCGCTCGCTCATTGTTTGCGCAGCAGCGGCTGCAACGTCGGCCACACGTTGGCAAGGAGCTTCGGTTGTGCGTCGACGGTGGGGTGGATCCGGTCGGGCAGAAAAAACGCGAGATCCTCGCCGAAGCCGTTGAAGAAATACGGTACCAGCGGCACGCGCCGCGCCTTGGCGACACTGCCATAGTTTTCGCTGAATTCGCGGACATACGCGGGGCCATAGTTCGATGGCAGCTGCAGTCCCACCAGCATGACCTTGGCGTTGGCGGCCTGCGCTGCGGTGACCATTGCGTCCAAGTTGTCGCGCGTGGTGGCGAGGCGTCCGCCGCGCAGTGCGTCGTTGCCGCCCAGTTCGATCACGACCACCGCAGGCTTGTGTTGGGCCAGCAAGGCAGGCAGGCGCGCGCGCCCGCCGGCCGTGGTGTCGCCGCTGATCGAGGCATTGACGACGCGATATCGGTAGCCTTCGGCCTTGAGCTTCGCTGCGAGCAGTTCCACCCATACGGTGCCACCCGGCAGCCCGTAGCCGGCGGAGATCGAATCGCCGACGACCAGCAGCACCGGCGCGTTGTCCTGGGCGGGCGCGGTGGCGCCGACCGTGCAGCCTGCTACCAGCAGGACCAGTCGAACAAAGGCGAGGACGCGTGGCCGGAACATCGGGGTATCCAGAGCAAGAGGAGGCTGCGATTGTAACGTGCAGCTTTTGTCGGGCCGGGGTACCTGCCACGGCAGGCTACAATGGGTTTCATCCATTGCGATCGACGGATCGTTTCCCCCGCCCGCCACTTGCATTGCGAGGTTGCCGGCCGCATTTGCATCGCGATGCGCCGCCGCCCGCCTACTTCCTCCTGACATGTCCAAAGCCATCATCCGCGCCGAGGCGCTAACCAAGATCGTGACCAGCGGCGATGCGCCGCTCACCATTCTCGATGGCGTCACGTTCGCAGTGGAGCCCGGCGAGTCGATCGCGATCGTGGGTGCCTCCGGATCGGGCAAGACCACGCTGCTCGGCCTCATGGCCGGACTCGACAGCCCCACATCGGGCGATGTGTTCATCGGTGGCAATGCGTTGTCGGCGCTGGGCGAGGATGCGCGCGCCACGCTGCGGCAGCGGTTGCTGGGCTTCGTGTTCCAGTCGTTCCAGCTGCTGCCGGCGCTCACGGCGCTCGAAAACGTGATGCTGCCGCTCGAGCTTGCGGGCGCGGACGATGCCGAGGCCCGCGCGCGTGTCTGGCTCGAACGCGTGGGCCTGGCACGCCGGGTCACGCATTATCCGCGGCAACTGTCCGGCGGCGAGCAGCAGCGCGTGGCCATCGCGCGCGCGTTTGCGGGTGAGCCTAAGCTGCTGATGGCGGACGAGCCTACGGGCAATCTCGATGGCGCCACCGGGGTCGAGGTGGCCGACCTCATGTTCCGGCTGAATCATGAGCACGGCACGACACTGGTGCTCGTCACGCACGACCTCACGCTTGCCGTGCGTTGCGGCCGCAAGCTTTCGCTGGCCTCGGGAAAGCTGGTCGGCGACGAGCGGTCCGCGCAATTCGCGCCGGCCTGATCGACGACACCGATGCATACGTTCAAGCTGGCAATGCGACTCCTGCGCCGAGATTGGCGCGCAGGCGAACTGCGCGTGCTGGGCCTGGCATTGATCCTGGCCGTGGCCAGCGTGGGCACCGTCGGTTTCTTCGCCGAACGCGTGCAGAGCGCGCTGACGTCCCAGGCCAATCTGTTGCTGGGCGCGGACCTGATGATCTCGGGGGACCGCATGCTGCCGTCGTCGTTCGCCGATACCGCGCGTGCACGCGGGCTCGCCACCACGGGGGTGATCCGCTTCAACAGCATGGTGCAGCCGGGACCCGGTGCCGCCGCCGATGCCGCAGCCGTGCTCACGGATGTGAAGGCCGTTGGCACGGGCTATCCGCTGCGTGGCGAAGTGTTGCTGGCCGACCCGGCGCGGCCTGCTGGCGTCGTGGCCACGGGCATTCCCGCGCGCGGTGAAGTGTGGCCCGACATGCGGCTGGCGGAACGCCTGGGCGTGAAGATTGGCGACACGATCGCCGTCGGCGAATCCACGTTCAAGGTGGCCGGCATCGTGCAGCAGGAGCCTGAAGTGGCGGGCGTGGTGTTCGCGCTCGGGCCGAAGATGCTGTTGAATCTCGAGGATGTGCCCGCGACCAACCTGCTGCAGCCAGGCAATCGCGCGACATGGCGCCTGCTGGTGGCGGACCGCGCCAGGTCGGGGACACTCGATGCGTACCGCGAATGGGTGGCGGCCGAAACCAGGCCCGGCCAGCGGATGGAAACGGTGCGCGACCTGCGCCCGGAAGTCCGGCAGACGCTGGAGCGTGCCGAGAAATTCCTGGGCCTCGCGGCGCTGGTCGCAGTGCTGCTCGCCGCGGTGGCCGTCGCGTTGGCGGCATCGCGGTACCTGCGGCGGCATCTCGACGCGGCCGCGATGATGCGTTGCTTCGGCGCACGTACGACACAGACGCTGTCGCTCTTCTTCCTGCAGTTCCTGGTGTTGGGTGTACTGGCGTGCACGGTGGGTCTCGTGATTGCACTCGTCGGCCAGCAATTGCTGATGATGCTGTTGTCCGCGGTGGTGGCCACCGAGCTGCCGCCGCCCTCGTGGTGGCCCGGCGTCACCTCTTTTGGCACCGGCATCCTGCTGCTGTTCGGATTCGCATTGCCGCCGCTGGTGGCGTTGGCGCGCGTGCCGCCGTTGCGCGTCTTGCGCCGCGACCTGCCACGCCCGCGGGCGGGCGGCGCGCTCGCGTATGCGGCGGGAGCGGCGACGGTGGCGTTGCTGATCGGCGTGCAGGCGCGCGAAGTGCAGGCGGGCTTGATCATGGTGGGCGGTGTGGCGGGCCTGCTGCTGGTGGCGGCCGCCGCCGCGTGGCTGTTGCTGGCGCTGTTGAAGCGCTTGCCGCAGCGTGGTGTCACATGGCGCTTCGGTCTTGCCAACCTGCGGCGCCGCGCGTTCGCGTCCAGCCTGCAGATCGGTGCCCTGGCACTGGGCCTGATGGCGTTGCTGCTGCTCACTGTCGTGCGCGGCGACCTGATGCGCAATTGGCGCGCCAGCTTGCCGCCCGATGCGCCCAATCAATTCCTGATCAATGTCCTGCCGGACCAGGTGACCGACGCGCGCGCGCAGTTGCAGAAGGGCGTAGGCGCCGCCGTGCCGTTCAATCCGATGGTACGGGGCCGGTTGGTCGCCTTGAACGGCACCGAGATCGACACCAAGAAATTCGTGGAAACGCGGGCGCGCCGCCTGGCGGAGCGCGAGTTCAACCTGTCGTGGAGCGAGGCATTGCCGAAGGGCAACACGATCACCTCCGGCGCGTTCTGGACGCCAGGCATGCCGGCCGCCGAAGCCGGCATGTCGCTCGAGGATGGTATCGCCGGGACATTGGGCGTGAAACTCGGCGACACACTGACCTTCGACATCGCCGGCAATGCGGTCTCGGCCAAGGTGACGAGCCTGCGCAAAGTCGATTGGGACAGCTTCCGCGTGAATTTCTTCGCGCTGTTTCCGCCCGGGCCGCTCGACGCGATGCCGTCGACGTACATCGCGGCGTTTCGCGCGCCCGAAGGCAACAGCGCATGGCTGCCCGCGCTGGTGCAGAAGCATCCCAACATCCTTGCCATCGACATCGGCGAGATCGTCCGGCAGGTGCAGGGCATCATGGAACACGTCTCGCGCGCGGTCGAGTTCGTGTTCCTGTTCACGCTGGCCGGCGGGTTGCTGGTGCTGCAGGCTGCGATTGCCGCCACGCAGGACGAGCGCCAGTTCGACGCGGCCATCCTGCGCACGCTGGGCGCCACGCGGCGGCAACTGGCGACGGCGCAGATTGCGGAGTTCCTGTTGCTCGGGGCACTGGCGGGGCTCGTTGCGGCCGCCGGAGCCACGGCCGTGGGCTGGGCGCTCGCCGAGTACGTGTTCAAGATTCCGTTCGAGGCTAACCCGATGGTGTGGCTTTATGGCGTTCTGGGTGGCGCGATTGCAGTGACGGTCGCCGGCTGGTTCGGCACGCGGTCGACGATTCGGCAACCGCCGCTGGCGGTCATCCGCCAACTGGGATGAGCGCCGACGCTCTCAACGCGCACCTCGCGCCGTACGCGCAACTGGGGGGCGACGATGGCGTGCGCGCACTGGTCGATGCGTTCTACGACCGGATGGATCTCGAGGAGGGCTTCCGCGGCATCCGCGCGCTGCATCCGCCCACACTCGACGGGTCGCGCGACAAGCTCTACCTGTTCCTGTCGGGCTGGCTGGGCGGGCCCGATCTCTATGTGCAGCGCTTCGGCCATCCGCGGCTGCGGGCGCGGCACCTGCCGTTCGCCATTGCCGGCAGCGAACGCGACCAGTGGCTCGCCTGCATGCGAATGGCCCTGGCGGATGTCAGTGCACCGCCTATCGTCCGAGAGAACCTGATGCGGGCGTTCTTCGATACCGCGGACTGGATGCGTAACCAGCCTGAGGCCCGTTCCCCAATGTAGGCGAGGCTGGCCAACGGGGATTCAGCTCCGCTTGACTGCCGCAGCATTGAACCTGCACGGGCAAACTCCCGTTTATATGTAAAGATTGCATATAATTGCAGTCCTAAAGCACTAATTGCGTGCTCAAAACTGCCATGAATACCTTCATCGATAGTCTCAGCGTCGCGGCCGGATTGGTGGCCCACCTCGATCCAAGGTTCCTCGCCATCGTCGAACTGTCGTTGCGGGTGAGCCTGATGGCCACCGTGATCGCCGCTGCCATCGGCCTGCCGCTGGGGGCCGCCATTGCCGTCGGGCGCTTCCCCGGGCGCCAGGCGCTGACCATCGTACTCAACGCGTTGATGGGGCTGCCACCCGTCGTGGTGGGCCTCGTCGTGTACCTGCTGCTGTCGCGTGCGGGCCCGCTCGGATCCTTCGGCGTGCTGTTCACGCCCACGGCGATGGTGATCGCGCAGACGATCCTGATCGTGCCGATCATCGCCGCGCTGTCGCGACAGATCGTCAGCGACGCGTGGGCCGAATACCGCGAACAACTGCAGTCGCTTGGCGCCAGCACGATGCGTGCTGCATTGACGCTGCTGTGGGACACCCGCTACTCCTTGACCACCGTACTGCTGGCCGGCTTCGGCCGCGCGATTGCCGAAGTGGGGGCAGTGATGATCGTCGGTGGCAACATCGACGGCGTCACCCGCGTGATGACCACCACCATTGCCCTCGAGACCAGCAAGGGCGACCTGCCGCTGGCGCTGGCACTGGGCGTCGTGCTGGTGACGATCGTGCTGACGATGAATGCGGGTGCGCACGCCACGCGGGAATGGGCGCGGGCGCGCTTTGGATGAACCTGTCGCGCCCACCGGTTTGCCGATCGTCTGCGACACCGTGGGTGTCCGGCGCGACACCACACGATTGCTCGCCGACATCTCGACGACGTTCGCAGCCGGCACGCGTACCGTCATCGTCGGCGCCAATGGCGCCGGCAAGAGCACGCTGCTGCGCGTCCTGCATGGTCTCGTCATCCCCACCAGTGGAAGCATCGCGTGGGGTGGGCGTGCGCAGCGCCCCAAACGACAGGCGATGGTCTTCCAACGACCCGTCCTGCTGCGCCGGAGTGCCGCCGCCAACATCCGCTATGCGCTGGACCTGGCCGGCATCCATGGCGCCGAAGCCGACGCACGGATCCACGAGGCGCTCGCCGAAGTCGGGCTGCTGCCGTTGGCGGATCGCGCGGCGCGGGTGCTTTCCGGCGGTGAACAGCAACGCGTGGCGCTGGCGCGCGCGTGGGCACTGGCACCCGAGGTGCTGTTCCTCGACGAGCCGACCGCCAGCCTCGACCCGGCAGCGATGCGCGCCGTGGAACACATCATTCGCGACATCCATGCGCGCGGTACCGCCATCGTGATGGCCTCGCACAACCTGGCCCAGGCCCGGCGGCTGGCCGACGACATCCTCTTCCTCCACGACGGGCAACTCGCCGAGCGAACTTCGTCGTCTTCGTTCTTCTCGCGACCGGCAACCGCACTGGCGCGGGCCTTCCTCGAAGATGAGTGATCGTGAATAGACGGGGCTTCGTTGCGGCACTTGCGGCATCAGCCTTGCTGGCCTTCGGCGCCGGCCCCATCGCGGCGCAGGACAAGTTCATCGTCGTCGCGTCGACGACGTCAACCGAGCAGTCGGGGCTCTTCGGCTCGCTGCTGCCTGCCTTTGAAAGGGACACCGGCATCAAGGTGCGCGTCGTGGCGTTGGGCACCGGACAGGCACTCGACATGGCGCGCCGCGGCGATGCCGACGTCGTGTTCGTGCATGACCTCGCAGCCGAGGAAAAATTCGTCGTCGAAGGCTTC
>JBBQEY010000126.1:0-9203 GCA_038321425.1 Burkholderiales bacterium | reverse complement strand
GGGATAGGATTCGACCAGGAAAGGAAGCGCCGTCAGATTCAACGACGGGATGTGCGTGGCGTAGGTGCCGGTTCCGGTGACCGTGAAATCGATGCCACCCAGTTGCAGCTGCTCGACGGCCTTGGGGTCGTTGGCGAGCTGTCCGGCCGGATAGATCTGTACCTTGTAGCGGCCCTGGGTGTACTGCTCGACCTTTTGCGCGAATAGCTCAGCCGCCTTTTGCCGGGCACCGCCGGGTTGGTCGGTGTGGCTGAACTTGAGCATCGTCTGCGCTGCGGCGGGGCCGGCCCAGAGTGTGGCGACTGCGAGCGCCGTGATGGCGAATCGGAATACGTTGCGTCGTTGCATACTGCCTCCTGGTTGCGGGTGATAAGCGGTACGTGGCCGCGGTCTTGTTCAACGGGTGAATGCGGTGTCGATTGCCGGCGGGTCATAGCCGTGCAGCACCACGCGTCGGCCGGTCGCATGCGACGCATAGGCGGCTTCCTGCACACGCAGGTTGTCCAAGTAGGACCGCACATCGTTTTCGATCGGTGTTCCGTGCAGCAGATGCGCCACCACATGGCGTTCCAGCGCTTCGCAGCAGCCGCCGCCAAACGTGGCGGGTCCGGCGTCGTAGATGTGCTCGCACTCGTTGCCGTGATGGGGTTTCCACCAGAGGCGCGAATCACCATCGAGACGCAGCACGCCGGCGGAGCCTTCGAGCCACATTTCGCCCATCGTCCGGCGCGGGTTGACGGCGATGTGATCATTGAGCCGGTTGCCATCGAAGAGGCCGGTGGTGCTGTCTGCAAACTCGAACAGCAGATACCCGGCATCTTCGCCGAGAAGCGCGGGATTCATTTGCCGCAGCCGCGCCGTGATCGCTGCGACATCGCCCATCAGGTAGCGAAACGTGTCGATCCAGTGAATGGCGGTCTCGACGATCAGTAGTCGCGGCATCGTCTGGAAGTACGGCTGCCGATCGAGGTACGCCGCAGGACCTTGACCATCGCCCGGCCGCAGTCGAAACGCGACGGCGTGCGGCGTTCCCAGATCGCCAGCGATAAGCATGCGTTTGGCTTCGCGGTACCACGGCTGAAATCGGAAGTTCTCGTGCACGACGCACAACACACCCGCGCGGTCGACGGCATCCGCAAGCGCCACCGAGTCGGTCCATGACGGAGTCAGCGGCTTCTGGCAGATCACCGGGATACCGAAGGCGTGCACCAGCGCCACCAACGCGGCATGTGCGGGTGGCGGCGTCACGATGTCGACGAGGTCGGGCTTGATCGCATCAAGCATGGCCGCGGCATCGTTGTACGTTTGCGGAATGCCGAATTCGGCCGCCATCGCCTCGAGGCGTGCCTGATCGGTATCGCACCAGGCTGCAATCTCGACGTCGGCGATCGCCCGCCAACCCTCGAGGTGAAAGCGGCTGAAGTAGCCGGCACCGATGCCGGCGATGCGCAAGGCGGGCATCAGAGTTCGGCGGCGACCGCAGCGGCGATGACGGTGGTGCCATCGTTTCCGCCAAATTCGTGAGGCACGATCCGCTGCGAAGCAAAGACGCGATCCACCGCGTCTTCGATGCGCCGCGCCGCCATCGCGAGCGCGTCCTGTCCACTGCGCTCGGCGAGCCAGTCGAGCATCAACGCCGCCGACAGGATCGTCGCCGTGGGGTTGGCCTTGCCATGGCCGGCAATGTCGGGCGCCGAGCCATGGCAGGGCTGGAAGAGCGCGTGCTTGTCGCCGACGTCAGCCGAGGGCGCCATGCCCATGCCGCCAATGAGTGCCGCCGTCTGGTCGGAGATGATGTCGCCAAACATGTTTTCGGTGACCAGCACATCGAATTCCCACGGTTTGCGAATCAAGTCGAGCGCGGTGGCATCGATGTAGTTGTGGCGCGCTTCGATCTCGGGAAACTTGGCCGCCCGCTCGTCGAAAATCTTGCGAAAAAAAGCCATCGAGCGGAATACATTGGCCTTGTCCACGCAGGTGACGCGTCCCGGCCGGCCGCGCTGCTTGCGCCGTTGCGCCAGGCGAAACGCAAAGTCGTGCACACGTTCGGATCCGCGACGCGTGATCACCATCGTGTCGCGCGCTTCGCTGTCGTTGTCGATCACGCCCTTGCCGCGAGAAGCGAACAGGCCTTCGGTAGACTCGCGAATCACGACGAGGTCGATGTTGCGCGCACGCGGGTCGGCCAGCGGCAGCGGAATGCCCGGCAGGGCACGCGCCGGTCGCACCCCGGCATACAACTCGAGTTCGACGCGCAAATCGAGCTGCGGCGCGATCTCGGTGCCATCGGGATAGCGGATCTCCGGCCAGCCCATGGCGCCGAACAGGATGGCGTCGGCATCCCGCGATGCCTGCAGTGTGGCGTCGGGCAACGCCGTGCCAGTGGCCTCGTAGTGCCGTGCGCCGGCGGGATGCTCGTGAAAGTTAAAAGCAAAGGGTGCGTTGTGCTGCAACTTCTGCAGCAGCGGGAGTGTGGCCGCAATGACCTCGACGCCAATGCCGTCGCCAGGAAGTACGCAGATATCGAAGGTGGTAGGTGTGGGCACGCTGGAGTCCGTTGTCAGAGTTGATGCAACCGGTAACGTTCGAAAATGGCGAGTAGTTCGCGGCTGGCGCGCTCGCGGTGTGCGCGGTTGACCTCGACCGCACCGGCAGCGTCGCCGCCGCGGACGCGCTCGAGCATCGCCATGTGTTCCTGGGTCGAATTGACGGGCTTCGGTCGCAGCCGCAACGTGAACATCCGGGCGCGATGCACGCGATCGCCAAGCCGCGCGACGGCGTCGATCAAGGTGCGGTTGCCCGTAAGCTCGACCAGCCCTTGATGAAATCGCTCGTCGGCTGCCGCCCACCCGTCGAGGTCGTTGGCCTTGAGTGCGCGTGCCATGTCGCGGGTGGCGTCAACCAGGGGCTTTAATTCGGCGTCACTGGGCTTGCGTCGCGCCAGCATCTCCGCGGCGGCGGATTCAAGCGCGGTCAGAACTTCGTAGATCTCCCGCATGTCGAGCGGCGACACCGGCAACACGCGCATCCCGTGACGCGGTATCACTTCGACCAACCCTTCGTTGGCCAGCCGGATCAACGCTTCACGGACGGGGGTACGACTGATGCCCAGGTCATCCGCCAACGCGCTTTCGAGCGCCTGGTGACCCGGCGGATACACGTTGTCGAGGATCCGCCGGCGGATGGCCTGGTACGCATCATCGGTGCGCGAGGCGCGGCCGGGCGGCGCGATCAGCGCGGCCTTCTGTGCCGGCGGAGGGCGCTTGGGCACGACGGCAGCGATGGCCTTGCGGCCTGCGGAGTTGCGCGGCGATGCCATCGGTAGGTCAGTAGTTCCAGTGAAAAGGCGGGTGGCCGGCGACAGGCGCGTGGAACGACGCGATCGAGTCGCCCAGCAGGCAGCCAAGGTAGGCGGTACGCAGGTCCGGCCCGCCGAAGGCCAGGCTGGAGATGTTCTTCAGCACGCGTCCCGCGGCGCGATCGAGGTGCGGGCGTCCCAGTTCCCCCGCCAGATAGGCCGCTTCGCACCAATCGACATGGGCCGGGTCGGCGTCCTCCAGCACGACGTTGACAGCGCCATCCGGCGCCACGCGCAGCACGCGGTTGCTGACGATGCTGGTGATCCACGCGTGTCCCGCTGCATCGAAGGCGAGGCCGTCGGGATACGTGCCGTGGCCGAAGGTCGTGATCACTTCCCTGGTGCCGAGCGAGCCATCCTCATGCAGCGCGAATCGTGACATCCGTCGCGAGAACGTCTCGTTGACGTATAGGTGGCGGCCGTCCGGCGAAATCATTGCCTCGTTGGTGTAGCCGATGCCATCCGCGACGATGCGGGCGCCTTGTGAGTCAACCAGCACGATGAAACCGTCGGCGACGTCGGCGCGATAGGCGGACGCGCGCGGCACGTGGTGCGTGCTGACGGTGAGCCAGACGCGGTCGCGGTCATCCTCGAAGACGAAGTTGCAAGGCGGCAGGTCGATGCCATCCACGCGCTCGAGCAAGGGTGTCACGGCACCATCGGGCGACAGCGCGAACACGCCGCCCAGCGTATCGCCCAGGTCGGCCAGCAGGAAGCTGCCATCGCGGCGCAGCGCGATGCCATTGGGGCGCAAGGGCCGCCCTCCCGGCAACGTGCCCTGGAAGAGCGTCGAGATGCCGGCGGTGGTTGTGCGGGCCACGCCGCCGCGCCAATCGGCGGTGAAGAGAGCGCCCGACTTCGTGGCCAGCACGCATTCGGGGCGTACGAGGCCCGATCCCACGAACTGCAAGTCGTCGAGGGACACCTGGTATTCGGCGGAAGACTCTGTGGCAGGCATGGGAAAGGTGACGGGCAATCGGGACAACGTGTTTATTAATGTATACGTTGATTTGGGATCGGGCAAGATGCGGTGCAACATCAGGTTGCCGCCGCGCCTCAGCGGCCGGCGCGTCTGCCACAATGCGCCGTTGCGCCGTCAGCGCATTCGAGGGAATGCCCATGCAGCGAAACCGACTGCGTCGTGCTGCCTGCCTGATTCTTGCCGTCGTCGCCGCACCCGTCGTCGCACAGCCGGCGGCGCCCGTGCCGGCTCAACTCGACTCCGTGATCGGCGCCGCGATGCATGCACGGCAGATGGCCAGTGTTGCCATCGCCGTCGTGCGCGACGGCAACGTCGTCCTCGCGCGGGCCTGGGGCGACGCCAAGCTCAACGACGAGGGTGCGCAGCCCGCCACGATCTACTTCCTGGACTCGAGCACCAAGCAGTTCACGGCGGCCGCGATCATGTTGCTGGTCCAGCAAGGGCGGATCAGCGTCGACGACCCGGTGCGGAAGTACCTGCCGGCGGCACCTGCCAACTGGGATGGGATCCGCATTCGGCACCTGCTGTCGCATACCGCCGGTTTCGTGCGCGACGTGCGGCCCTATGCGGCGATCCCGGAGCAGAACTGCAGACCGGAGGCGCTGCTCGGGCCGCTCTTCAAGCTCTCCCCGCAGTGGCCGCCGGGCTCGAAGTTCAGGTATTCGAATGCAGGATTCAACGTGCTGGCAGCTGTGATCGAACGGGTCACGGGCGGGTGCTACTTCGAGCTCGCGAACAGTCGCATCTTCGAACCGCTGTCAATGCAGCGTACCGAACTGGCACTGTATGGCGCGCAGCGGCGCCCGGGCCATGCGCGGGGTTACCAGGCCACCCCGCAGGGCATTCGGCCGGCGCAGGAGACACCGCATGCGATCGGCGGCGGCGGCATCGCGAGCACGGTGCTCGATCTCGCGAAATGGGATGCAGCGCTTCGCGGCGAATCGATCCTGTCGGCGGCCAGCAAGGCGCAGATGTGGGCGCCCACCACGCTGACAACCGGCGTGATCAGCAATTACGGATTCGGCTGGGAAATTGCGCATACCGCTGCCGGCAAGCTCGTGCATCACAATGGCGGCGGCTTTGGATTCAACACGGCAATCTACCGCTACGTCGATGCGGGCTTGACGGTAATCGTGCTGACCAACACCGAGCTTGCCGCCAATTCCGACGCCCGGCCGAAGAACAACGGCGATGCCATCGCGCAGCGCGTGGCCGCGCTGTACGACACGCGCTTGCCACAACCGAAGGGAGATTGATCGTGGACCGACGTCACTTTCTGAAGACCACCGTACCGGCTGCGGCGGCGTTGTCGCTGGAATCACGGTCACGGCCGCTGGCGCATCGGCCAGGTTCCTGCCCAAGGGGCGTGACTACGTGTACCCGATCTGGACGATGATGGCGCGCAGCTCATCGTCTTCAATAGTTCGGGCGGAATCGAGCCCGTGCCGTGGACATCGCTCGTCAATCTCGAGGGTGCCGTCGTCGTGGAGAACCTGAACGGCAAGGACGCCAATTGCGTCCGCGTTTTCGGCGGGTTCGCGGCAGCACGGCAAGTTCTTCCCCTCCGGCGATCGCTTGATCTTCGCGGCGCTGCGGGAGGCTGGCAAGCCCGGTCCGCGCGGCATCGCCTGGATCGACATTTCGCAGTACGTCCGTTGAGGCGCAATGCGTATTGCGTGCGCGCCGGCGTCCTGACGGCGGGCCGCCGTACCGGTCGCGGGGCATCGCGGTGAAGATGATTGCAGCGGCCGACGTGCATGCGGCGCTCGACTATCCATCGCTGGTCGATGCGTTGCGCATTGCCTTCATCAACGGGGCCGATGCCCCGGTTCGCAGCAGCCATGCCGTCACGCCGCAGGGCGACCGGCTGTTGCTGATGCCCGCGTGGGATGGTGCGGGCCTTGGCGTGAAGATCGTCACCGTGTTTCCGCACAACCGTGAGCGTGGGCTGTCCAGCGTGGCGGCCTTGTACGTGTTGATGGACGGCACCACCGGGCATCCGCGTGCGTTGGTCGACGGCGAGGCGCTGACGCTGCGGCGTACCGGCGCGGCGTCGGCGCTGGCCTCGCAATACCTGTCGCGCCGCGATGCGCGGCGATTGCTGGTAGTCGGCACCGGCGCGCTGGCGCCTTATCTCGCCGAAGCGCATTGCGCCGTGCGGCCGATCACGGACGTGATGGTGTGGGGCCGCAGCCGGGACCACGCGGCGCGCACGGCCGCCCTGCTGGCGGCGCCGGGACGCACGATCAGTGTGGCCGACAATCTTCCGCGCGCACTCGCGGTAGCCGACATCGTCACCTGTGCCACCACGGCGCGCGAGCCCATTGTGTGCGGGGCCGACGTCCGGCCGGGCACGCATGTGGACCTGGTCGGCGCCTTTACGCCCGAGATGCGCGAGTCGGACGATGCGCTGATCGCCCGCGCGGAGCTCTTCGTCGATACCTTTGCCGGCGCGCTGAAGGAAGCGGGGGACCTGGTGCAACCGCTGGCCGCGGATATCGTTGTCCGCACGCAGGTCCTGGCGGAACTGGCCGACCTCGTGACCGGCCGACATCCGGGCCGGCGCGATGCCGACGCTGTGTCGGTCTTCAAGTCCGTGGGTACGGCGCTCGAGGACCTGTGTGCAGCACAATTGGTGGCACAACGTACGTTGTCCACCTGACGTTGTCGTCCTACAACGGGGGCACCCTCCAGCCTACAGACCCCGGGGCATAGTCGTCCTACATTGGGACGCGTTCACAACCGTCTCGCTTCGCCATGAAATCCCCGGAGTCCACCATGCTTGCCTTCCGTCCGTTGCGTCACCTGCTGCGCGTTGCCGCGGTCGTCTTGGGCCTTGCCGGTGCGCTCGTCGCGTCCCCGGCCTCTGCTACGGCCGACCTCACCGACCTTTGGTGGAACCCGTCCGAACCCGGCTGGGGTGTCAACTTCGTGCAAGCCGACAGTTTCATCTTCGCGACGTTCTTCGTGTACGGCCCGGACAGCAAGCCCGTGTGGTACTCGGCGCAGATGACCCGTGACAACAACGGCATCTGGAAAGGTCCCATGTACTTGAGCAGCGGCTCCTACTACGGCGCGCCCTACAACGGCACACTGAACAACGTGGACCAGGTCGGCGATGCCAGGTTCGCGCCGGCATCGGAATCGAGCGGCTTGCTCACGTACAACATCGACAGCGTCGTCGTCACCAAGCCGATCCAGCGCCAGACCCTGCTAAGCATCGACTTCTCCGGCACCTACATGGGCGCGCTGATCACCGACGTCTACAACTGTGATGACAGCGGCCCGGTCAAGACCCAGCGTCGTTTCATCGACATCGGTGCAGCGCAAGCGGCGGGCGGCTCTGACCGCATCGATTTCTCGTTCTCCACCGGCGGGACCTGTTCGTTCAGTGGCTTGGCCACGCAATCCGGCCGGTTGTTTCGGATGGAAAACGCGACGTATACGTGCGGCACCGGTCCGGCCACGGTCTACGAGGTGAAAGTGACGTCACTCGGCTTAGAAGGCCGGTGGAACGCGCCGATCGCGGGGGGCTGCACCGAGTACGGCGTGTTCTCCACCGTAAACAAGTAAGCGCGGCCGCAGCGTCGTCGCGCCTCCGTTCAGCCGCCGAACAGTCTGACCGGCGTGCCGCGCACGCCGGGTACCAAGTCGAACAACCCACCCGACAGGGGCGCCTGCGTCAACGCATCCGTGGCGAGGCGCAAGCGCGCAGTCGTGATGTACAGCGTGGCAAGATCGCGGCCGCCGAAGGCCACGCTGGTCGGCCGCGGCACCGGCAGGCGAATGGTCCGCTGCAGCGTGCCTTCCGGCGACCAGCGTTCGACGCGCCAGCCGTCCCAAATTGCAATCCACACGCTTCCGTCGGCGTCGACCGCGAGTCCGTCGGGTTTCACGCCCTCGGGCCACGCGGCAAACGTGCGCCGGTGCGCGACCGTGCCGCGCTTCGGATCGAGGTCGTACGCGAAGACCGTGCGGCCCGCCGACTCGGTGAAATAAAGCGTCGCGCCATCGGGCGCGAAGCCGATGCCGTTGGCCACGGTGAACCCGGTATCGATGCGTACCGCCGTGCCATCCGGATCGACCCGCAGCAAACTGCCGCGCCCCGGCTGCCCGCCGGGATCCATCGTGCCAATCCACAGGCGTCCGCGCGCATCGCACTTGCCGTCGTTGTAGCGATTGCCGGCGCGTTTGCCTTCCGGATGGGCGAACAGCGTGTCGATACCGGCCGCAGGATCGTGTAATCGCAGCCCGGACGGTTGCGCCAGCAGATGGCCGCCGGCGCGGCGTGGCACGGCCACGCTGGTCAGTCGGGGCAGGGGCGCCATGTGGTCCACGGCCTTGGTTCGCCCCTGCGCCGGGACAAGTCGATGCAACGCCGGCGCCAGCATGTCCACCCATACCAGCGCATTGTCCCGGTCGTTCCAGTAGGGCGCTTCGCCAAGCAGCGCGCGCGCGTCGACGACGCAATGCACGCCGGGCGTGACGCGGCCCCGCTGATGGCGGCAGGTGTCGTCTCGCTGATTCCGATGCTCGTGCTGTTCCTGCTCCTCGAACCGTTCCTCGTCAGTGGCATGACGTCCGGCGCAGTCAAACAGTAAGCGAGGCTTCAGCCTCGCAGGTTCGAGACGTAATGTCTGTTTCGGTAGGCGAGGCTTCAGCCTCGCGTGTTTGTTGCGTCGGTATGGTATTCAGCGTCGCACGCGGCGAGCGGCGGGCCGTGCGGGGCGGGCTTAGGTCGCCGCAGGCCTCGGGTTCGGGCGCGTGAGGGCAAAAAAAAAGGGGAGGTCAAAACACGACCTCCCATTTTTTTGCCGCACGCGCCGGGAACATGCGGCTCCAATGCGCCCGCCCCACACGGCC
>JBBQEY010000125.1:0-9442 GCA_038321425.1 Burkholderiales bacterium | reverse complement strand
GCAGGCCTTTGGGCCGCCAGACTGGACGCCGCGACCCGTTTCTGCCATAATTTTTGGCTTTGGCGAGCTAGCTCAGCTGGTTAGAGCAGAGGAATCATAATCCTTTGGTCCGGGGTTCGAGTCCCTGGCTCGCCACCATTTATTTCAAGGCCCTGCATCGCTGCAGGGCCTTTCTCTTTGGGTCACGGAAAAATCAGAGAGATACGGATCCGCGTGTGGGAGTCGTCCGACAGTCGCGCGCAGGCGCTACGCCTGCGCCGAGTATCCACCGTCCACCGGAATCGAAATCCCGGTCACAAAATCCGACGCCGACGACGCCAGGAATACTGCAATCCCCGCGAAGTCTTGCGGTGTGCCCCAACGTGCCGCCGGCGTGCGCGCTTCGACGCGCTCGTGCAGGCCGGCCACGTCCTTGCGCGCCTGGCGCGTGAGATCGGTGTCGACCCAGCCGGGCAGGATGGCGTTCACCTGGATGTTGTCGCGCGCCCATGCCACGGCCAGCGACTGCGACAGCTGCATGATCCCGCCTTTGCTCGCGCCGTACGGTGCCGCGAAGGAGGCACCGAAGATCGACGTCATCGACCCGATGTTGATGATCTTGCCGCGCTTCGCCTTCGCCATCGTCGCGTACACGGCCTTCGAGCACAGGAACGCGCTGGTCAGATTGACCTCGAGCAGCATCCGCCACTCCTCAACGGTGTATTCCTGCGGTGCCTTGCGGATGTTTGTTCCGGCGTTGTTCAACAGCGCGTCGATCCTGCCGTAGTGTTTGAGCGTCTGCGCGACCAGCGCGACGCACTCCGGCTCCTGCGTCACATCCGCGCCAATGGCAACCGGGTCGGTCTTCGGATTGGCCGCGCGCAAGGCCGCCAGTGCATGCGCATTCTTGTCTGCATTGCGGCCGACGACGACCACGTTGGCACCACACGTGGCGAGGCCCAGCGCCATCCCGAGGCCGATGCCGCCATTGCCGCCGGTGACAATCGCAACATGATCTTTGAGGTCGAACATCGGCGTCATTGTCTTTCCCTGCTCCGTCGATTGGTGATTGGCGTGTCGACCACGTACTGCCGCACGACAACCACCAATTGTAGCGGGAGACTTACGGACAGGCAGCGCCGGACTTCGCCCAAGCCATCACGATGCGATCGAACTCATCCTTCGGCATGGGGACCGCAGCGCGCGGTTGGCCATCGAAATGGATCCTGCGACAAGGATTCGCCGCAAGTTCGCGTCAACCCTGACCAATGAACGCAGCTTCGCGGGCGGCGTTCAGGCCCTATCGCGCAACTCGGTCACACCCTGATGCTCGGCACAGTTATCACAACAATACATCGTCCCATCCTTCTCGAGCCCGTGACCTATGATTCGCACCCCGCAGTGTGCGCAGGCGGGTGCCAAGGTATAGATCGCACATTCGAAGCTGTCGAACGTGTGCGTCTTGCCTTTGAGAACGACCTGGAATGACTTGTCGTAATCGTTGCCGCAGGTTTCACACTTTGCCATCGTAAGCTCCCCAAAGACCGTTGGTCGCCCGCCCCACCCGCACCCAGCCCTATCGCGGGGCGTCGCTAATTCGACTATGCCCAGCGCGCAACCACACCGCAATTGGCGCAACCGGACATTCGCTGTAGGTGATCGACTACGTTTCCAGTGGCCCTCTGCAAATCTGGAGTACTCTGACGGGTTCGTGGAATACAACCCGAGGGCTACAACATGGCAGTCTTTATCAGCGCCAGTCCCAATCCTGTGCCTGGCTCGATCTGGTCGATTAGCCGGATGCGGTCCACGACCATTTCCTGGGATTCGGGGAGTGGCTTTCAAGCCGGGACCGTCTACGTCTCCGTGGATTCCGGCCCCTCCACGCCCGCGAAAAACAGTGCCGGGAATCCGGTACCGGCTGGCGCCACGGGAAGCGCCAATGTGTTGGTGGAACTGGGCAAGACCTACCTCTTCCAACTGAAAAACACGGCAACGCCGACCATCATTCTTGCAAGTGTCACGGTCGAGACCCGCGAAACGCTCGGCCTGCCTACCCAATTCATTGACGATGTGCGTGCGCGGGGCCCGCTGATCCAGGGCATCACCAACCTGAAGGTATTTCCGGACATCGAATCCGTGCGGATCAGGTTCCGCACGCGTCAGCCGACGGTACCGGTCATCGACATCAAGCGATCGGACAACCAGGCGCTGGCCGGCGCGGTGTTTCCGTTTCTCCAGGGTGCGCGCACCACACATGATTACTCGTTCCCGCTGGCACAGAACACCGACTTCACGTTTCACATCGTGGCGGTGCCGGGAAACAGCGCACCTTCCACTGCAAAGGCCGTGGAGATGACGGGCCAGTTTCGTACCGGGCTACGCAATGCGCAGGTCTTCTTCGATCGGGTGTTCGTGCACACGGACGGCGACCCGGGCGCACTTGGTGACGGCGATTTTACGTTCGGCATGGGTGCCGGGGACATCGATGGCGGGGCCGTGCTCGGCGGAACGCAGTACAAGGCCGACATCTCCGGTGGCGACAACCGGGCGATCAACCAGAGCGTACTCATCGAGCCCGCACCCGTTGGGCTTTGGGTCCAGGTGCGCTCCGAAGAAGACGATGCGTTCGGATACCACTTCACCAGCGATCAGGCGGAGATTTCCTTTGCGCCCGAAGGGGCCAAATGGGAGCACGCGCACATCCACGGCGACGAAACGGAGATTTCCACGGTCACCAAGTGGTTCGACTTAAGTGGTGCCGGACCCATCGCGCAAGAGATTGCGTTCACGCTCGAAACCGGTCCACGCCACGTCGACTACTCGCTCCATTGTCGTCTCCGCTTCCAGGCCACGCCGGGTGCGGTGTTGCAGCCGATGATCAAGAAATCGGCCCCGCCGATCTCACGCGCGAAGACCGTGGCCACGATGATGACAGGTGATCGCATTGCCGTTGCGGGCCGCAAGAACCATGTCCTGCAGCTGCCTGGGGACGGGGCCCTCTATCATTCCGAGGTGGGCGACCGGGCGGGTTCACGCAACCAGCATTGGACACGGCTTGCGACTGAGTTGCGACCACCGCTGACGGTGGCTGCGACGGGCGACGCGCTGCAGCTCCTTGCTGTCGACGATACGGGCCAGGTACTGCATCAGGAGCTCGCGCCCGCCGCCGGACACTCTGGCTACCGCGTTGCGAAGGCGGCATCACTTGGCGGGAACGTAGTCGCCCCCGTCGTCGCGGCAACGGTTGGCGATCACACCGAACTTTTCGCCATGGACGCGCAAGGTGCAGTCTTGCAGCGCACGCTCCGTGAACACGCCGGCGGGGAATGGAAGCGTATCGGCGAAGGCTTTGCGGGATCGCTCAATGCCTTCACCACCGTACGCGGTGAGATCGGCATCATTGCGCGCGGCCGCAACGGTGATGTGATGTATCTGGCGTGGTCGGAAAAGACCGCGCAAGCGGGAACACCCCCATGGCAGTCGCTCGGCAAGGCACCCACTGGCGCGTTGTCGGCGGAACAGATCGAGGACGACGTTGTACTGGCGGTACTGGCTGACGATGAGACCATCCATGCTGCGCCGTGGCGCGACTACCCCAAGTCACCGTCAAAACTGGAGTGGCAGGCATTCGGCACGATGAACGACCTGATCAGTGCCCGCTTCTCGCTCGTACGCGGCGCCTGAATCATGGCGGCCGATATCGTTGCCACGCCGAATCCCGTCGACATATCGACGTGGTCGATCAGTCAGCTGGCGTCCACGACCGTGTCCTGGAATACCGGCGATCCTGCGGTCGAAGGTACCGTGTGGATCACCGATGACGCGGGAACCCGAAAATTCGTCGATCACACCGGCAAGCCAGCGGTGGGGGCCACCGGCAGCGCGCCGGCGCGGATCGGGCCTGGCCAGCAGGCATTGTTTGCGCTCAGGCGAACGGACAATCCCGCGCTGAACCTCGACACGGTGCTGGTCGTAGGTCGCGAAAAACTCGGCCTGCCGAGCGGAATCATCGATGACATCAGGAAGCGCATGCCGCTTCTCCAGGGCATCACCAACGTACGGGTGTTTCCCGGCATCGAGTCGGTGCGCATCATTTTCAGGACGCGCCAGCCGACCACACCCGTCGTCGATATCAAGGACTCGGTGACGCAGGCACTGGCCGGCGCCGCGTTTCCCATCCTCCAGGGCGCGAAGACTGCGCACGATTATTCGTTCCCGCTGCCCCAGAACACGGACTTCTCGTTCCACATCTTTGCCGCTCCCGGGCAGGGGTCGCTTACGACCAAGGCTGCGGAAGCGTCAGGCATGTTCCGCACCGGGTTTCGCAACGCGGAAGTTTTCTTCGACCGCATCTTCATGCACACCGACGGCGACCCGGGCTCGCTGGGCGACGGAGATTTCAGGATCGACATGGGCGTGGGCGATATCGAAAGTGGCAATATGCTCGGCGCGAGACAGACCGCCGCCTCGATCTCGGGTGGCAAGAACCGCTGGATCAACGAGAGCGTGGCGCTTCCAGCCTGTCCGGTGGGACTCTGGGTCCAGGTGCGCGCCGACGAAGACGACAGTTTCCATACGCCGTATGGCGGTCCACCCGAAGTGTTTTTCACCGCTGAAGGTTCAACGTGGGAGCATCACGAAACCAGTTCCCGCGAGTGGGAGACGGCGACAGTCACCAAGTGGTTCGACTTGAGCGGCGCCGGACCGGTTGCGCAGGAGACGTCGTTCACCCTGGAGACGGGACCCAGGCATATCGATTTTTCCCTCGTCTGCCGGATCCGGATGGAGGCACGAGAAGGCGTGGTCGTGCAACCTTTGTTTACAAAGTCAGCCAAACCGAAGGCACCGCTGAAGACCATGGCCACAATGGTGGCGGGCGCGCGCGTCGCCATCGTGGGCCGTCGCTCGCACATCGTGCAACTCGCGTACGACGGCGCCTTGTATCACGCCTTCGCGGACGAGTCGAAGGTCAACGACGCCGGCACCGGCACGGCGCATTGGCAAGAGCTCCCCAGTACGCTCAAGCCGCCGCTGACCATGGTGGCACGGGCGGATGAACTGCATGTGCTGGCGATCGACGATGCGGGTGTCGTGCAGCACCACCTGATGGTGCCGGGTGATGCGTCGCCCAAGGCCGGCCCTGGAAAAGTGCGCGCACTCGGCGGCGAAGCACTATCTGCCGTGGTTGCCGCAGTCGCCCGGGACCAGACTGAACTCTTCGCATTGGGGGCGGATGGCGCCATTCACCATCGGACGCTCGCCTCGGACACCGCCAAGGCTTGGACGCGCGTTGGTGAAGGTATGGCCGGATCGCTGAATGCGTTCACTACTGCGGGTGGCGAAATCGGACTCGTGGTCCGAGGACGCGACGGCGACGCGATGTACGCGCCCTGGTCGGGAAAAGCGTCCGGCACGGCAGCCGCCGGCTGGCGCTCGCTCGGTACGACGCCCCCGGGCTCGCTGTCGGTCGAGTGCATCGATGATGTCATTGTGCTTGCGGTACTCGATGACGACGAGAGCGTGCACGCTGCTCCATGGCGCAATCATCCGGAGCTTCCGTCAAAACTGGAATGGCGTGTGGTGGGCACGATGAACGCGCTAGTCAACGCGAGCTACTCACTGGTCGATGCGACCCGCATGCGGTCCTGATCCAGCACGTCGTGCAACGGTTTGCGTGCGCAACCGTTTCTTTTGTCCCGCCCATTTGCTACGTTACGGCATGGACATCGTCGTCAACGGCACCGCCACCCGCGTCGACCCGCCGCCGGAGACGCTGGCCGACCTGGTGCGTGCGTTGAACCTCGAAGGCAAGCGCATCGCGATCGAATGCAACGGCGAAATCGTGCCGAAAAGCCGCTACGCGCAGACGCCGGTACGGGCCGGCGACCGGCTGGAAGTCGTCGCGGCGGTCGGCGGCGGCTGATTCCTGGCCACCGCGTCGGACCGGGTCGGCAGCGCTGCGCGCTGGGCGTAAAATGGTGCGATGAACGCTCCCGCCACGCCGCAAGCCCTTGCCGACCCGCTGGTCATCGGCGGCAAATCCTATTCGTCCCGCCTGCTGGTAGGGACGGGCAAATACCGCGATTTCGCGCAGACGCGTGATGCGGTGGTCGCCTCGGGGGCACAGATTGTCACGGTCGCCATCCGCCGGACCAACCTCGGGCAAGACGCGAACGCACCGTCGCTTCTCGATGCGCTGCCGCCGTCCGAGTTCACCTACCTGCCCAACAGCGCGGGTTGCTACACCGCCAATGATGCGGTGCGCACCTTGAAGCTGGCGCGCGAGCTACTCGACGGTCATGCGCTGACCAAACTCGAAGTGCTGGGCGACCCCACTACGCTTTATCCGAATGTGCGCGAAACCCTGCGCGCGGCCGAGATCCTGGTGGCCGACGGCTTCCAGGTGATGGTGTACACGTCGGACGATCCGATCATCGCGCGCGAGCTCGAAGCGATTGGCTGCGTCGCGGTGATGCCGCTGGCGTCGCTGATCGGTTCGGGCATGGGCATCCTCAATCCGTGGAACCTGAAGCTGATCCAGGAACAGGCGAAGGTGCCGGTACTCGTGGACGCGGGCGTGGGCACCGCCTCGGATGCCGCGATCGCGATGGAGTTAGGATGCGCGGGCGTGCTGATGAACACCGCCATTGCAGCGGCGCAAGATCCGGTGCGGATGGCCAGCGCGATGAAACTCGCAGTCCAGGCCGGCCGCGAGGCGTTTCTCGCCGGACGCATGCCGCGCAAGCTGTACGCGGCCAGTCCCAGCTCGCCCACTGCCGGTCTCATCGGCTGATCGCCATGCGCGCGCGGTGGTTCTACGTGGCAACGGCCCTGCTGGCAAGCGCGGCGCTGCCCGCGCCGGCCGCGCCGTTGACACCCGAGCGCGTGATGGCGTTGTGTGCGGAGGTCGAGAGCCCCGGGCACTGCGGCCGCAAGGTCGAAGCCGAGCAGCTGAAGTCGCTGCCGAATCTGGCAGTACGCAGCGGCGACACGCTCAAGGTCTCGCTGTTTCCCTCAGGCAGCAAGGACCTCGTCGATGACATCGTCGGTGCCGATGCACGCAGCTACGCGTTGTGGGACTACTGGAACACCGCCAATGCGGTCGTGCTGTTCATCGCCAGCGGCGACCGCCTGAGCTACGGTGTATTGCAGCGTGCCAATGGCCAGCTGACCACTGTGCCGGCGGAACCGGTGCTGTCGCCGGATCGCCAGAACCTCGCGGTGGCGGATTTCTGCACGGTGGGCTGCACCAACCAGATCACCGTGTGGCGGGTCGCGCGCGACGGTATCCGCAAGGTCGCCGCGTGGTCGCCGCGCGCGAAGTGGTCGGATGTGGCGGTCAACTGGAAGGACGCCGAAACGCTGGCGGTACAACACACGCCGGCAGGTGACACGGCCGGAACCACCGTCAATCGCGCGCTGAACGCCCCCGATTGGCAGCGCATAGAAGCGCCGCGTTGAGGACTCCGGCGCGTGGCATCCCGCCGCTGACGGAGGACGATCCCGCGCAGGCACCGCTGGCACGCCCCGTGCGCAGCTTCGTGTTGCGCCAGGGTCGCATGTCGCCGGCGCAGACGCGCGCCTTCGAGCAGTTGCTGCCGCGCTTCGGCCTGCCGTTCCAGTCGTCGCCCCTCCACTTCGCTACGGTCTTTGGGCGCGTCGCCCCGGTCATACTGGAGATCGGTTTCGGCATGGGCGAAACCACGGCGGCGATTGCGCATGCGCATCCGCAGCACGACTTCATCGGCGTTGAAGTACACGCGCCGGGCGTGGGCGCGCTGCTGAAACGCATTGATGGAGTGCCGTTGGCCAACGTTCGCGTGGTGCGGCACGACGCCGTCGAAGTCGTCGAGCAGATGATTCCTGCGGGCACGCTGGCAGGCGTCCATGTCTACTTCCCCGATCCTTGGCCGAAGAAGCGGCATCACAAGCGGCGCCTGCTACAGCCCTCGTTCGTCCACGCGCTGGCGACGCGCCTCGCGCCTGACGGTTACCTGCATGCGGCAACGGATTGGGAAGAGTACGCCCACGAGATCCTGGCGACGTTAGCGGCCGAACCGCTGCTGGCCAACAGTGCCTCCGATTTCGCGCCGCGTCCTGCGTGGCGGCCGCAGACCAAGTTCGAGACGCGTGGCCTGAATCTGGGCCACGGCGTGTGGGATGTCGTGTTCCGGCGCGCCCCTGAACCGTTGTAGGCGAGGCTTCAGCCTCGCAGGGTCGATGCGGCGCCATCCCCGCGAGGCTTTCGCCTCGCCTACGGAACCCGCCAACAAATTCCACCTTTACTACGCAGCCTTCGACTTGACGTTCCCGCGCGCCAGCGCGATCAGCCGGGTGATGGTGCTACGCGCGACATCGCGCGAGAAGTGATTGCGGATGTTGTCGCGGCCGCCGGCCGCGAGGCGTTGCCACAACGCCTCGTCGTGATACACGCGGACGATCGCATCGGCGAAGGTCTTCGCATCATCGGCCACCAGCACGTCTTCCTCCGGCTTCAGGAACATGCCTTCCACCGACGGCGTAGTGGCGACCACCGGCAAACCGTAGCTCATTGCGAGATTGATCTTGCCCTTCACACCCGCGCCATAGCGCAGCGGCGCGATCGAGACGCGGCAGCCGGTGAAATACGGCGTGACGTCAGGCACGTATCCGGTGACGAGAAAATCCTCCGCCGCCAGCGCACGGACATTGGCCGGTACCTTGCTGCCGACGATATAGGTGGCAACACCAGGCAAAGCCTGCCTTACATGCGGCAGCACTTCCTGCGCATACCAGAGGACGGCATCGGTGTTGGGCGGATGCTGGAAGCCGCCGATGAACACGAGACCCTGCCGTTGCGCGAAGGGCTGCCCCGGCGGGAACAGTTCGTGAATGGTGGACAGCACCAGCACGCGGGCCTCGGGCACCAGTTCCGCCAGCAACGTCTTCTCGAACGGCGACACCACCAGCGTGACGTCGGCACGGCGGATCAGCGTCAGCTCCTCTTCGCGTTTCGACCGCGCGGAGGCCCGCGAGATCGCGCTACCTTCGAGCTCGGCCTGGCGCTCGGTGCGCAGAAAATGGAGGTCAACCGTGTCGAAGACCACCAGCGCATGCGGCGCGAAAGTGCGCACCGCATCGATGTGTTTCACGGCGATATAGTGCCGCGACATCACGACGATGTCGAATTCCTCGCCGCGCTTGGACAGGAGCTCAGCGATCGAGCGGACGAACGGATGGAACAGCACCTCGATGCCGCGCTGCTGCAGATCGCCGATATATGGCTGCCGGTGCTCGAGGTTGTCGGCGACGAACGTGACCTTGCAATTGAGCGACGTGAGGATCTCGAGGATGGCCAGCATCCGCATCGAGCCGGCATCGTGATCCGGCGTGAGCATGCACGCGTCGACGACCAGTACACGCAACTGCGCCCAGCGGTCGCGCTCGAACTCCGGCTGCATGCCGTTCGCGCGGTGGTTGG
>JBBQEY010000124.1:0-9473 GCA_038321425.1 Burkholderiales bacterium | reverse complement strand
GGCGTACTCGAGGGGCTCGACGTCGGCCTCGACCGCCGCGGCCCGGTGTTGTGGGACCTGTACGAACGGCATGGCGCATTTGGGTATGGCGGCCGCATCCACGACGTGACCATCGAACCCGGCGCGCGGGTGCCGATGTGAACCGTGCGCTGTCATCCACCAATTAAATCATCCACCTCACGGAGGAATCACGCATGAAAACGATCAAGTTGCAAAAGCAAGCGAAGCGGGCCGGCACGCTGTTCACGGTTCTTGTTGGTGCCGTCGCGATGCACGTCATGCCGACTCACGCGCAGGATGCGGCGACTTTTCCTTCCAAACCCATCACGGTGATCGTGCCCTTTCCCGCGGGGGTAGGTGTGGACGTGGTGATCCGCACCATAGGCCCGAAGGTCGGCGAAACGCTCGGCCAGCCGCTGGTGGTCGACAACAAGGCGGGCGCCGGGGGCAACATCGGGCATGACCTCGCCGCGCGAGCGCCCGCGGACGGCTACACGCTGCTGGGTACGGCCAGCAACTTCGTCGCCAACCCCAGCCTCTATCGCAACGTCAACTATGATCCACTGAAGGACTTCACGCCGGTGGCGGGGCTCATCCGCACGCCGTCGGTGCTTGTCGTTCCGGCGGCATCGCCGATCAAGTCGGTGCCCGAACTCATTGCCTACGCCAAGGCGAATCCCGGCAAGTTGAACTACGCATCGGGTGGCAACGGTTCACTGGCACATTTCGCGGCGGAACTGTTCAAGTCGTCCGCAGGAATCGACATGTTGCACATTCCCTACAAGGGCGCCCCGGACATCATGACCTCGCTGCTCTCGAAGCAGACCGATCTTTCATTCCCGGTACTGGTGAGCGTGCTGCCGCAGTTGAAAGCCGGCACGTTGCGCGCGCTCGCGATCACCGGAACCAAACGCAGCCCGCAGCTGCCGGACGTTCCGACGATGTATGAGGTGATGAAGCCCGGCTTCGACATCGAATCGGAAAACGGCATCGTCGCGCGCGCTGGCGTCCCTCCGGCGGTGATCGTCAAGCTCAACGCCGCGATCGTGAAGGCCTTGCGCGATCCGGCGATCAGCGGCCCCCTCGTCGCCAACGGCTTCGAGGTGGTGGCGAGCACCCCGGAAGAATTCGGCGTGCGCCTGAAGAACGACGTGGCGAAGTTCGAAGATATCGTGAAGAAATCCGGGGCGAAGGTGGATTAGCGTTTGTCGATTCCGTCTGACCATCAGGAAGGTCGGCGATCCTTGACCAATCGAACCTCCACACGGTGGCCCAGTGCCTTCGCATACTTTTGGAGGGTGGCGATAGTCGGGGAATGCTTTGCCGAAGCTGACTCCAGGCGCGCAATTGCGGATTGAGTCGTCCCGATCCGTTCGGCCACTTCAGCCTGGGTGAGGCCCGCTTCCGCGCGAGCCATCAGCACCTCATCCAGGAAAGCGAATTCCTCGGCAAGACCGTCGTACGCCCCCTTGACCCCCGGGCGAGCAAGCGCTTTTTGCTTGAATTCCTTGAGCGGATTAGCCATGTGTCACTTCCTTCAATCGTCGTCGCGCAATCTCGAGTTCCTTGGCAGGCGTTCTTTCTGTCTTCTTCACAAACTGGTGCAGAAAAACAATGCGTCTATGCACAACCGTGCAATAGAAGACTCGCGCAATCCCCTCGGCAGCCTTGATTCGAAGCTCGAAGAGGCCTTCACCCATCGCGCGCGTATGCGGCATGCCAAGGTCCGGGCCGAATATTTCCATGCGCTCCGAGTACCTGATGAAGCGCGCCAAGTGACCTGGTGACAAAGCGAGAACTTCCGCCTCGACGCGTCCGCTGAAGAAGGTGACGGTCCAAGTCACGAAGCGAGTATAGCATATTTGCTATATGTCAAGCCCCCGGCGACGATCAACCTTCAAGTAGTCGCTAATCCACTTGGCGACATACTTGTGGAAAAAGGTGAGGCCGCTAGACCAGATCCGCCACCAGCGCGGCCCGCGTGGCCGCGCCTACGGCCAGAATCTCGGCCGCGTAATTCGGGTGATCCACCCCGATGCCGAGCCCAGCACCGGCCTTCAGCGCCGCAACCATGGCTACCGTCAACTCGAAGCGCAGGAAGTGCACGGCAGAGGTCTTGTCCTCGTTCTCGCGCGGCAGGTCTTCATCGGCGATTGCATAGACGCGCGGGGTGTCTTCCACCTGCACCCATACCCGGTCGGCGATGCCCTTCAGTTGCGCCAATGCCCGCCGGCGCTCGTCCACGTCGGTGTACTCCACCAGCATCGTCGCCTTGAAGTTGCTGCCGTCAGGCACGAGCGGATTGTAGGCATCGAGCTCGTCCTGGATGCCCGCTGCCTCGAACGTCTTCTCGATGCGCAGCATTTCCTGCACCTGGTAGCGCAGCGTCAACTCGTCCTCGAACACCAGCGTCAAGTGCTCGCCGAGATGCACGGTGCGGGCGCGCTTGTGCTCCAGCACGCGGGCGCGGAAGCCGACGCGCTCGCGGGCGTAGGTCTCGAGGGTCATCAGGCTGTCGCGGGTGATCCTGGCATTCATTATCGTCATTCCAATCCTTGCAGTTCCTGTAGGCGAGGCTTCAGCCTCGCGCGGTCATTGCAGGCATTGCGCCTACGAGGCTGAAGCCTCGCCTACAGAGTATTCAATCAATCGAGGCCATAGGCAATGCGCAGCAGCGTCAGCGGATGCTCGCGGCGGGCGCGCGAAGGCCCGGACTTGTCCTCGATGCCCTGCATGATGCGGCGGCCGGCAATGGGGCAATCCGAACTCACGTAATCGGGGTCGTCCTCGTTCATCCGCGCGAACACCGGCTTGCCGATGCGCATCGACTCGGCAAAGAACTCCTTCTTCACGCCCCACGTGCCGTCATGACCCGCGCAGCGTTCAACCGTGTTGAGCGTGGTGCCGGGCACCCACTGCAGCGCCTCGCGCGTCTTCTGTCCGACGTTCTGCACGCGGGCGTGACACGGGATGTGATAGCCGACGTGGCCAAGCGGCTGCGGAAAGTTCTTCTTGATGTAGCCATCGCGATCGCGCAGCACCAGGTACTCGAAGGGATCGAACATCGCATCGGCCACCGCGCGCACATCGGCATCGTCGGGAAACATCAGCGGCAGTTCCTGCTTGAACATCAGCGTGCACGAAGGCACCGCGGTGAGGATGGCGAAGCCCTCGCGCGCCAGCTTGGCGAGCGGCGGGATGTTGATGTCCTTCAGCGCCTCGACGGCGGCGAGATCGCCCAGCTCGAGCTTCGGCATGCCGCAGCACGCCTCCTTCTCCACCAGACGGTACGGAATCTCGTTGTGGTGCAACAGCTTCAGCAGGTCATGCCCGATGCCAGGCTCGTTATAGTTGACGTAGCAGGTGGCGAAAATGGCCACCTTGCCCGGTGTGCGCTCGCCATCGCGTACCGGCCACGCCACGCTGGGTTGCGCATGGGCACGGAAGCGCTCGGTAGCGTATGGCGGCAGCGCCGTCGCGGCGGCGATGCCGAGTGTGGTCTCCATCACTGCGCGCGCGGTGGGCATCGTGTTGGCCTTGTTGACCATCCGCACCACCACGGGGATGGTGGCGAGCTTGCCTAGGCGGTCGGTGCTGCTCAGCAACTTGTCGCGGAACTTGACGTCGCCGTCGCGGAATTTCACGGCCTTGGCGCGCAGCATCAGGTGCGGGAAGTCGACATTCCACGGATGGGGTGGGACGTACGGGCACTTCGTCATGTAGCACACGTCGCACAGGTAGCACTGGTCCACCACCTTGACGTAGTCCGACTTCGCCACCGTGTCGAGTTCCCCCGACTTGCTCTCGTCGATCAGGTCGAACAGCGTCGGAAACGCGCCGCACAGGCTGACGCAACGGCGGCACGTGTGACAGATGTCGAACACGCGCTCCAACTCGGTGTCGAGCGCGCCCTGTTCGAAAAACTCGGGGTTGCGCCAGTCAAGCGGATGCCGGATCGGCGCGTCGAGGCTGCCTTCGCGTGAGGTCATCGCAGGTTAGCCTACTTCCGCCCGCAGATTTTTTGAATGGTCCGACATTGCACGTTCATCCACGTGTATCGCACGCGAGGCTGAAGCCTCGCCTACGGAATTTCGGCCGATCGTTGCACGCGAGGCTGAAGCCTCGCCTACGGAATTTCGCCGATCGTTGCACGCGAGGCTGAAGCCTCGCCTGCGCGACAGCGGCCCATAACATCCTGTAGGCGAGGCTTCAGCCTCGCACCGTGCTAATCCGCCAGCGCGTCGAGCGCCTTTTGAAAACGGTTGGCATGTGAACGCTCGGCCTTAGCAAGGGTCTCGAACCAATCCGAGATTTCCTCGAAGCCCTCATCGCGCGCCGACTTGGCCATGCCCGGATACATGTCGGTGTACTCGTGCGTTTCGCCGGCAACGGCAGCCTTCAGGTTGTCGCGCGATGAGCCGATCGGCAGGTCGGTCGCGGGGTCGCCCACCACCGCCAGGTAATCGAGATGTCCGTGCGCATGGCCCGTCTCGCCTTCCGCCGTGGAGCGGAACAGCGCCGCCACGTCGTTCTGGCCTTCGACGTCCGCCTTGCTCGCGAAGTACAGATAGCGGCGGTTGGCCTGCGATTCGCCAGCGAACGCGGCCTTCAGGTTGTCGTGAGTCTTCGTACCTTTGAGATTCTTCATCGTGCCCTCCTCGTATGATCGCGCGCCTCAACGCAGCGGAAGCCGGGTTGCCCCTTAACCAAGTCTATCGTGGACCGAAGCCTGCTGAGCCGTCCAATTCATTATGCCAATATCCACGATAACGTGGATCAATGACGTGACCCGCGCGCCGGACACGACGCCTTCGGTAGACTCGCATGGTTGCGTCCCTTCCTAAGCGATACCCAGGCCACCCCTCTGCGGGGCACCCTAACGTCCCATCGTTTACTCGCGGGCCATTGGCCCCCGAGCCATGCAAAGGCCGCAATGAACGCATTATCGCCATCCGCACTCGACACGCTGTTCCGTTCGGCGCGCACTTACAACCAGTTTCTTGATCGTCCGGTGCCGGACGCCACGCTGCGCGCAATCTACGACCTCGTGAAATGGGCGCCGACCACCGCCAACTCGGGCCCCGGCCGCTTTGTCTTCGTCCGCGCTGCCGAGGCGCGGGCGCGGCTGCAACCGGCGCTTTCCCCTGGCAATGCTGCCAAGACGATGGCCGCGCCGGTGACGGTGATCGTGGCCCACGACCTCGAGTTCTACGAGTACCTGCCGCGGCTCTTTCCGCACACGGATGCGCGCAGCTGGTTCGTCGGCAAGCCCGACCACATCCTGACGAGTGCGTTTCGCAACGGCACGCTGCAGGGCGCCTACTTCATCCTGGCCGCACGTGCGCTGGGATTGTCCTGCGGTCCGATGTCGGGCTTCGACAACGCGAAGGTGGATGCGGCCTTCTTCCCGGAAGGCCGCTGGAAATCCAATTTCCTGATCAACCTGGGCTATGGCGACGACGCCACGCTTTTCGCGCGCAACCCGCGCCTCGACTTCGACGAGTCATGCCGGATCGAATGAGTTTGCGCCGCGCGCCAAAGGCAGCGTAGGCGCGGCTTCAGCCTCGCGGATTCAATCCCGCGTATTGCCCGCGAGACTGAAGCCTCGCCTACAGGTGTGTCGGAGAGCCGAACTCAGTCGATCAACTCGTACGCCGGCAACGTCAGGAAGTCGACAAAGGTGTCGTCGTTGACGAGATCGGCAAAGATCTTCGCCGCCGTGTCGTACTTGCCGTCGCCATAGGCCGCGCCCAGCAACTGGCGGATCCTGGCCAGTTCCTCGGGAATCATCGCGGCCACCATCGGTTTCGTCACCTTCCGGCCGTCGTCCAGCACGCCCTTCGGCGAGCGGATCCACTGCCATACCTGCGACCGCGAAATCTCCGCGGTGGCCGCATCTTCCATCAAGTTATAGATGGGCACCGCGCCCTGCCCGGCCAGCCACGCCCCGATGTACTGGATGGCGACGTTGATGTTGAGCCGCAGTCCCTTCTCGGTAATGGGTGTTTCCGGCGCGAACGTGATGAGATCGGCGGCCCCCACGTGCACGTCGTCGCGCTTGGTGAGCGCGATCTGGTTGGGCGTGGGCATCAGCCGGTTGAACACTTCCAGCGCTACCGGCACCAGCCCCGGATGCGCAACCCAGGTACCGTCATGGCCGTACGTCGCTTCACGCTCCTTGTCGACCTTCACCTTGGCGAAGGCATCGGCGTTGGCCGTCTCGTCGTTCTTGATCGGGATCTGCGCGGCCATGCCGCCCATCGCGTGGATGTTGCGGCGGTGGCAGGTCTTGACGCACAGCTCCGCGTAGCTCTTGAGGAAGTGCGTGGTCATCGTGACCAGTGCGCGGTCGGCAAGGCAGAAATCCTTGTTGTTCCGGAATTTCTTGATGCACGAGAAGATGTAGTCCCAGCGGCCGCAGTTAAGACCGGCCGAGTGCTCGCGCAATTCGAACAGGATCTCATCCATCTCGTAGGCGGCGACAATGGTTTCGATCAGCACCGTTGCCTTGATCGTGCCGCGCGGCACGCCAAGCTCGTCCTGCGCCATCACGAAGATGTCATTCCACAGCCGTGCCTCGAGGTGGCTTTCGAGCTTCGGCAGGTAAAAGTACGGCCCGCTGCCGCGCGTGACCAGTTCCTTCGCGTTGTGAAAGAAGTACAGCGCGAAATCGAAGATGCCACCGGAGATGGGCACGCCATCGACCTTGACGTGCTTTTCCGGCAGGTGCCAGCCGCGCGGACGCACGAACAGCGTGGCCAACCTGTCCTTCAGCTGGTAGGCCTTGCCCTCGGGGGAGACGTAATCGATGCGGCGGCGGATCGCATCGCGAAGATTGATGTGGCCGTCGATGTTGTTGTCCCACCGCGGCGTGTTGGCATCCTCGAAATCCGCCATGAACACCTGCGCGCCGGAGTTGAGCGCGTTGATGATCATCTTGCGATCCACCGGACCGGTGATTTCCACTCGGCGGTCCTCGATGTCCTTGCCCACGGGCGCGCAGGTCCAGTCGCCTTCGCGGACAGCCGCCGTCTCCGGCAGGAAGTCAGGCAATTTGCCGGCATCGAACGCGGCCTGACGCTTGTCGCGAAGATGCATCAACTCATCCCGCTTGGCCCCGAAGGTGCGTTGCAGCTTGACCGCGAAGGCAACGGCCTCGGGCGTCAGGATCTGCGCGAACTCGGGCGTGATGCGACCGGTGATCTCGACACCGGGACCGTAGGGGGACGTGCTCATGGCGACCTCATTCCTGACAGGAGTCAAATGCGACGCTGCCGGTCAGCTGGAACTGGCGGCAGCATTGATGGAGCGAATGCCGGATTCGCGCGATCATTTTACCGCGACGACGTCGTTGGCGCTGTTTCCGTGCACGGCGTGGGCGACGCGTGGGGTACACTCGCAGCCGGAATGTTCAAGGTCGATGCACGTTTCAATCTCGCGCAGATGCAGGTGCACCCGATCGGGATCGCGGTCGCGTTCCTCTGGGCATTTCCCACCACGCTGATCGGCGGCGCCCTGCATCAAGGCAAGGCATAGACAGCGTGCTGGACGCCATGAACGCGGACGTGGTCCGACGGCGGTGCGCGGTGTTCGGCGCGTTGCTGACCGTATTCCCGCCCGCCGAGGCCCATGCCGCGGTGGCGATCTGGGACCGCGACTACCGGCACGGCCGGTCACAGTATGATGGACTCAACGTGTTTGCACGGCAGGTGTGCGGCCAGTTTGACCAGCCCGGGCGCCATCGCGAACTGATCCAGCGATTGATGGAGTATTTCTTCGCGCCGGACGATGTCCTGCCGCCCGATCCCGGTCCGCACACCGATCCGCGCCGGGTCGACCACGCGCCGCCACCTCCGGCACCGGTCGCGCCAGCGACGCCCGCGCCCGCGCCGGTCGTGGGCCCTGCCTCATCGCGCGACGCGCCCGAGCGCCCCGGCATCCGCCATGTCGGCGTGCCGCCCAATGTCGCGGTGTGGCTGAAGCTGGTGCAGCGTTTCGTGGCCGACCTGCAGCCGCACAACCGCGCTGCCGCCACGTCGCTGGTGCGCGCCATGCTGCAGGCGTCGAGCGCATTGGGCGTGGACCCCGTTTCGCGCGAACTGGTGCGCCTGGCACTCGAGGGCCGCAACAACGAACGGCTGCACCGGGTTACCGATGCCAACCTGCGTGCGCTTCTCAACTTCGCCTATGTACACGCGGCATCGGCGACCGGGCCTGTCGTGGCTGATCGCGTACTGGGCCGCGCTATCGCCGCCGTGGAAGCGATGCCCGAGGCGGCGTTGTTCTCGCCACGCAAGCTCCTCTAGGCACTGCCGCAACTCAGGCGCGCCTGCCTCACGTCTCCTCGACGAACACCTCTTCGCGCCTGCACGGGTCGTTCAGGCCACCGCTGCGCCCTGCACCTTGGCCAGCGTCAGCGCGCCGTCGCGCGCGGCACGGTTGATCGCGCTGACCAGCGCACGCAACGTGGCGGTGACGATGTTGGCATCGCGGCCTACGCCGTAGACGGTACGCTCCGGGCCCACGCGCAGCTGCACGTAGGCCACGGCCGTGGCGTCCTCGCCGGCACCGATCGCGTGCTCGTGATAGTTCATCACGTGAATCGGCAGTCCGAGTCCCGCACGAACTGCGGCAACGAACGCATCCACCGGTCCGTTGCCCGCACCGTGCAGCACCGTCTCGACGCCGTCGATCTTGAGATGCGCCGTCAGGTGTTCCACGCTGCCGTCGGTGCCGCTGTGCTGCGCGCGATGACCGACGAACGCCACCGGCGCTGTCGCGGCCAGGTATTCGCGTTCGAACGCACTGTGGATTTCACCGGCGGAGAGCTCCTTGCCGGTGGTGTCGGTGATGGCCTGGATCACATGGCTGAATTCGATCTGCAGAAGACGCGGCAGCGCCAGCCCGTAGTCGCGCTCGAGAAGATAGGCGATGCCGCCCTTGCCCGACTGGCTGTTGACGCGTATCACCGCCTCGTAGGAACGGCCGAGGTCAGCGGGATCGATGGGCAGATACGGCACGTCCCAAATGGGATTGCCCCGGGCCACATCCTGCACGCGCGCCGCCAGGCCCTTCTTGATCGCATCCTGGTGCGACCCCGAGAACGCCGTGAACACAAGTTCGCCGCCGTACGGATGACGCGGGTGCACCGGCAACTGGTTGCAATGCTCCACGGTGCGGATGATCTCGCCGATGTCGGAAAAATCGACTCCCGGGTTGATGCCCTGCGTATGCAGGTTGAGGCCCAGCGTGACGAGGCACACGTTGCCGGTGCGCTCGCCGTTGCCGAAGAGGCAACCTTCGACACGATCCGCACCGGCCATCACGGCCAGTTCCGCCGCCGCCACGCCCGCGCCGCGGTCGTTATGCGGATGGACCGACAACACGATGCTGTCGCGCCGCGCCAGACGACGCCCCATCCATTCGATCTGGTCCGCGAACACGTTGGGCGTGGCCATTTCCACCGTGGCGGG
>JBBQEY010000123.1:0-9608 GCA_038321425.1 Burkholderiales bacterium | reverse complement strand
TGGCCTTCAAGGGTCGCGACCACAACGTGCCGCTGGCCTTCGGGCCCTACCTGGCCATCGCCGGCGCGGTGGCGCTCTTCTTCGGTCCGACCATCCTGCGGCTCTATTTCCCCGGTTGATGGGCTACGTCGTCGGACTGACAGGTGGGATCGGCAGCGGAAAGTCGGAAGTCGCGAAAGCATTCGTCGCGCTGGGTGCCGACCTGGCCGATGCCGACATCGCCGCCCACGCGGTGACCGCGCCCGGCGAGGCGGGCCATGCGGCGGTCCGCGACGCGTTCGGTCCCCGGGCGGTCGCTGTCGATGGAACGTTGGACCGGCAGTGGCTGCGGGAGACGGTCTTCGCCGATCCGTCGAAGCGCCGGCAGCTGGAGGCGCTGCTGCATCCACTGATCCATGCGAACCTGAATGCCACGATGGCCCGCTGGACCGGTCCGTACGGGATCCTCAGCGTCCCGTTGCTGCTGGAACGCGGGACGCTGCTGCCGCGCATCGCCCGCGTCCTGGTCGTCGATTGCCCGGAAGATATCCAGGTGCAGCGGGTCATGGCTCGCAGCGCCATGTCCGCGGATGCCGTTCGCGCGATCATGGCAACACAGCTCCCGCGTGACGAGCGGCTCGCGCAGGCGCACGACATGATCGACAATGCCGGGACCTTGGTGGCGCTGCATGCGCAAGTGCGCAAACTCGATGCGACGTACCGGATTGCGGCGCGAGCGCACGATACGCTTGAACCCGCGCGCAGTTCCCCGGAGAATGGCGAAGACTCGCGCAAGGCCGGCCCGAAGTGATCCGTTACGAACATCCGCTGAACGAACGGGTGCGCACATTGATGCGCCTCGAAGACCTGTTCGGCCGCGTCGGTTATTTCGCGGGGCAGGATGCCGCGCCCGATCATCACGCGGCATTGCTTGCGCTGTTCGAAATCGCCGACGTCGCGGCGCGCGCGGACTTGAAGACCGACCTGCTGCAGGAGCTCGAGCGCCAGAAGCAGATGCTGGGGCCGCTCAGGAACAATCCGCAGATCGACCAGCAGATGCTGGAAACGCTGCTGGCGCAGATCGACGGCGTGAATGTCCAGCTCCTTGGACAGGCCGGCAAGGTGGGCGCCCATCTGCGGGAAAACGAATGGCTGATGGCCATCAAGCAGCGCACTGCCATCCCGGGCGGCGTCTGCGAGTTCGACCTGCCGGCCTACCACTGGTGGCTGCACCAGGACCCCGGCGCAAGGCGCAACGATCTCAAAGCGTGGATCGAGCCCTTCGCGCCGATCCGCGCCGGATCGGCGATCGTGCTGAAGCTGTTGCGCGACAACGGGCGCGCCAGCCGCCACGTCGCGCATCGCGGTGTCTTCCAGTTGATGCTGACCACGACCAAGGTCGCCCAGTTGCTCCGCCTCTCCGTCGCGAAGGAACATTCGTGCGTGCCGGAAATCAGCGCCAACAAGTACGCGCTCAACATCCGCTTCCTGGGTGTCTCCGGCCTCGATCGCGGCACGGTATTCGATCGCGATGTCGAGTTTGACCTGATGTTCTGCAACCTTTAGTCCACCCGGTCGTGGTCGCGCCTCAAGTCGTCAGCTGTCCCACCTGCGGGCTTCCCGTGACGTGGGGTCCAGGGTCGCCGTTCCGGCCCTTCTGCTCGCAGCGCTGCAAGCTGGTCGATCTTGGCGCGTGGGCCGATGAGCGCTACCGGATCGCGGCCGTGGAGCCGGACGACGAAGCGTTGCAACCCGGAGAAACACCGGTCGAGCGCGGGCGCGACGACTGAGTCGATGCGCTTTCAGGCGCCCCACGCACTGCGCATCAGGGCCACGCCCTGCGCACCATGGCCGATGGCTGTTGCCAGATCGTCGCGGCCAAGACCGCCCAGCGCGTAGACCGGCAGTCGTGTATCCGCGGCGATTGCGCTGAAGCCATTCCAGCCCAGCACCGGCGCCCGGGGATGCGAAGGCGTGCGCGCGACTGGACCAAGTACCGCAAAGTCGAGACCCAGCTCCCCGGCGTGCGCCAACTCGGCGGCGTTGTGACACGACGCACCGACCAGCAGATCCTGCGGGCGCGCCGAAGCCTTCAGCAACCGTGCCGCGGTCCAGTGCACGCCGGCGCAGCCCGCGGCCCGCGCCTCGTCCGCCGTGCCGTTCCAGATCAGGTTCGCGCCGAACCCGCGCGCCAGTGGAACCAGTCGCGCGGCCAGGTCCATGCGCCGCTCTGACGGCAGCTCCCGATCGCGCAGCTGCAACAGGCGCAGTCCCGCGGCGAACGCAGCGTGCGCGCGCGCGACCAGCGCATCCTCGCCGATCAGCGCCGCATTGGATATCGCATAGGTGTCGGGCAGTGCCAGCGCCGAAAGGATGCGCGTATTGGCCGGCAGCAGCGGCGCCACGTCCCACGCCCCTGGTGTCTGCCAGGCGAAGGCCTGTCCGTCGTGACCGAAGAGTTCGCCGCTCCACTCGAACACGCGAAAGAAATGCAGCTCGACGTGCGTATGCGGATAGACGAATTCCTGCACCAGCCACGGCGCCGCGCGGTGCACGACGACGCCGAGTTCCTCGCGCAGTTCGCGGATCAGCGCCGCATGCGGCGACTCGCCGGCTTCCAGCTTGCCGCCGGGAAACTCCCAGTAACCTGCATAGGCCTTGCCGGGTGGCCGTTGCGCCAGCAGGACCTGGCCATCGGGCCGCAGCAACACCGCGGCCGCCACGCGAACCGGAGGTGCCCTCACCTGCGCCGTGACGTCGTCGCCTCCGCGCCGGCCACATCGCGTGCGAACTGCCAGGCGACCCGGCCGCTGCGCGATCCGCGTTGCAGCGCCCACTGCAATGCATCGCGCGTGCGGAGTTCGTCGTCGCGCGCATTGCCTGCCGGCTTCACGCCGAAGTGCGCGAGCCAACCGCGAACGGCGGCAAGGTAATCGTCCTGCGTGAACGGGTAGAAGGACACCCACAGCCCGAAGCGCTCGGAGAGCGATATCTTCTCCTCGACCGATTCGCCGGGATGCACCTCCTCGCCGACGTGCTTGGTCTCGAGGTTCTCGATGTAGTACTCGGGCAGCAGGTGCCGGCGGTTGGACGTCGCGTAGATCAGGACATTCTGTGCGCCGGAGGTGATCGAGCCATCGAGCACCACCTTGAGTGCCTTGTATCCTGCCTCGCCCGCGTCGAACGTGAGGTCGTCGCAGAAGATGATGAAGTGCTGCGGAAGGCCCACTAGGCGATCGGTGATGTCGGGGAGGTCGGTCAGGTCTTCCTTGTCCACCTCGATGAGGCGCAAGCCCTTCGCCGCGTACTTGGCCAGCATCGCCTTCACCAGCGACGACTTGCCGGTGCCGCGCGCGCCGGTCAGCAGCACGTTGTTGGCCGGAGCACCGGCGACGAACTGCCGCGTATTGCGATCGACGATCTGCTTCTGCGCATCGACGGCGACGAGATCGCTGCCGCGGATGAGGTGCGGATGCGCCACCGCCTGCAGCCAGCCTCGGCCGGAGCGCTTGCGCCAACGCGCCGCAGTGACGTGCTTCCAGTCGGGCTCGGCCGTGACCGGCGGGAACGTGGCCTCGACGCGGGCCAGCAGCGCATCGGCGCGCGCAATCAGCGCGGCCAGCGCGGCCGTGGCGTCAGGACCGGTAGTCGGCATTGATCGTGACGTAGTCGTGCGAGAAGTCGCAGGTCCACACCGTGGCAGCCGCCGGGCCCCGCGACAGCGCGACGCGAATGCCGATCTCCTGTTGCTGCATCACGCGCTTGCCGTCTTCCTCGCGGTAGCGCGTCGACCGGCCGCCACGGTCGACGACCAGCACATCGTCGAGCCAGAACGACACGCCGGCGGGATCGAGATCCGGGGCGGCGGTGTTGCCGATCGCACACACGATCCGGCCGAGGTTGGGGTCAGACGCGAAGAACGCCGTCTTCACGAGCGGTGAATGCGCGATGCCGAACGCGATGCGCTTGCACTCCTCGACGTCGCGGCCGCCATCGACGCGAATCGAGATGAACTTGGTGGCGCCTTCGCCATCGCGGACGATGGCTTGCGCCAGTTCGACGGCGCAGGCCTCGATCGCACCGCGCAGCAGGGCTACGCGCGGATCCGCCGGGTCGTGCAACGGCGCCAACGCGGCACGGCCGGTGGCGGCCAGCACGAAACTGTCGTTGGTGGACGTATCGCCGTCGACGGTCGCGCCATTGAAGGAGACATCGGCCACTTCGCGGACGATCTGCGCGAGCAAAGGGGGGTCGACCGGTGCGTCCGTGGCCATGAACGACAGCATCGTCGCCATGTCCGGGTGAATCATGCCGGCACCTTTCGCGATGCCAGTGACGGTCACCACGACGCCGTCGATCGTCACTTGCCGTGACGCGCCCTTCGGCACCGTATCGGTGGTCATGATGGCATTGGCCGCGGCGAACCAGCCATCGGCGCGTGCCGCAGCGTGTGCCGCAGGCAACCCGGCGATGATGCGATCGAGAGGTAGCGGCTCCATGATCACACCGGTGGAATACGGCAGCACTTCCTCCGGCGCGCAATCGAGCATACGCGCCACGGCGATGCATTCGGCGCGCGCATCCGCGAGCCCCGAATCGCCGGTGCCGGCATTGGCGTTGCCTGCATTGATCAGCAGCGCACGGAAGGCCGCGCCCGAGGCGTGTTGGCGCTGCAGATGTTCGCGGCACACGATCACCGGCGCGGCGCAAAAGCGGTTGCGCGTGAACACGCCAGCCGCTACGGTGCCGGGATCAGCGAGAATGAGCACCACATCGTCGCGCGCCCACGACTTGATCTTCGCCGCAGCGGTGCCAAGACGGATGCCCGGGACGGCGCGCAGCTTGTCGGCCGTGGGAGGCGTGTACAGAACGGGCATCGGCGCGACCTGTCGTTGGTGCGGGATGCGTCAGATCCGGCCGTGGCAGTGCTTGTACTTCTTGCCCGAGCCGCACGGGCACAGGTCGTTGCGGCCGACTTTTTCGCCGGCACGCGTGAACGGCGGCGGCGGCGCGATGGCGACGTCACCGTCCGCGGCGGTGGCGGCCAGCGCCTCCTCGTAGTCGGCGTGCTGGTATTTGACGTTGGTGACGGCCTCGGCCTCCTCGACGGCGCGGACGTCCGCCTCGCCGCGGACGTTGACCGTCAGCACCACCTTCACCACATCCTGCTTGACTCGGTCGAGCATCTCCGAGAACAACTCGAAGGCCTCGCGTTTGTATTCCTGCTTCGGGTTTTTCTGCGCATAGCCGCGCAGATGGATGCCCTGTCGCAGGTGGTCGAGCGAGGCAAGGTGATCGCGCCAGTGATGATCGACCGTCTGCAGCATCAGGTTGCGCTCGAACTGGCGCATGAGCTCAGGCCCGACACTGACCTCGCGGTCGCTCCACGACTTGGCCGCCATCTCGACCACTCGGTCCCGCAGCGTCTCGTCGTTCAGGTTGGCATCGTCGTGCATCCACGTCGCGATGGGAGCCGTGATCTGGTAATCCGCCGCCAGCGTGGTCTCGAGCCCCGGCACGTCCCATTGCTCCTCGACCGAGTCGGGCGGGACATAGAGCTTGACCGTGTCCTCGATCTGGCCACGGATCATGTTGCGAACGGTGTCGGCAACGTCATCACCCTCGAGTAACTCATTGCGCTGCTGGTAGATGACGCGGCGCTGGTCGTTGGCCACGTCGTCGTATTCCAGCAATTGCTTGCGGATGTCGAAGTTGCGCGACTCCACGCGGTTCTGCGCCTTGGCGATGGACCGATTGACGATCGGATGCTCGATGGGCTCGCCGTCGGGCATCTTCAGCTTCTGCATGATCACACCGAGACGCTCACCGCCGAAGATGCGCAGCAGCGGATCCTCGAGCGACAAATAAAAGCGCGACGAGCCGGGGTCTCCCTGGCGGCCTGCCCGGCCGCGCAGCTGGTTGTCGATGCGCCGCGACTCGTGGCGCTCGGTGCCGATGATATGGAGGCCACCGGCCTTGACCACATTATCGTGCCGCACCTGCCATTCGGCGCGCATCTTCGAAATCTCGCGCTCCTTTTCGGCGGGCTGCAATGATTCATCGTCGCGGATCTTCAAGATCAGCGGCTCGAGCATGCCGCCCAGCACGATGTCCGTGCCGCGACCCGCCATGTTGGTGGCGATCATGATCGCGCTCGACTTGCCGGCCTGCGCCACGATCTCGGCTTCGCGCGCGTGCTGTTTCGCGTTCAGCACCTCGTGCGACAGCTTTTCCTTTTCGAGGTACTTCGACAGCATCTCGGAATTCTCGATGGACGTGGTACCCACCAACACCGGCTGCCCGCGCTCGTGGCAGTCCTTGATGTCGGCCAGGATCGCGTCGACTTTTTCCTGGAACGTGCGGAACACGAGGTCGTTGGCATCCTTGCGCACCATCGCCATGTGCGTAGGGATGACAATGGTCTCCAGCGAATAGATCTGCTGGAACTCGAAGGCCTCGGTGTCGGCCGTGCCCGTCATGCCGGCCAGCTTGCCGTACATGCGGAAATAATTTTGGAAGGTGATCGATGCCAGCGTCTGGTTCTCGCGCTGGATGGGCACGCCTTCCTTGGCCTCCACCGCCTGGTGCAGGCCGTCGGACCAGCGCCGGCCGGACATCAGGCGTCCGGTGAACTCGTCGACGATCACCACCTCACCGTTTTGAACGACGTAATGCTGGTCGCGGTGATAGAGCGAATGCGCACGCAGCGCCGCCATCAGGTGATGCATCAGCGAGATGTTCTGCGTGTCGTAGAGTCCCGAACCTGCCGGGATGAGCCCCGCCTGGCCCATGATGGCCTCGGCGCGCTCGTGGCCGACTTCGGACAACAATACCTGGTGCTGCTTCTCGTCGACCCAGAAGTCGCCAGGGCCCTTTTCCTCAGCCTGCCGCTTCAACTGCGGTGCGAGCTCGTTCAGCCGGTAGTACATCTCGACGTTGTCGTCGGCCTGCCCCGAAATGATGAGCGGCGTGCGCGCCTCGTCGATCAGGATCGAGTCGACTTCGTCGACGATCGCGTAGTCGAGGCTGCGCTGCACGCGCTCGGACGGCGCGAACACCATGTTGTCGCGCAGGTAATCGAAGCCGAATTCGTTGTTGGTGCCGTAAGTGATGTCGGCGGCGTACGCGATCTGCTTCGCGTCGTGCTGCATCTGCGACAGGTTCACCCCCACCGTGAGCCCGAGGTACTTGTAGATGCGGCCCATCCAGTCGGCGTCGCGCTGCGCCAGGTAATCGTTGACGGTGACGACGTGCACGCCCTTGCCGGACAGTGCATTGAGATAGGCGGGGAGTGTTGCGACCAGCGTCTTGCCTTCGCCGGTGCGCATTTCGGCGATCTTGCCGTTGTGCAGCGCCATGCCGCCGATCAGTTGAACGTCGAAGTGGCGCATCTGCAGCACGCGCTTGCCGGCCTCGCGGACTACGGCGAAGGCTTCGGGCAGCACGGCGTCGGGGGTCTCACCGGCGGCGATACGGCCTTTCAGGATGGCCGTTTTGCCGCGCATCTCGTCGTCGGACAACGCGACCATTGCGGGCTCGAGGCCATTGATCTGCCGGACGGCTTGGGCGTACTGCTTCAGCAAGCGCTCGTTGCGGCTGCCGAAGATGCGGGTAAGGATGTTGGAGATCATGAGCTGGGCGACAGGACTCGGGTACGTGACGCCGGATCGGCAAAAAACAAGGGGTGAGGATCGCACCTCACCCCAGCTCTCGCGCGTTCCGGATCAGTGTCAGTTGAGATTGGCGGTCTGGAGGAAGCGCGCCGGATTCTGCGGGATGCCGTTTAGCCGGACTTCGAAGTGCAGGTGCGGACCGGTGGACCGTCCCGTAGACCCGACATTCGCGACACGCTGGCCACGCACGACGAGATCGCCTTCCCTGACCAGCAGGCTCGAGGCGTGTGCATAACGCGACACAAGTCCGTTGCCATGATCAATTTCCAGCATTTTACCATATTGGGTATGCCACTCGGCATAGATGACCTTGCCACTGGCGGCAGCCACGATGGGCGTTCCCGCCTCGGCCGGGAAATCGATGCCGTCATGCATCGATTGCTGGCCATTGAAGGGGTCGATCCGGTAGCCGAAGTTGGACGAATACCAGCCATCGAGGATCGGGTACAGCGTGGGCAGGAACTTGCGGTTGGCCGAGTCGTGAACCAGCAGCGCCTCGAGCACCGACAGTTGATCGGACCGCGCATCCATCTGGCGCGCCAGGCTGCCCACCAGGTCGGCGAATTCCTGCACGGACAAGTCGCGCGAGGGCGCGGATGACATGGCGCCGCCACGGCCGGGGACCACGCCGGGCTGCAAGGACGGCAGTTCCTGGGGCTTCAATCCCGCAGTCTTCGCGAGACGCTCACCCAGACCGTCGAGCTTCAGCATCTGCGCCTGCAACTCGCCCAAGCGCATGGCCATCGTGTTGAGATGGACCTGCACGCGTTCGTGGGTACGCGCCGCCTCTTCGCGCTGGTCGGCGAGCACGATGCGCTGAAGCCATGGATGTTGTGCCGCCGCGGCCCATTTCAGCGTGACGAAATTGAATGCGAACGTGAAAACAAGGAACACGACCAGCAGCGCCGCGCCGCCGATGCTCCAGTGCCGCCAGTCCAGCGTGATCGTGCGAGCGCGCGCATTGGCGCCCGCGACCAGAATGATGTTCAATCCTGTAACCTCCACGCTTCTGCCCCGACGGGCGCTTGATTCGAATGCGAAGACATCGTGGCCCGACCCGTTCCCATGCAATCGCTGTCACGCGTGCTTGCCGCGGACACGCGAATCGCCGCGTGGTACGAACGGTCCGAACGTGAAGCCCGGGTGACTGCTGCCGTGCGCCGAAGCCTGCCGCGCGCCTTCGCCGACCGGGTCAGGGCTGCGGAGACGACGACTGCAACGCTGGAACTGGCCGTATCGGCCGGCGCGATTGCGGCGGTAGTTCGCCAGCGTACGCCGGATGTCTTGGCCAGCTTGCGGCGCGAAGGTTGGGACTTTACTGAATTACGGGTACGGGTGCAAGTCAGGGGCGCAGACGCAGAACCCGGGAAAATCGATAAAATTCAACGGGATAGGGTCAACAAAGCACCTTTGGGACAATTGGCGCAGGCATTGCCGCCCGGACCGCTTCGTACCGCAGTGGAGCGCTTGATGCGGCGTGGAGGTTAGGTCGTCGATTCGCGCTGTTGCGAGGAATTAAAGGCAAATAGCCGACGTAGACAGCGTCAGCCCATCAAAACCAGGCGCTCGAACAGGAAAAAGACCAGCACACCTGTCATCAGCAGGATCGTGTACTTGATCACCTGCCCGATGAAGCTCAGGTAGCGACGATCCCTCTTGAAGAGATACAGGATCGCGGAAACGACGATCGTCGCCAGCGCAAAGAACAGCAGCAACCGAACGAGCACCATGTCAGGAGTCCCCGGCGCCGGCGGGTACGAGCCGTGCCCGCATCACGCGGGCGTCATCGACCAGTCGTGGAACGCCGAGGGCACAGTCGAGGCGTCGGTGAACGTGATGATCTCGAACGCATCGGGCTTCGACAGCAGAGCGCGCGCGAGCTGGTTGTTGATCGCGTGGCCCGACTTGTACGCGGTGTACTGCCCGATCAGCGGATGTCCCAGCAGGTACAGGTCG
>JBBQEY010000122.1:0-9719 GCA_038321425.1 Burkholderiales bacterium | reverse complement strand
CAAAGCAAGGACATCACGTTTGTGCAGACGCCGGACATCGCCGAGAACGGCGCCGTCGTGCCGATCGGCGTTGCCAGTGCCATTCCCAAGACCGAGGCCATCGCGATCCTGGTCGAGAAGAATCCGAACATGCTGGTCGCGATCTTCGAGATCCCGGCCGGCACGGAGCCCGCGATCTCGACACGCATGAAGATGGGCCAGAGTTCCAACGTCTACGCATTGGTCAAGGCCGACGGCAAGTACTACGTCGCTACGAAGGAAATCAAAGTCACGCTGGGCGGCTGCGGCGGTTGACGCCGCAAGCGCAACAACAGGAGAGAGAACATGGCAGATCCGATGCGAATTCGCGCCAATGTGACCGGTGACACCACCGAGGTCCGGGTGCTCATGAGCCACGAAATGGAAACCGGCCAGCGCAAGGATGCGGCAGGCAAGGTTATTCCCGCGTGGCATATCCAGAACGTCACCGCCACGCACAACGGCAAGACAGTGCTGACCGCGCAATGGGGTCCGGCGGTGTCGAAGAATCCGTTCCTGTCGTTCAAGTTCAAGGGCGGCGCCAAGGGCGACAAGGTCCAGATCACCTGGGTCGACAGTCGCGGTGACAAGCGCACCGACGAAGCGGTGATTGCGTGAGGTCGAAGGTCGTTGTCATTGCCGCCCTGGCCGTCGCCGGTGTCGCGTTCGCGCAGACGAACACCGTTGACGAGATCGCCAAGTACCGCGCGGCGCTACAGGACGGCAACCCCGCGGAGTTGTGGGAAGCCCGTGGCGAAGGCATCTGGAAGACCGCGCGCGGCCCGGCCAAGGTGTCGTTCGAAAAGTGCGATCTGGGCCTGGGTGCCGGCGTGGTCAAGGGCGCCTACGCGCAACTGCCGCGCTACTTCCCCGATGCCGACCGCGTGATGGATCTTGAAACGCGCCTCGTGCATTGCATGGTCACGCAGCAGGGATACACGCTGGCCGACGCCAAGAAGAATCCCTTCGGCAATGGCAACGAACGGAAATCCGACATCGAGGCGGTGGTGGCCTACGTCACCTCGGAGTCGCGTGGCATCAAGATGAATGTCGCCGCGTCGCACCCGAAGGAACAGGATGCCTATCGCATCGGCGAGCGGATGTTCTTCTTCCGTGGCGGGTCGCATGATTTTTCGTGCGCCACCTGTCACGGCGAGAGCGGCAAGCGTATCCGGCTGCAGGACCTGCCCAACCTGACGGAGAAGCCCGGCGCACAACTGGCCTACACGACATGGCCCGCGTATCGCGTGTCGCAGGGCGAATTGCGCACGTTCCAGTGGCGGCTATTCGACTGTTTCCGGCAGCAGCGCTTCCCGGCGCTGGAGTTCGCCTCCGACGGGTCCATCGCGCTGACGATGTTCCTTGCCCGCAATGCCAACGGTGCCGCGTTTGACGCGCCCGCCATCAAGCGCTGATCCCATGGACACGACAAAAATACTCACCGCCGCAACGATGGTCGCAGGCACGGCCCTGCTGCTCAATGGCTGTGCCAGCCCGCCGTCTGATGCCGACATCAACGCGCGGGCTGTGCAGGTGATGAAGGCCTCTTTTGCTGCGCGCGGCCAGGCCGGGCTCGATCGCCTCGATCAGGACGAAACCCAGAAGACGTGCACCACCTACGCCGGCAAGGTGCCGGGCAAGGATGTCACCGATCGCGTCGAGAAGATCAATTTTGAGACGATCAAGTGGCCCGCCGATGGCAAGTACATGGGCAGCTGGCAGAACGGCGAGAAGATTGCGCAAGAGGGGCGCGGCATGCAGTTCTCCGACAATCCCAAGGGCCCGGTCGGCGCCAATTGTTATGCCTGTCATCAGATTTCACCGCAGGAAGTTTCCTACGGCACCATCGGTCCGACGCTATATCAGTTCGGCAAGCTGCGGGGTTACGGCGCAGACATCCAGAAATATGCCTACGGCAAGATCTGGAACGCTGAGGCGTATAGCGCTTGCTCCAACATGCCGCGCTTCGGGCACAGCAAGATCCTCAGCGAGGCTCAGGTGAAGGACGTCACCGCGCTGCTGATGGACCCGAACTCGCCGGTCAACAAGTGAACACGGCGCACGTGCGCCAATGAATCGCCGCGAGTTTCTGCAGGGCATCGCGGCCGCGGCGGCCGCAGGGTTGCCGGTGGCGGATGCCGACGCGGCTGCGCGCCGCGGCGATGCCGGCTTCTATGCCGGTGTCGCGCCCTTCGGCAACGTCAGCCTGCTGCATTTCACCGACTGCCACGCGCAGCTGAAGCCCATCCATTACCGCGAGCCCAACGTCAATCTCGGCATCGGCGCGGCGTGGGGGCAGCCGCCGCACATCGTCGGCGAGGCGTTGCTGAAGCACTTCGGCATCGCACCCGGCACGCGTCCTGCGCATGCGTTTACCTATCTCGATTTCACGCGTGCCGCGCGCAACTTCGGCGCGATGGGCGGCTTTGCGCATCTCGCCGCACTGGTCAAGCAGCTGAAAGCCTCGCGTCCGAACGCCTTGCTGCTCGACGGCGGGGATACCTGGCAGGGCTCGGGCACCGCGCTGTGGACACGCGGCCAGGACATGATTGACGCGCAGAAGCAGTTGGGCGTGGACATCATGACCGGTCACTGGGAGTTCACGCTCGGCGCCGACCGCGTCAAGGAAGTGGTCGCGAAGGATTTCGCCGGCAAGGTGGAGTTCGTTGCGCAGAACGTGCGGACCGCAGACTTCAGCGACCCGGTGTTCAAGCCGTTCACGTTGCGCACGATCAACGGCGTGCCGGTGGCTATCCTGGGCCAGGCCTTTCCGTACACGCCCATCGCCAACCCGCGCTACTTTGTGGCCGACTGGACCTTCGGCATCCAGGAAGAGACGATGCAGAAGGCCGTCGACGAGGCGCGCGTGGCGGGCGCGCAGGCGGTCGTGCTGCTGTCGCACAATGGCATGGACGTCGACCTGAAGCTGGCTTCCCGCGTCACCGGCATCGACGCCATCCTGGGGGGCCACACACACGATGGCGTACCACAGCCCACGATCGTGGCGAACCGCACCGGCAAGACCATCGTCACCAATGCCGGCAGCAACGGCAAGTTCTTGGCGGTGCTCGACCTCGACGTGAAGGACGGCAAGGTCGCCGACTTCCGCTATCGCTTGCTGCCGGTGTTCAGCGCACTGCTGCCGCCCGACGCCGCGATGGATGCGTTGATCAAGCGCGTGCGCGCGCCCTACGAGGCGAAGCTCGGCGAGAAACTCGCGACCACCGAAGGCCTGCTCTACCGGCGCGGCAATTTCAATGGGACCTCGGACCAACTGATCCTCGAGGCACTGCTGGCCGAAAAGGACGCGCAGATCGCGTTCTCGCCCGGGTTCCGCTGGGGCACCACGTTGTTGCCGGGGCAGGCCATCCGGATGGAGCACCTGATGGACCAGACGGCCATCACGTATCCGTACGTCACGCGCAACGATCTCACCGGCGCCACCATCAAGATCATTCTCGAGGATGTGGCCGACAATCTCTTCAATCCTGACCCGTACTACCAGCAGGGTGGCGACATGGTGCGCGTCGGTGGCTTGCAGTACACGATCGACCCCAAGGCCGCGGCGGGTTCGCGCATCACGCGGATGGAATTGAAAGGCGTGGCGCTCGACGCCGACAGGACCTACAAGGTGGCCGGCTGGGCTCCGGTGTCGGAGGACGCGCGGGCGGCTGGCGGTGAACCCATCTGGGATCTGGTCGCGCGGTACTTGCGCGCGCAGAAGACCATTCCGCCGCGCAAGTTGAACCTGCCGGTGATCGTCGGCATGGAAGGCAATCCGGGGATATCCGCGTAACGGGAGTTCGTGGGTATGGCTGTAGGTGCGACTGTAGGTGCGACTGTAGGCGAGGCTTCAGCCTCGCGCAGCGCCTCGCGAGGCTGAAGCCTCGCCTACATCCGCAACGCGCGATGCCCGCAATTATTTCACCGTCACGCGCACGAACTTGCGCTTGCCGGCCTGCAGCACCACGGTGCGTCCGGCCGGGACCACCAGCGCCTTGTCCATCACGACATCGCCATCCAGCTTGATGCCACGCTGTGCGATGAGGCGCAGTGCCTCGGACGTCGAGTCGACGATGCCGGCCTGCTTCGCGAGTTGCGCAATCGGAATTCCCGCGGTCGCTTGCGCACGGGCACCGCTCAGCGCCACTCCTGCGATCAGTGTCACTTCGCGCATATCCTCCGGCATTGCCCCTTCGCGAAAACGCGACTCGAACTCTGCCAGCGCGGCATCCGCATCCGCCGCCGAATGGAAGCGCGCGACGATTTCCTTGGCCAGCATCACCTTGGCGTCCCGCGGGTTGCGGGCACCATCGCATTCACGTTTAAGCGCCGCGATCTCGTCCATCGAGCGGAACGACAGCAGCTCGAAGTATTGCCACATCAGCAGATCCGAGATCGACATCAGCTTGCCGAACATCTCGGTCGCGCTTTCGGTGATGCCGATGTAGTTGCCCTTCGACTTCGACATTTTCTCGGTGCCGTCGAGCCCCACCAGCAGCGGCATCGTCAGGATGCACTGGGGCTCCTGCCCGTAGTTTTTCTGCAGCTCACGGCCCACCAGCAGGTTGAACTTCTGGTCGGTGCCGCCCAGCTCGATATCGGACTTCAGCGCAACCGAGTCGTAGCCCTGCATCAGCGGATACAGGAGCTCATGCACGGCGATCGGCTGGTTGCCGCGGAAGCGCTTCGAGAAATCGTCACGCTCGAGCATCCGCGCCACCGTGTACTTGGCAGCCAGCTTGATCATGCCTGCTGCACCCAGCGGCTCGCTCCACTCGGAGTTGTACCGGATCTCGGTACGCTCGGGGTCCAACACTTTCGACGCCTGCGCGTGATAGGTCTTGGCGTTGGCTTCGATCTGTTCGCGCGACAGCGGCGGGCGCATGTCATTGCGCCCGGACGGGTCGCCGATCATCGACGTGAAATCGCCGATCAGGAAGATCACCTGGTGCCCCAGGTCCTGCATCTGGCGCATCTTGTTCAGCACCACCGTGTGCCCGAGGTGGATGTCCGGTGCGGTCGGATCGAGCCCGAGCTTGATCCGCAGCGGCTTGCCACGCTTCAATTTTTCGGCAACTTCACTCTCGACCAGAAGCTCGTCGGCGCCATGTTTGAACACGGCCAGTTGCTGGGCTACATCGATCGTCACGGCGTCAAAGTCCTGGGTTGCGGGCGGCGGCAGGTGGAGGTAGGGCGGGGGGGGGCAGGCCGGGGGGGGGCAGGACGGGGTCGGTTCAAATGCGGGACATTTGATAGAATCCACGACCGATGTCGATCCCGGATACCCCGTTGCCCCCGCGCGAATCTCCGATTTTAGCGCACCCGTCGCCTGCCCCGACGCCGTCGCTGCCGACGCGCGTCGGCCGTTGGCTCGCGCCGTGGCAGTGGGCTGCACTGGCGGTGTTGAGCTTCACCGGCGTGGCCGCCTTTGGTCTGGCGCCCGACACCACGCTCGAAACGATACCCACGCGGACCGTCCTGCGCGCGCTGCCGGTGCCGGCCTTCGATATCGAGAACGACACTGCGGGTCTTTACTGGCGCGAAGAGCGCGTGCAACGGGGCGATACGATCGGCGCGTTGCTGTCGCGCGCCGGTGTGGACGATGCCGAAGCGATGCAATTCCTGCGCACCGACGCCACCGCGCGGCCGCTCTATCAGTTGCGACCCGGCCGCCCGGTGCAGGTGGCCACGGGCGCCAACGGCGAACTGATCGCCCTCAAGTTACGCACGCTGGCCGGCGCGCAACTGGCCATCGAACGCCGGGACGGGCAATTCGCCGCCACGCAAACCGTGGCCAAGGAAGAGATTCGCACTACGCTGCGTGCGGGTGAGATCCGCACCTCGCTGTTCGCGGCGGCGGACATTGCGGGCATTCCGGATGCGATCACGCTGGCACTGGCGGAAGTGTTCGCTGGCGACATCGACTTTTATCACGACATGCGCCGCGGCGATCGCTTCACCGTGTTCTACGAGACGCGCTTCGTCGATGGCGAGGCCATCGGCCCCGGTCGCATCCTCGCCGCCGAGTTCGTCAATCGCGGCACGACGCTGCGCGCCTTCCTGTGGCACGACGACGATGGCATCGATGCCTGGTACAGCGCCGACGGCCGCAGCACGCGCGGCACCTTCCTGCGCGCACCGATGGAGTTCTCGCGCATCACGTCGGGATTCTCGCTGGCACGCTTCCATCCGATCCTGCAAAAGTGGCGCGCGCACAAGGGGGTCGACTACGCCGCACCAACGGGCACGCCCATCCGCGCCACCGCCGACGGCGTCGTTACCTTCGCGGGCGTGCAGGGCGGCTACGGCAACGTGGTGTTCCTGCGGCATCACGGTGCGTACTCCACGGTCTACGGCCACATGTCGCGTTTCGCGCCGCAAATGCGGCAGGGCGCGCGGGTGCGCCAGGGCGAGACGATCGGCTACGTGGGCATGACAGGCTGGGCCACCGGCCCGCACCTGCACTACGAGTTCCGCGTTGCGGACCAACCACGCAATCCGCTCAATGTCGCGCTGCCGGCCGCGCAACCGATCACGCCCGAGCGTCTCGCGGCCTTCAAGGACGCGACGCGCCCGGCGCAGGATGCGCTGGCGCTTGCCCGCTCGCTCCCGGCGATGGCATTGGCGTCCACCGAGTAGCACGCCCGCAGGCGGCGCATGGCCCACGTGCCGCAACTCTTCGCCGGCGTGATGTCCGGCACCAGCCTCGACGGCGTCGACGCCGTGGTCGTCGACTTCGCGCCCGCCGACGGCAAGCTCTGCGCGCTGCGCGGCGCGGCGCATCTTCCGTTCGAACCGGCGTTGCGTGCCGAATTGCTGGCGCTGCAGACCACGGGCCCCGATGAACTCGTGCGCGTGGCGCGCGCCGGGAACGCCTTGGCCGATGTTTACTCGACGGCCCTTTCCGCCGCGTGCCGCGATGGCGGCGTCATGGCCGCTGATGTGATTGCCGCGGGCGTGCATGGCCAGACGGTGCGGCACCGGCCCGAGGAGGGTTGGACGTGGCAGATCAACAATCCCTCGCGTGTTGTGGAGAAGGCGGGCATGACGGTGGTCGCGGACTTCCGCAGCCGTGACATTGCCGCCGGCGGACAGGGTGCGCCGCTGGTGCCGGCATTTCATGCGGCCCTGTTCGGCAGTGCCGATGAGCATCGCGTCATCGTCAACCTGGGTGGCATCGCCAACATCACCGACCTGCCGCGCGGCGGTGAGGTGCGCGGCTTCGACACCGGGCCGGGTAACGTGTTGCTCGACCTGTGGTGCGCGAGGCATCAGCGCACGCCCTTCGACGCCAACGGCGCGTGGGCCGCCACCGGCACACCCGATGCTGCTGTGTTGCGCACGCTGAGTGAAGAACCATTCTTTGCGCTGCCGCCGCCGAAGAGCACCGGTCGCGACCTCTTCAACGCCGCGTGGCTGGACGAGCGGCTTGCCGCCATGCACTGGCACGGTCGCGCGGAAGACATGCAAGCCACGCTGACGGCGCTGACCGCGTTGGCAGTCGCCGCGGCGATTGCCGCGCATGCGCCCGATGCCACGACGATGCTGGTCGCAGGTGGCGGCGCACGCAATGGCACGCTGTTGCGGATGCTGCAGACGGCGCGCCCGGCCATGCAGGTAGCCACGACCGATACGATGGGTGTGGCGAGCGACCATGTCGAGGCGCTGGCCTTCGCGTGGTTGGCGCGCGAGACCCTGGCGGGTAGACCGGGGAATCTCCCTGCTGTCACCGGCGCCGACGGCCTGCGCGTGCTCGGCGCGTGCTATCCCCGCTGACGCGAGATGCCCGGTTGCCGCCATCGCGGGCCGGGCCATGCGTTGCCCCGTCCAATCATTGCCGGTATCGTGGCGCCGCCCTGATCACTCTCATTCAAGGAACACCCGATGCTTCGCCTGACCCTGATGTTGTTGCTGCCCCTCATTCTCACCGCCACCGCCGGCGCGCAGGCGCTCGATGGCCGTCTTAAGAAGATCGTCGACACGAAGACGATCACGATCGCCCACCGCACCGATGCAGCGCCGTTCAGCTTCGTGAACGACAGCAAGGAGATCAGCGGCTATTCGGTCGACCTGTGCAAACGCGTCGTTGCTTCCATCGAACGCCAGACCGGCGTGAAGGATTTGAAGATCCGCTACGTGCCGGTCACCACGCAGACGCGATTCGACGTCATCAGCAAGGGTCAGGCCGACATGGAGTGCGGCGCCACCACGGTGACGCTGACACGCATGCGGACCGTCGACTTCTCGAGCTTCATTTTCTTCGAGACGACCGGCATGCTGGCCAAGGCGGGCACCGGGATCAGTGCGCTGGCTGATTTCAAGGGCAAGCGCATCGCGGCCATCGGTGGCACCAGCAACGAGCGTGCGCTCAACGCGCAGCTGAAGCGCCAGCAGATCAACGCCACCGTCGTCCCGGTGAAGACCAGCGGCGAAGCGATCGTGGCGCTGGAGGCCGGCACCGTCGACGGGTTCGCCAGCGACGCGCTGCTGCTGATCGGTGCCGTCACGCAGGCCAAGGACCCGAAGGGACTGACGTTGCTAAACGAGCAACTTTCGTTCGAACCGTACGGACTCGTACTGCCGCGCGGCGAACCAGCACTGCGGCTCGCCGTCAACACGGCGCTGTCGCAGATCTATTCCGGCGACGAGATCAACGACATCTACAACCGCTGGTTCGCCGGGTTCGGCAAGCCGTCGGCGCTCACCGAGGCCGTGTATATCTTCGGCTCGATTCCGGAGTGATGTTGCAAGACGTGCGCCGCTAGCGCGGTGTCCGGTCGAGCTCGAAGAACTCGCGCATCATGAAGGCCTCGAGTTCGGCCGTATCCTCCGCACGCGCGGACAGGCTGACGTCGCGCCCGAGGCGCAACGACTGCCAGCGGAACGTGTCGCTCTCCTGGTCGCGGATGATCGAGATGATCTTGCGGACGACGGCGATACGGATGTCCGGATTGTTGCCCTTCTGCACGTCGATGCGTTGGTTCACCCGGCGCTTCGTGTCGGTGTTCCAGCCGAAGAACGTGAACTGGGCATCGTTAAGGCCGATCTGGCGCAGTTGAAACATGCCGCCGCCGTTGCGGGGTTCGCCGCCGAAGGTCGGCGTGCGCACCGCCGCCATGTTTTCCGCCACGATCCGGTCGCGCCGCGCCTTCTCGTCGTCGGCGGCGGGCGCATTCGGCGCCTCGCCCTGCGAACCTGAGGGTTCCGGCTCGCCACGTTCGCGGCGCCGCGCCGCGATGTACGCCGCCATGTCGCCCTCGACCGGGGGGCGGGTCTGCGGTGACGCCGGCGGCACCGCTGCCACGGGTGGCGCTGGCGGCACGCGAAGCGCGTCCGGATTGGGCGTAGGGGGCACCATGGGTGCCAGCATCGGCGCGGGTCGCGGCGGGCGCGGCGCGGGCGGACGAGCCACCACGGGTGGTGGTGGCGTTGGCTCCTGCGCGGCCGGCGGTGCCTGGCGCGGTCCGGGTGGCGCCGCCAGCATCACCGCGAGCGGGCTGACGCCCTGCTTGTCGGGCCCCGCCACCGAAAGCGGGAGCATTTTCGGAAAGAATTCGTACAGCGCCGCCAGATGCACCAGCAGGCTCAGCACGATCGCCACCCAGATCAGCGGGACGGAGATCGCATTGCGCGGGGCGCGGTGAATTTGGTCGTACGAGGCGTACATCGTGGAATGGGCAATGGGGGCACGCGGCTTC
>JBBQEY010000121.1:0-9772 GCA_038321425.1 Burkholderiales bacterium | reverse complement strand
CGCATTGCGTCTGCCAGCCGCGATCAAGGATCTTCGGCAGCCGGTGAATGACGACATTGAGAAAACTGCCCACACACAACCCGACCACGGCGGCCACCACGGTGGCGACCACCGGATCGAGGAACATGACGGGCATCCGCTTGAAGCTTTAGGGATCAGACCACGCCGCCAAGCTTGAAAATCGGCAGGTACATTGCAATCACCAGGCCGCCGATCACCACGCCCAAGAACACGATGATGATCGGCTCGAGCAGGCTCGACAATGCATCCACGGCTTCGTCGACCTCGCGTTCGAAATACTCGGCCACTTTGCCGAGCATGTTGTCGAGAGAACCCGACTCCTCGCCAATCTGGATCATCTGCAGCACCATCGTCGGAAACAGTCCTGTATTGCCCATCGAATTGGTGAGGCTGGTGCCCGTGCTGACCTCGGTCTGGATTTTTTTCGTGGCCGCCGCGTAGACGGCATTGCCGGCGGCACCACCCACGGCGTCGAGCGATTCGACTAGTGGCACCCCAGCGGCAAACATGGTTTGCAGTGTGCGGGTCCAGCGCGCGATGGTGGCTTTCTCGAGCACATTCCCGATGATCGGGACTTTCAGCATGATCCGGTCGAAGCCGTAGCGAAACGCCGCCGACCGGCGCAGCATCACCCCAGTGCCGACAACGACGCCGATGATGACGAGGAGGCCAAGCCACCACCACTGCACGACGAACTCCGATATCGCCATCACGATCAGCGTGGGGGCGGGCAGGTCGGCGCCGAAACTCCTGAAGACCTGCTTGAACGATGGGATCACCCACACCATGATGATCCATACGACGACAATGGCTACAACGATGACCGAGATCGGATAGAACAGCGCCGATTTGATCTTGCCCTTGATCGCGAGGATCTTTTCTTTGTACGTGGCGAGGCGATCGAGGATGGCATCGAGCGTGCCGGACGCTTCGCCGGCGGCCACCAGGTTGCAATATAGGTTGTCGAAATGTGCTGGGTGCTCGCGAAACGCCTGTGCCATCGACGAACCCGCCTCGATCTTGCTCTTGATGTCCATCATCAGCCGCGAAAAGCGCGCATTGCTGTGCCCGCGAGCGACGATCTCGAAGGATTGCAGCAGCGGCACGCCGGCCTTCAGCATCGTGGCAAGTTGCCGCGTGAAGAAGGTGATGTCCTTTTCGTTGACTTTGCGGCCGCCGCGGAAGCTCTGCTTGCGGATCTTGACGATGCGGATGCCCTGCCGTCGCAGGTTGGTCGTGACGACCGTTTCGGAGGCAGCCTTCGACTCGCCACGCACCTGTCGGTTGTTGCGGTCCACACCTTCCCACAGGAAGGTGTATTCCTTGACGTCGCGGCGATTTGCAGTTGCGGTGGCCATGGCAGGGTTCCGTTAGGCGACGGGTGGACCGTCACTCGTTGGTGATCGCCTCGATTTCCTCGAGGGAGGTCATGCCGGTCTTGACCTTGCGCAGGCCGGATTGTCGCAGGTCGCTGACACCTTCCTTGCGGGCCTGGACTGCAATGTCGAGCGCATTGCCGTTGCGCATGATCACCTGGCGCATGTCGTCGGTGATTGGCATCACCTGGTAGATGCCGACGCGGCCCTTGTAGCCGGTGCCCTTGCATTTGTCGCAACCGATCGGGCCCATCGGCTGCCACGAACCGTCGAGATCTTCCGGCGAGAATCCTGCATGCAACAGGGCCTCAGGCGGAATGTCCTCCGGCTGCTTGCAGCTCGAGCACAACCGGCGGCCGAGGCGCTGCGCCGTGATCAGGATGACCGACGACGCGATGTTGAATGGCGCAACACCCATGTTGAGCAGCCGCGTCAGTGTCGTGGGCGCGTCGTTGGTATGCAACGTCGACAGCACGAGGTGGCCCGTCTGCGCAGCCTTGATCGCGATGTCGGCGGTCTCGAGGTCGCGGATTTCGCCGACCATGATGATGTCCGGATCCTGCCGCAGGAATGACTTGAGCGCTGCGGCAAACGTGAGGCCGGCCTTGTCGTTGACGTTGACCTGGTTCACGCCCGGCAGCTGGATTTCGGCCGGGTCCTCCGCCGTGCTGATGTTCACGCCGGGCTGGTTCAGGATGTTGAGGCACGTATAGAGCGACACCGTCTTGCCGCTGCCCGTGGGGCCGGTGACGAGGATCATGCCGTACGGCCGGCCGATGGCGAACAGCAGCGATGCCTGTTGGTCGGCTTCGTAGCCCAGCGCTTCGATGCCGAGCTTGACGCCCGCGGAGTCGAGAATCCGCATCACGATCTTCTCGCCATAAAGCGTGGGTAATGTCGAGACACGAAAATCGATCGACTTGCTCTTCGACAGCACGAGCTTCATGCGCCCATCCTGCGGGATGCGCTTTTCCGAGATATCGAGGCGCGAGATCACCTTGATGCGCGAGGCCACCTTGTCCTTGATGGCCAGCGGCGGTTGCGCGATCTCCGCCAGGATGCCGTCGACGCGGTAGCGAATCCGGTAGTACTTCTCGTAGGGCTCGAAATGAACGTCCGAGGCGCCGGCGGCGATGGCGTCGGTGAGAATCTTCTGCAGGTACTTGACGACCGGAGCGTCTTCGATGTCGGAGTCTTCATCGAGCGAAACCGCCGGGGCACCGTCCTCGAGACCAACTTCCATGTCCTCGAGGTTGGACATGTCCTTCAGCGTGGTGCCGGTGGCCTCGATGATCCGGACGATGGCTTGCCCCAACTTGTCGTCCTCGACGACGATGGCCTCGGGTACCAGGTTGGTCTTGAACCGCATCTCCTCCAGCGCCTGCAGGTTCGCGGGGTCGGAGATCGCAACGAAGAGCTTGTTGCTGCGCTTGAAGAGCGGCAGCACGCGGCGGGACTGCGCGATCTTGATGTCGACGTATTCCTTGGGAATCTGGTCGACATCGAAGCTGGCGAGATCGAGGAGCGGCGTGCCGAACGCGCGGGAGGCGAAGACCGCAAGTTGATGCGCGGTCATGCGCTTGCCGATCAGCACCTGCTCGACAAACGATATGCCGGAGGCCTGCGCCTGCGATTGCAGCGTTTCCGCCTCGTAATCGGACATCAGGCCGTTTTGCGCGAGCGCGCGCGCAAGTCCACTGATCGTGCGGGTGGCGGCGTGCGTGGCCATCGTGGCGTTATGAGTCCGGGGCGGTCGAAAGACGGGGGTACGGGCGAATGATAAGCAAAAAACATGCCGAAAGTGGCAAATTGCCTGCTATTCCATTCGCATAAAACTTAACTGGTTGATGATGCCCGCTCGACCGGGGTTTGTAAAGGCGGAACGCCCCGGCCTACCGGCACGAGAAGTTTGACTACTTTGACCGCCCGATCCTGAGTTTGCAGGATTTCCAGCAATTGTCCATTGAGCCGGAAGGAAAGTCCGGCATCCGGGATGTCCCCCAGATGTTCGACGATGAGCCCGTTAAGCGTTTTGGGGCCATCCAGCGAAAACTGGGTGCCAAGCCGCCGGTTCAGCGTACGCAGCAAGCTCATCCCGGCCACAACAACGCTGCCGTCGGGCTCGCGCCTGTAGATTTCGGCGCCGCCGGGCGCCTGGGTCGTGAATTCGCCGATGATCTCCTCGACGATGTCCTCGATCGTCACCAGCCCCTGCAGCTCGCCATACTCGTCGACAACGAGGCCGAGACGCTGCCGGTCGGTCTGGAAGTGCGTCAGCTGCGTCAACAGCGGGGTGCCGGCGGGGATGAAGTAGGGGGGGCGCAGCAACGGGCGCAGGCGGTCGGTGTCGAGTTCGCCGGCTTGCAGCTGCAGGTGGACGACCGCCTTCAGCGGCAGTACGCCGATGATGTTGTCGAGCGTTTCCTCGAATACAGGCACCCGGGAGTGATACGACGTCGCGAGCTGCTGGCGCAGCAGCCCCGGCTTTTCCGCGAAGTCGAGGGCATGGATGCGGTTGCGTGGCGTCATCACGTCCTCGACCGTGATGGCTTCGAGGTCCATCAGGTTCGCCAGCATCGTCTTGTGCTTGCCGCGGAAGTACTGGCTGCCTTCGAGCACCAGCGAACGCAGTTCCTCCTGCGTCAATTGCGTCGCGCCTTCCTGGGCCGGCTGGATGCGGAGCAGCTTCAGCAGCCCCTGGACGAACAGGTTGACGAACCAGACCACGGGCTGCAGCACGCGCAGCAATGGCGTGAGCACGAACGCCGCCATGGGCGCGATGCGATCGGCATGCGTCGCCCCGATTACCTTCGGCGTAATTTCCGAGAACACGAGGATCAGGAACGTGACGGCGACGGTGCCGGCGGCGAGCGCGAGTTCGCCTTCGCCCAGCATGCGGCCGGTGATCACGCCGGCCAAGGTGGCGGCGCCGGCGTTGATCAGGTTGTTACCGAACAGGATCACGCCCAGCAGGCGGTCGGTTTGCGCAAGCAGTCCGAGCGCAAGCCGCGCGCCACGATTGCCCCGCTGCGCGCGATGCTTCAGCCGGTAGCGGTTCGACGCCATCATCGCCGTTTCGGCGATGGAGAAGAATCCTGATGCGATCAGCAGCACCGCCAACGCGAACACCAGCGTACCGGTGGTGACCTCAACCACGGCGCGGCCGCAAGGTTGTCATCGGCCGAGCAGGACCTCGGACACGAACTTGCTGCCGAGGTAACCCAGCACCAGCAGGGCGGTGCCGGCAACAATCCAGTAGAGCGCGCGGCGGCCGCGCCAGCCGTATCGCCAGCGTCCGAACAGCAGGATGGCGAACGCGCTCCAGCCAAGCAGCGAAAACACGTTCTTGTGATTGAACGCCATCGCCTTGCCGAAGATCTGTTCGGAAAAGAGCGCGCCGCTGACGAGCGTCATCGTCAGCAGCCCGAAGCCGGCGGCCACCAGCCGGAACAGGAAGCGCTCGAGCGTCAGCAACGGCAGCGTCTCGCCGCCCTCGTCAGTGGGCAGGCCGCGGCGCAACCGCTTGTCGAGGCCGGTCAGGACCAGCGCATGCAGCGTGGCCACGACGAAGAGCGCGTAGGCGACCAGTGCCACGGCGATATGCGCGGTGGCCCAGGGCGCGCCGGCATACGGAAACCGGTGCGTGGCGTCGCCCGCCAGCGGCGCCAATGCGCACAGCGCGGCGACGGCGAGAATCGCGTTGCCGGCGGCCGGTAACCGGGCCAGCACACCCGACACGCCCGCCACCAGCACGGTGACCCACGCCACCAGCGACAGCGCATGCAGGAACGAGAGATCGAGACCTTCGGGCGTGAACACCGCCTGCTTGAGCGTCCATGCATGCAACACCAGCGCCAGTCCGATCGAAACCGCCGCGACGCGGATACGCAGGTGGCTCGTGGCGCCGGAAATGCGCAGGATTGCGGCAAGCCCGTACAGGGAAGCGACGACGATATGAAGTAGAATCATGAGGTTGCAGTCGAGGCACGGCGCTGGATACCGTTCATCTTGCGCAACAACAAGTGTACCCGATGGTTCGCGTCGCGCCGGACGCCAATCGCTGCCCATTCATCTGCTTCGAATTCGCCCCCGCCGATGCTTGAAAATCTGACTCAACGCCTGTCCCGTGTCGTCAAGGAATTGCGCGGACAGGCCCGGCTGACCGACGCCAACATCCAGGATGCGCTGCGTGAAGTGCGCCTGGCGCTGCTCGATGCGGACGTCGCACTCCCGGTCGTGCGCGATTTCATCGCGACCGTGAAGGACAAGGCGGTCGGCGAAGAGGTCGTGGGTTCGCTCTCTCCCGGCCAGGCGCTGATTGGCGTCGTGCATCGTGAACTGACTGCATTGATGGGCGCGCAGGCCGTGCCACTGTCGTTCGCGACACAACCGCCGGCCGTGTTCCTGATGGCGGGCCTGCAGGGCGCCGGCAAGACCACCACCGTGGGCAAGCTCGCGCGCTTCATGCAGGACCAGTACAAAAAGAAGGTGCTGCTGGTCTCGGCGGACGTCTACCGGCCCGCCGCGATCGAGCAGTTGCGGTTACTCGCCACGCAGGTGGGCGCGGAGTTCTTCCCGTCCGATGCGGGGCAGGCGCCCGTCGCGATCGTGGAGGCCGCGCTCGACTGGGCGCGCAAGCACTATGTCGACGTGCTGATCGTCGACACTGCGGGGCGCCTGGCGGTGGACGAGGCAATGATGCAGGAGATCGCCGCGCTGCACGCCGCGGTGAAACCGGTGGAAACCTTGTTCGTCGTCGATGCGATGCAGGGGCAGGATGCGGTCAACACCGCGCGTGCCTTCCGCGATGCATTGCCGCTGACGGGTGTGGTGCTGACCAAGCTCGACGGTGATTCTCGCGGCGGCGCTGCGCTCTCGGTGCGCCAGGTCACGGGCGCGCCGATCAAATTCGTCGGAACCGGCGAGAAGATCGCCGGCCTCGAGGTGTTCCACCCGGAGCGCATGGCATCGCGCATCCTCGGCATGGGCGACGTGCTGTCGCTGCTCGAAGACGCGCAGAAAAATGTCGACACCGCTGAAGCCGCGCAGCTCGCGAAGAAGGTCAAGTCGGGCAAGGGTTTCGACCTCACCGACTTCAAGGCGCAGATCGGCCAGATGCGGAAGATGGGGGGTATCGCCGGGCTGGTGGACAAGCTGCCGGCGGAACTTGCCCGTGCCGCGCAAGGGGCGGCGGTGGACGAGCGCCGCATTGGCAGGATCGTGGGCATCATCGACTCGATGACGGCGCAGGAGCGGGGGAAGCCCGAGATCTTGAAGGCGTCGCGGAAGCGCCGGATTGCGGCAGGCGCTGGCGTTACCGTCCAGGAAGTGAACCAGCTGCTGACCCAGTTCGAGCAAACGCAGAAGATGATGAAGATGGTCGCCAAGGGCGGCATGCAGAAGATGATGCGGGGCATGAAGGGGATGTTGCCGGGAATGCGGTAGTATTTCTTATATGAAACAATGATTTAAGGGTTGCCCCCGGCGCTCGGCAAGGGGGATAGCCTCGCGGCGCCGTGACGAGCGGTACGAGGGCCGGCCAAGTTGAGCGGCTGCGCGTCGACGGCGCCCGTCAGTCCAGTCAGCGCCCACCGCGCGGTCCGCTCCAACGCGACGGCCATCGGGCATGCGCTTACCGGCCGGTATTGCCAGACGAACGCATCCCGTTGTAAAATCTAAGGCTTTTCCCCGTACAGATTTCGAAAGCCCACACCATGGTAGTTATTCGTCTTGCACGCGGCGGCGCCAAGAAGCGCCCCTTCTACCACGTGGTCGTTGCCGATTCGCGCAGCCGCCGCGACGGCCGCTTCATCGAGCGCGTGGGCTTCTACAACCCGATCGCCACGGCCAAGGACGAGGCATTGCGTCTCTCCGTCGACCGCATCGTGTTCTGGCAGGAGCGTGGCGCCAAGTTGTCCGATACCGTCGCCGGCCTGGTCAAGCGCTCGGCGCGTCCCACGGCGCCCGCAACTGCAGTAGCCGCCTGAGTACACCCGACATCGTCGTGATGGGGCGCGTGGCCGCGCCCTGGGGTATCAAGGGCTGGATCAAGGTGCACCCGCTGACGCAGTCGCCGGATACGTTGCTTGAATTCAAGGCTTGGTGGCTGCGCCGGCGCGAAGGTACGTGGATGCCGCACACGTTGGTCGAAGGCCGCCAACACGGCGCCACGTTGCTGGCATGCCTGACGGGCATGCCCGACCGCGAAGTGGCGGCGTTGTGGAGTGGTGCCGAGATCGGCGTTCCGCGCGAGGCATTGCCGGCGCCGCCAGAAGGTGAAATGTATTGGGCCGACTTGATCGGCCTGGCCGTGGTCAACCGCGAAGGTGTGGCGCTGGGCACGGTGGAAGCAGTGGACGAGTTCGGCGCGCATCCGGTGTTGCGGGTGGCCGATGCAGGTGCTGATCCCGTACACAAGCGCTTGATACCGTTTGTCGATGCGCTCGTCGACAGCGTCGATCGCGCGGCAAGGCGGATCACCGTCGATTGGCAGCCGGAGTACTGAACACCGGCAAAGGAAGGCGATGCGCATCGATGTCGTCACGCTGTTCCCCGAAATGGTGGCGCATGCGGCTGTCGTGGGGGTGACGGGGCGTGCGCAGGAGCGCGGGGTGTGGCGCCTCGGGCTGTGGAATCCGCGTGACTACACTACGGATGCCCACAAGACCGTGGACGACCGGCCCTATGGCGGCGGACCGGGCATGGTCATGCTGGGCGCGCCGCTGGCGCAGGCGATCGCCGCCGCGAAGGCCGCGCAGCGCAGTGAAGGCGTGGTGGCGCCCCGGGTGCTGCACCTGTCGCCGGCGGGTAGGCCACTGACGCACGCACGGGTGCTGGCGCTGGCGCAGGAAGCAAAGGCAGGATACGTATTGCTGGCGGGACGCTACGAGGGCATCGACGAGCGGCTCGTGCAACAGGAAGTGGATGAGGAAATCGCCATCGGTGACTTCGTGGTGTCGGGCGGTGAGTTGCCGGCGCTGATGCTGATCGATGCGATGGTGCGCCTGCTGCCCGGGGCGCTGAACGACGAACAGTCGGCACGCGAGGATTCGTTTGCCGACGGGCTCCTCGATTGCCCGCATTACACGCGGCCCGAGGACTACGCCGGGTTGCCGGTGCCGGAAGTGCTGCTGTCCGGTCACCATGAACGCATTCGCAGCTGGCGCCTGATGCAGGCGCTGGGACGGACGTGGGAACGGCGGCCCGACTTGCTGTCCGCGCGGACGTTGAGCCGGGAAGAACAAGGATTGCTCGCGCAGTACAAGCGGGAGAAGTTGGCAGCAGAAGAGTCGACGGGTGCCACCGCCAACGCGCGGCACACCGATCGCACATCATAAAATGCGCCCATCAGGGCTTGGTCCCTGCGCTGGGCGAAGCAGAAGGAAGCCCCAACATGAACATCATTGAAGTGCTGGAAAACGAAGAGATCGCGCGCCTCAACAAGACCATTCCGGTCTTCGCGCCGGGCGACACCGTCATCGTCAGCGTCAGCGTGGTCGAAGGCGAGCGCAAGCGGGTACAGGCCTACGAGGGTGTCGTGATCGCCAAACGCAATCGCGGGCTCAATTCCTCCTTCACCGTCCGCAAGATTTCCAGCGGCGAAGGCGTGGAGCGTACGTTCCAGACGTATTCGCCGTTGCTTGCCTCCATCGAGGTCAAGCGCCGCGGCGATGTCCGCCGCGCCAAGCTCTACTACCTTCGCTCGCGCTCGGGAAAGTCGGCGCGGATCCGCGAGAAGCTGGAGCGCCGCGACCCTGCCAAGGGTTGATTGCTGCGGTTGCAGTGGCATGGCCGGGAACGCGCCCGGCAGCAAAAACGGCCCTTCGGGGCCGTTTTCAATGGGCGACGGGGGTGGATCGTGCGGTGCGTCATGGCCATTGGCACGAACATTGGAAGTGCATGGCCCGCTTCTTGCTGTCGTTTTCTTGCCTAAACGGTGCTTTACGCCCAAGATTCCAACGGCATAATCCATTTCATTTGCGCATGCATATCGCTTGAAGGCCACACTTTACGAAGCTCTGGGCATTCTGCCCACGTCCTCCGACGAGGACGTGCGGGCCGCGTTGCGCCGGTTGATCCGCAAATACTATGCGGGCACGCGCGATGGCCAGGGCAACGTCGAGGAAGCCCTGCGCTTCATCAATCATGCGAGCCGCATCCTGTCGGATGGCGAGCGACGCCAGCGGTATGATCAGGAACTCTCCGTCTCGGCCGGCACCACGGAGCAGCGCATTGCGCACGTGGTCAGCAACGCCGTGGCTGAAGCCGGCGAGCAGACCGATGTGGGCGACATCGCCGAACCCATCGAGCGGCCGTCGCCGGAGGCGATGGATGAAGAGCTGGAAACCGGACTCGACGCATCGGAACCGATCGTC
>JBBQEY010000120.1:0-9782 GCA_038321425.1 Burkholderiales bacterium | reverse complement strand
GCACCAGGGCTACGACCGCAAGGCCGAGCACGGCCAGCGACAGCGCAAGCGAGATGAACTGGCGCTGGCGGGCCTGGCGCTTCTGCTCCCGGTGGGGCAGCAGATTGATGCGGACGCCGGCCATTATTCGAAACTCCGGAGCGCGAGGCCGGTGGCGATCAGCAGCATCGGCGCGTCTTGCGCCAGCTGCCGCGGTCGGATCCGGTCGCTCGCCTGCATGCTGGCAAACGGATTGGCGATGGCCGTGGCGACACCGGCGCGCTTCGAGACCAGCTCATCGATGCCCGGCAATGCGGCACACCCGCCCGCAAGCACGATCTGGTCGACCTGGTTATGCGACGTCGACGTGAAGAAGAACTGCAGCGCCCGGGTGATCTCGAGGGCCAGCGTTTCCATGAACGGTTGCAGCACGTCGTTGTCGTACGTTTCGGGCAGCCCTTGGTTCTTTTTGGCGGACTCGGCCTCTTCCGGCGACAGGTTGAAGGCGCGCTGGATGTCCTGGGTGAGCTGGTTGCCGCCGAAGGCCTGGTCCCGCGAAAACAGGAATTGGCCGTTGCGTAACACGTAGAAATGGGTGACATGGGCGCCGATATCAACCAGCGCGATGTTCTGGTCGCGGCCGTTCGCCGGCAACGACGGCGAGATCAGGCTGAAGACTTCCTGCGTGGCATAGGATTCGACGTCCATCACCCGGGGTTTCAGGCCGGCGGCCTCGGCGATGGCCACGCGGTCCTCTACCTTTTCCTTGCGCGATGCGGCGATCAGGACCTCGACCTCGTCGGGATTGTTCGGCGCGGGACCGAGAATCTGGAAATCGAGGTTGACCTCGTCCAGCGCAAAGGGGATGTACTGGTTGGCCTCGGCCTCGACGGTAAGCTCGAGTTCCTCTTCCTTCTGGCCGGAGGGAACGATGATCTTTTTGGTGATGACCATCGCAGCGGGCAGCGACATGGCAACATTGCGGTTGCGGCTGCCGAGGCGCTTCCAGCCCCGCTTGAGGGCATCGCTGACCTGGTCCAGGTTGGCGATGTTGCCGTCGGCGACAAGGTCCTTCGACAAAGGCTCGATCGCATACCGTTCGAGCCGGTAAGTTCCCTTGCCGGTTTGCGTGAGTTCGACCAATTTGATCGACGTCGACGCGATGTCGACTCCTATCATGGCCGGAGACTTGGTTTTGAAAATATCGAGCACAGTGGAAGGCCTTTCGGCAACCAGGGCGTTCTTTGGGTAAGAATGCTGATAATTTACATTAAACTCTGGCAGCAAGTATGAACCTTGTCAATTTGTTTCCCCCGTTTCCGCAACAGATGTTGCACATTCGCCAGCTTCCTGTTGTACAACCGTTGTCCTGACGCAAGTTTTATTCCAACGTGCTAACGCGCTGGCTTCTCTATCTGGGTTCCGTCGTTCTAGGGCTGGCCGTGGTCGGGGCGCTCCTGGGGGCGTTCGTCCTGGCACTGCTCTGGCCGACGCTGCCCTCGCTCGAAGTCCTGACGGATTACCAGCCGAAGATACCGCTGCGCGTCGTCTCCGCGGAAGGCCAGTTGCTGGGCGAATTTGGCGAGGAACGGCGGGCCGTGGTCACTATCCGTGAGGTCCCGGATGTCATGAAACAGGCCATTTTGGCCGCAGAAGACGAGCGTTTCTACCAACATGGCGGCGTAGACTACTTAAGTATTGCGCGCGCGGCCATGACCAATCTCACCTCGGGAAGCCAGCAGGGGGCAGGCACGATTACGATGCAGGTAGCACGCAACTTCTTCCTGACGCGCGAGAAAACCGTCACCCGGAAGTTGCGCGAGGTCCTGCTGGCCTGGAAGATCGAGGCAAACTTGAGCAAGGACGAGATCCTTGAGCTCTATCTCAACCAGATCTTCCTCGGTCAGCGAGCCTACGGCTTCGGCGCGGCCGCGCAAATTTACTTCGGCAAGCCGCTGGCGGACGTCTCGGTGGCGGAAGCGGCCATGCTGGCTGGGCTGCCCAAGGCCCCGTCCACCTTCAATCCCGTCACCAATCCCCGCCGCGCCAAGTCGCGCCAGCTCTACGTGTTGCGCCGGATGCACGACCTTAAGTTCATCACCGACGCCCAATTCAAGGATGCCCAGGACGCACCCTTGGCCGTCCGCCAAGGGGTGCGCGATGTGCTGCCCACGCACGCCGAGTCCGTGGCCGAGATGGCCCGGCAGGTCGTGTTCGAGGCGTACGGCGACGATGCGTACACCCGCGGCATCACCGTCTGGACCACGGTGCGCAAGGCCGACCAGGAGGCCGCGTGGGCCGCCGTCCGCCGTGGCGTGCTCGACTACGACCGGCGGCACGGCTACCGGGGGCCGGAAGGCTTCATCAGCCTGCCCGCCGATCCGGCGGAGCGCGAGCAGGCGTTGGATCGCGCGTTCCAGGAAGTCCAGGACAGCGAGAACCTGGTTGCCGCCGTCGTACTCGAGACCTCCGCCACCGAAGTGAAGGCCGTCGTCGCATCCGGCGACGTGCTGGCAATCTCCGGCGACGGGCTGCGGTTCGTCGCGCGGCACCTGACCGACAAGACGCCGGCGGCGCAGCGGCTGCGGCCAGGCGCGATCGTCCGGTTGACGCAGGACGACAAGGGCCGCGCGTCGATCGCGCAGTTGCCGCAGGCGGAGGCCGCGCTGGTGGCCATGGCCCCGGACGATGGCGCCATCCTGGCACTCGTCGGCGGCTTCGATTACGAGCGCAACAAGTTCAACCACGTGACGCAGGCGCAGCGGCAGCCGGGGTCGTCGTTCAAGCCCTTCATCTACTCGGCCGCGCTTGAAAAGGGGTTTTCGCCCGCCACCGTCATCAACGATGCGCCGTTCTTCGTGTCCGGCGACAAGGCGGGTGGCGAGGATTGGGAACCGAAGAACTACGACGGCAAGTTCGACGGCCCGATGCGGCTGCGCGTCGCGCTGGCGAAGTCGAAGAACCTCGTCACCGTGCGGGTGCTGCAGGCCATCGGCCCGCAGTACGCACAGGACTACATCACGCGCTTCGGGTTCGACCCGAAGCAGCACCCGGCCTACCTGACCATGGGCCTCGGCGCCGGCTCGACCACGCCGTTGCAGATGGCCGCCGCCTATTCGATTTTCGCCAACGGCGGATACCGCGTGGCGCCCTACCTCATTACCCGGATCACGGATGCCAAGGGTACCGTGCTCTCGGAGGCGCGGCCCACCGTGGCCGGTGACAATGCGGAACGTGCGATCGATCCGCGGAATGCCTTCTTGATGACCTCGCTGCTCCGCGATGTCGTGGCCTACGGTACCGGCGCCCGCGCCATGCAGCTTGGACGCCGCGACCTGGCCGGCAAGACCGGCACCACCAACGACAATGTCGATGCCTGGTTCTGCGGCTACAACGCAAGTCAGGTCGGCGTGGCGTGGATCGGCTTCGACCAGCCGCGCACGCTCGGCAACAACGAAACGGGTAGCATGGCCGCGCTGCCGATCTGGATGAACTACATGCAACGCTCGCTGAAGGGTGTGCCCGAAAAGCCATTGACGCCGCCCGATGGCCTCATCTCCGTACGCATCAACGCAGACACCGGACTGCGCGACGAGACCAGCAAGATCAGCGAGTACTTCTTCGCGGAATTTCCGCCACGCGGCGGTGGCGAGGGCCTGGCGCCCTCCTCGCTGCCGGGCAAGCCCGCGCCGGACGTGCGCGACCAGCTGTTCTGACACCATGAGCCGCCAGCGCGAACGGTTGCAGGATCCTGCCGCGATGATCTTCGTCGAGCGTTCGGCGCAGGATCGGCTCCGCATCGCGCAGACCGCAGCACGCTACATCGCCGAACACGGCATTGCCGACTGGAGCCTTGCCAAGCGCAAGGCAGTGCGGCAACTGGGCCTTCCCGATCGCGAGGCCCTGCCCGGCGACCATGAAATCGAGGCCGCACTGGTCGAGTACCACGCGTTGTATGGCGGCGCGACGCACGCGGCGCGGCTGCGGGAGCAACGCGTGGAGGCGCTGCGCTGGATGCGCAACCTCCATACATTTGCGCCGGAGCTCGTAGGTGGGGTGGCAGCCGGCTGGGCCACCGCGCATTCGGATATCCGCCTTGATCTCGTGGCTGGCGACGCGAAGGATGTCGAGATGGCACTGCTCAATGCCGGTGTCGCGTATCGCGCAATGCACGGCGATCGCGACGGCGCGACCGAGCTCTACATCGACACGCCCGTGGCGGGCGTCAGGCTGTCGGTGCGTTCCGCGGCCGCAGCGCGCCAGCGGCAACAGCGCGATCGCAGCGGCCAGGCGCCACCACGTCTCGACACGACGGTACTGGCCGCGCTGCTGGCCGGCTGAGCGGAACCGTCAGCCGCGCAGCCAGCGCGCGGCATCGAGTGCGAAATACGTCAGGATCGCGTCGGCGCCCGCGCGCTTCATGCTGGTCAGCGCTTCGAGCACGCACGCGCGCTCGTCGAGCATCCCGGCCGCGGCGGCCGCCTTGAGCATCGCGTATTCGCCCGACACCTGGTACACGGCCGTGGGCACGCCGAAGGTGTCCTTGACCCGGCGGACGATGTCGAGGTAGGGCAGCCCGGGCTTGATCATCACCATGTCCGCGCCCTCGTCGATGTCCATCGACACTTCCCACAGCGCCTCGTCACTGTTGCCCGGATCCATCTGGTAGGTGTACTTGTCGCCGCCTTTGAGGTTGGACGACGAGCCCACCGCATCGCGGAACGGCCCGTAGAACGACGATGCGTACTTGGCCGAGTAGGCCAGGATGCGCGTGAGCTCGAGCCCCGCAGCATCGAGCGCGGTACGTATAGCGCCGACGCGTCCATCCATCATGTCCGACGGCGCAACCATGTCGGCACCCGCCTGCGCGTGACACAGCGCCTGTTTGACGAGCGCCACCACGGTGGCTTCGTTCAGCACATACCCGGCGACGTCGATGAGGCCGTCCTGACCATGAACGGTGTAGGGATCGAGTGCCACATCGGTGATGACGCCGAGGCCCGGGAACGCCGCCTTCAACGCCTGGATACATTGCGGCACCAGTCCATGTGGATCCCACGCCGCCGCAGCATCCAGCGACTTCTGCGGCTGCGCGATGACCGGGAACAGCGCCATTGCCGGAACGCCCAGCTCGACGCAGGTACGCGCATCCTGCAGCAGCAGATCGATGCTCTTGCGCGACACGCCCGGCATCGACGGCACCGGCTCCGTGCGACCGCTGCCGTCGAGCACGAATACCGGATAAATGAAGTCGGCGGGATCGAGGCGGACCTCGCGCATCATCCGGCGGGAAAAATCGTCGCGGCGCATACGGCGCGGGCGCCGCGCGGGAAAGCGCCCGGCAAAGGAGAAGCTCATGGGGAATCCGGTCGGAGACGGACGGCAATCGTAACGATCCCGTTGCCCCACCGCAACCGTGGTGTCTCCGCCGCCGGAAGTTCGACCGCGCTTTAACCGCCCGCCGCGAGCCAGCGATGCTGCCGCGACAGCCGGACCAGCGCGGCATGATCGAACTCCGCCTCCGGCTCCGCGCGCGCACGCAACCGGAGTAGCAACTCCGCGGTGGCGAGCGCGTCGGCGGCGGCATTGTGCCGCGCGGCCATGGTGATGTCGAAGGCGGCCAGCCAATCGTCGAGGCTGCGGGCACCGGCCCGCTGCCGCGCGGGTTCGACCGCGCCCGCGAGCATTGCCACGTCAAGCCAGGGCACCGCCGGCATCGCGACCCCGGCGTCGTGCGCCGCGCGCGCCAGCACGGCCTGATCGAACGCGCAATGAAAGCCGACGCAAGGTGCGGCGTCGAGATACGCGACCAGCGCCTGCAGCGCTGCCGCAGCCGGCACGCCCTCGCGCTGGGCACCGTAGCCGATGCCATGTACGACGATGTTGTCGCGGGTTCCCGCGTCGTCATTGCGGAGCACCACCTCAAAGCTGTCGCAAAGGTGGATGCCCTGCGCGTCGACTGCCACCGCGCCAATCGACAGCAGCGTGTCACGCGATGGATCGAGGCCGCTGGTTTCGGTGTCTAGCGCGACCCAGCGAGCGGGCGGCGCAACGCCACCGCGGCGCCATTGCCGCCAGCGCCCGGCGAGCGCGGCCGCGATGTTCATTGGATTACCCTCCGCGCCAGCGCGCTGCGGGGCCATTCGCGCTTGGGGCGGCCCGGCGCGCTCATGGATAGTCGAGCCGCAGCCGTTGCTGGATGCGGCCGACCTCGCGCAGCGCTTCCTTCAGCACACGGCGATCAAGTTCGGACAGGTTCGACAGCGGGACGAAATTCTGTTCCGCCGAGGGCGGAATCTCGCCGGCCGCGCGACGATGTTGGGTGCGCAACCGCAACATCTGCAGGTAGTCGAAGGCTTCGCACCAGCTCGCGAGATCGGTGGCGGGAATGCCGAGCTTCGGCCCCGCAACCAACAGGCGCTCGATCGTGCCGGTGGCGATGACGCCGCTCGCCAACGCGAAGATCCGCGCGGCATCGGTGATCGGCATGCTGCCCGCGCGCTTGACATCGATGCCTTCCGCGCCCGTGGCATCGGGCGCAGGCGCGAGCGCGCCACGCCACGAGATGGGCGGGCGGTTGGAAAGCGCGTTGTCGCTCATCTGCTTCAAGAATCGCGGGTTGGCCGCCGCCCGCCGCGCAATGTCGTGACGCAGCGCGTTCGCGTGCACAGGGTCGCCCCACAGCGGCCGGAAGTCGAAGAAGATCGACGCCGCCAGCAGGCTGCGCGGATCGCCGCGCTCGATCCACTGCGTGAAAGTGGCTTGCCACGCCGCCACCGGCAGGCACCACTGCGGGTTCATCGCCATGATGCCGCCCTTGCACAGCGGATAGCCGCACCGGGCCAGTGCCTCGTTGACGGCGCGCGCAAACGCCAGCAGCTGCACGGGTGGGGCGTCGTGGCCCGCGGGCCCCGCGAACACGATTCCGTTGTCCTGGTCGGTGGCAATCGTCTGTTCGCCGCGCCCTTCCGAGCCCATGCCGATCCAGCATGGGTGGAGCGATGCGACGTCGAAGCGCGCGACCTCGAGGACGAGGATGCGCGCGGTCAGCTGGTCGTTGAGGCTCGAGATCATGTGCGTCAGCGGCCGGCTGCCGACCCCTTGCGCCACCAGCGCGTGCGAAAGCGCGCGAATGTCGGCAGCGCAGATTTCCAGTACCTCGAGCGACGGCGCGCGCCGGATCGACGATGACAGTTCCCGCAACGACAACCGGTGCAGGCTGAAGAGATCGCGCTCCGACACCACGCCCGCGACCCGGCCGGCGTCATCGGTCACCACGACGTGCCGGATTCCCCGCTGCGCCATCACGAGCGCGGCATCGCCTGCGGTGGCGGAACCGGGGAGTGCTATGGCGGGGGCGCTCATCACGTCGGCGATGGGTGTGGACAAGTCGCGTTGCGGCAGCACGATGCGAGCGATCACGTCCTGCCGAGTGAAGATGCCAAGCGCACGGCCTCCGCCATCAACGACCGGCAGCGAACCGATTCGCTTCTGCTCAAGCAGTGTCAGCGCCTCGACCAGCGGGATCGCGGGCGATACGGTGACCGCAGCGGTACGGACGAGCGCGTCCAATGACGTGGCCATGCCCTGCCGCGCGGTGACTTCCTCTGCATACTCGGCCCGCACCTCGGCGCGGACGCGCTCGAGCAGGAAGCCGAGATGCCGGGTGCAGTAGTCGCGAAAGATCGTGGAGGACGCGACCAGCGCATCGAAGTCGGTGGCCGGGAGCAGCAGGCAGAAGACATCGCCGGCCGCGCGGTAGCGGTTCGTGGCACCCCGGTTCGACAGCAGCGCGCCCAGCGGAAAAATTTCACCGGCCGAGAGTTCCCACGCGGGCGCGAAGCCGCCGCCCTCCTGCGGGCGCTCGCGCTGCACCATTCCGCGCGTGACGATGCAGCAGTAGTCGGGGCGCGACGTGCCGGGCTCGATGATGGCTGCACCCTGTGCAAAATACTGCAGGTGCGCTGCAGTGACGACGCGGATGACCTCGTCCTCCGCCATGGCCGAGAACGGCACGTGCACGCGGAGTGTCTGCAACAGGCTCGACAGCACCGCGGGTGCGGGACGCATTGGTGTGGACATGGCATCACCGGCAGTTGGACAAATTGCACCCGCGATCGGCGGGCACGGAACTCGCGTGCAGCGAGCCAGTCTACTCGACAGACGCCAAACGTCTCCCGCCAACTCCCTGGGCGGGTGCCTGCTGCGGCATCACGCCATGGCGGGTGTTTCAAGGCCCCGCGTCATTCCCCTTGACCGCGGGGCCTTTCTTTGCCCGTTGCCGGTGCAGGCGAGACGTCGCGCGCCCGTATTCTGGACGGCATCGGCAGAGCGGCGTTTGCGCTCGGTCAAAGAGGCGTCGCATCCGGAAGCCATTGCGCGATCACGCGTTCGGCTTCGGGCACGCCCTGCCGCGTCGATGCCGAAAAGAGTTGCACCGTGACGTTGTTCGCCGTGAGGGGGAATTCCGCCTTCAGCTGCGCCTCGATGTCGCGTTGCGAGCGCCGTTGCTCCGTCAGCGTGAGCTTGTCCGCCTTGGTGGCCAGAATCAGCAACGGCCGTCCAGACGGCACGAAACCGCGCAACAGCCCGAGATCGCTTTCCTTCAGGCCATGGCGCGAATCGACGACCAGCACCAGCGCCACCAAGGTCGAGCGGGTGGTCGTGTAGTGCCACAAAAAGTCCTGCCAGACGCGCTTGATGCTCTTTGCCACGGCGGCGTAGCCATATCCCGGCAGATCGGCCACCAGCGCACCCGAACGCAACATGAAGAGGTTGATCTGCTGCGTGCGCCCTGGCGTGCGGCTGGCAAAGGCCAGGCGCGTGCGCTGGGCCAGGGCATTGATCGCGCTGGACTTGCCGGCGTTGGAGCGCCCGGCGAATGCGATCTCGGGCGCGCCTTCGGCCGGCAACTGGGCCGGGGCTGCGGCACCGATCACGAATTCGGCGCCCCGTAGCGGGTGCGGGCCGCGATCATTGTCGGGGGCGGTGTCCTTCGCCGGTCGAGTCGAGTCCGTTACAATAGCGCGTTTGGTCATGACGGCCCTTGGCACCGCGCCACTCGGAAAGCGGCTGCGGCAAGATGTTCCGTCAATTGCCCCCCGGCCATCGCGGTTGCATGCAGCAGCGCGCAGTCGGGGGCCACTGAGGAGTCACCTGGAATGAATCGCAAGACGTCGCTCTTCGTAGCCTTGACGACCGTGGCATTGGTGTTGTGCGCCCCGCACGCCATCGCGCAGGGTGCCGCGAAACCGGATCTCGCCAAGGCGAAGGAAATTGCGCAAGGCATCTGCGCCGCCTGCCATGGCGCCGACGGCAACAGTGCCGTGGCGGTGAATCCCAACCTGGCAGGACAGGGAGCCGACTATATCACTCGGCAACTGCAGCACTTCAAGTCGGGCGTGCGTGCCAACGCGATCATGCAGGGCATGGTGGCAACGTTGACACCCGCCGACATGACGGCACTGGGTATCCACTACGCGCAGCAAAAGCCGAAGCTCCTCACCGCGAAGGACCCGGCACTCGCCAAGGCGGGGCAATCGCTCTATCGCGCCGGCAATACGGCGACCGGGCTCCCCGCATGCTCGGCCTGCCATCTGCCCAACGGCGCGGGCGTGCCCAGCAACTTCCCGCGTCTGTCAGGCCAGCACGCCGACTACACCTACGCGCAATTGAAGGCGTTCAAGGCAGGCGAACGCGGCAACGACAAGGGCGGCGTGGACGTCAACGGCAAGATCATGCGCGACATCGCGATGCGCCTGGACGATGCGCAGATGAAGGCCCTGGCGGATTTCTCCGCAGGC
>JBBQEY010000119.1:0-9949 GCA_038321425.1 Burkholderiales bacterium | reverse complement strand
CGGACGCGCGCAAGGTGAAAGGCAATATTCATTGGCTGTCGACCGAGCATGCCGTGCCGGCCGAAGTTCGTATCTACGACCGATTGTTCCGAGTGCCGTTTCCCGGAGCACGTAACCCCTGGGGCACGCGCGGCGATGCGCAGGCTGCCGATACGCCCCCCGCGTCGCTGGTGGTCGCAGGTGACGACGACGTGGCCGTGGATGCCATCGAGCGCAACTATCTGGACGATCTCAATCCGGATTCCAAACGCGTGTTGCGTGCCTGGGTCGAGCCCGCGCTGGGTATGGCGCCGCCGGAAGAGCGCTATCAGTTCGAGCGCCACGGCTACTTTGTCGCCGACCTCCTGGATCATGCCCCCGGACGTGCAGTGTTCAACCGTGCCGTCACGTTGCGGGACTCCTGGAGCAAGCCGGCGCCAGGCTGAACCATGCCGGCGCAGCGTCGGCGTTTAGGCACCCCTTGCGCGAGCGCGCGCATGCCCCCATTGTTGCGACATCCACGCGCGCGCCGCGCACGCTAAGATGACGCCGTATTTTCCACTTCGGAACCCGACATGAAACGAATCTTTCTTTTTCTCGCGACCAACATCGCGGTGATGCTGGTCCTGGCCATCGTGATCCGCGTGTTCGGCCTCGACCAGGCAGTCGGCGGTGGTGCGAGCTACGGCGGGCTCCTCGTCATGTCCGCCGTGGTCGGCTTTACCGGCTCGATCATTTCGTTGCTGATTTCCAAATGGATGGCCAAGCGGTCGACCGGCGCCCATGTGATCGACCAGCCTTCCAACGAAGCCGAAGCATGGCTCGTGGAAACCGTACGCAAACTGGCTACGAAGGCCGGCATCGGCATGCCCGAGGTGGCGATCTACGAAGGCGAGCCCAACGCCTTTGCGACGGGTGCATTTCGCAATTCGGCATTGGTGGCGGTATCCACCGGATTGCTGCAATCGATGAACAAGGAAGAGGTGGAGGCCGTTCTGGCGCACGAGGTGGCGCACGTGGCCAATGGCGATATGGTGACGATGGCGCTGGTGCAGGGCGTGGTCAATACGTTTGTGTTCTTCCTTGCCCGCGTGATCGGGTCCATCGTCGATCGCGCGGTCTTCAAGAGCGAACGCGGCAACGGTCCCGGCTACTTCATCACGGTGATGGTGCTGCAGGTGGTGCTGGGGGTGCTGGCCCAGATCATCGTCGCCTGGTTTTCGCGGCACCGCGAATTCCGCGCTGACGCAGGCTCGGCACAATACGTCGGCTCGTCGGCACCGATGGTCAACGCATTGCGGCGTTTGGGCGGCCTCGAGCCCGGCCAGCTGCCCGAAAACATCAAGGCGTTCGGCATTACCGACAAGTCGGCGTTCATGGCGCTGTTCTCGACGCACCCCCCGATTGAAGTGCGGATTGCCGCACTGCAATCGGCTCGATGAGATCGAGCACATCGCATGTTCAAGATCGAAGTGCAGGACGACAAGGGCATTTGGAGCGATGTGTTTGCCGATGACGGCAAACTCTTGACCTTCGAGCACGAGGATGCGGCACGCGCGGCGCTGGCGCAGCGGTTTCCGATCCTGGTGCAGATGGAGCGCTTTTCCGGCGGCAAGCGCACGCGGGTGATCCGCATTCTCGTCGACGACGACGATTGGCCAAAGCGCAAACCGCCCGCCTGAAATGAAGACGGCCGGCACACGCGTTGCCGCGAGGCCGACCGTAACTCGAACCGTGAATGACGCGCAGTACGCGTGACCCGCGGCGAAGAATGTTTACTTCAGGTGATTTGACACCAGCTTGGTCATTTCGAACATCGAGACCTTGCCTTTGCCACCGAACACGGCCTTCAGCTTGTCGTCGGCATTGATATTGCGACGGTTGACCGGATCCTGCAGCTTGTTCTTCTTGATGTAGTCCCAGATCTTCTTGGTGACTTCGGTGCGCGGAATCGGCGTGCTGCCAACGACAGCGGCGAGCACCGGAGACGGGGTCATCGCCTTCATGAACGCAGCGTTAGGCTTGCGCTTGGCGGCGGTTTTTTTCGCGGCCGGTTTCTTCTTTGCGGGTTCAGCTTTCTTCGCGGGGGCTGCCTTCTTTGCAGCAGGTTTCTTGGCGGCCGGCTTTTTCGCCGCAGTCTTCTTCGCGGCGGGCTTCTTGGCGGCGGGCTTCTTCGCAGCTTTCTTGGCAGTAGCCATAAGTCTCCTTCCTGTCGTTTAGTGCGAGCGGACAATGCCGATCGTTCTGAAGCAGGCCCTCCTGTCTCGGGTTACCACTCCATCGGCGCCGACTATACCGCATTTTCCCTGCAAGGGAAGGGCATCACAGAGGGAAACCGCCCAGCGTCGCGATCAGTGTTGCGCGGCGCGTACGCGGCCTGCCAGCAGCGACCAGGGCGAAGCGAGCCCGCCCGCCAGCTGGATTGCGGTCAGCGCGACGGAGGCGATGAGGCCGCCGGTGACAGGCTCCGGGATGCTGTGCTGACGAAGCGAGGGAATGCTGCGGTTGACGCATCGGCCCGTGTAGCGCACGGGATGGCCAGGATCAGGGTGTGGCTGGCATCGAGCGACATGGCGGTGAAGTTGGCCTTGAGGGGGCGTCGAGTGTAGCGCGCGGATTCGGGTTGGCGCATGCTTGGCACCTTGTCCGGTGGCAACAACAGGCCGCCCGCGCGAGAATGTGTCGTCCCTGGGTGCATTTCACTTTGACCGCTGCACGACGCCGATGCCGACCACCCGCCCTTCCGCCGCCCTGCGTGCCACGACGATCCTGTTGCTGGCCGCTGCGTTCGCGCTGCCGGCCCGCGCGCTGACGCTGCTCACGGAGGAAAACCCGCCGTTCAACTATACCGAGAACGGCAAGCTGACGGGGCTCGTGGCCGAGCTTGTGCTGGAGACGATGAAACGCGCCAACGTCCCGTTCACCGTGGAGGTGTTGCCGTGGACGCGAGCATACATGCGCACGCAGGCAGAGAAGGACACGTGCCTCTTTGCCACGGCGCGGCTTGAGAACCGCGAGAAGCTTTTCTCGTGGGTGGGCCCTTTCGCCAGCAACCTCTGGGGCGTCTATGGGCGCGGGGACTTTGCCGGCAGCGTGCGGCTGCTTGTCGACCTGAAGCCCTTTCGCATCGGCGGTGTGGTCAACGATGCCAAGGTCGAGTATCTGAAGGAAAACGGAATCACCAACATCCGGCAGGCGCTTGAGGACCGCGCCAATCCGCCGCGGCTCTTCCTGCCGGCGGAGGATCCCAACCGTATCGATCTGTGGGTGACGGGCTTTTTCGGCGCCCGCGACGTCGCGAAGGCCGCCAAGGTCTCCGATATCAAGTTGGTCTTCGTCGTGCGCGACATTCCGCTCTATCTCGCCTGCAGCCCGCAGACGTCGCCGTCGGCATTGAAGGCGCTGAACGAGGCGCTGGAGAAGGTGCGTGCTGACGGGTTGCCGGCCAAACTTGCGGCGGCCTATGAGAAGAAATTCGCCCAATAGCGCGATGCGCGTCTGGCGCGGGTGGTGCTGGTGCGTGATGCTGGCCCTCGCGGCTACCCCGGCGTTGGCGCGTGGCCCGGCAACTGAACCCTTTTCGCGCGGCCTGCTGTTCCGCATCGATGCGCCGGGCAAGCCGTCGTCCTGGGTGTTTGGCACGCTGCATTCGAATGATCCCCGGGTGACGGCGTTGCCGCCGCCGGTCATGACCGCGCTGGCGGCGTCACGCCGGCTGGCGCCGGAGACGCTGCTGTCGCGCGACGACCTTCCCGACTTCGTGGCCGCTGCACAGTTCGACGATGCTCGCCGCCTTGCCGACTATCTCGACATCGACGAGCGCACCCGGTTGCGCGATGCGTTGCGCGAGACGCCGCTTGATGGCGCCGCATTCGACCGGCTGAAGCCATGGGCCGCCTGGGTGATGCTGGACCGGAAACGGCCGTCCTCCACCGCGCCCATCCTCGATGAGCTGCTGATCATCGAGGCACGTGCACGGAGAATGCCGGTCGTGGGTCTTGAACTGGCCGACGAGCAGGTCGCCGCATTGGACACCATTCCGGTGGCCAGCCAGGTGGCTATGCTGCGCTGGGCGCTGGCGAACGAGCATCGTCGCGATGCCGACCGCGAAGCCGAACTGGAGGCGTGGCTGGCACGCGATCTCGGGCGGTTGAACGCTTTGATTCACGCGCCGGGGAAGATCGATTCGGCGCTGGTCCCGCACTTGAAGCAGGTGGTGCAGCACCTGGGGGACAACCGCAACATCCAGATGGCGCACCGACTATACCTGCCGCTGCGTGAGGGTCGCGTCTTCGTGGCGGTGGGGGCGATGCACCTGTACGGACGGCACGGTTTGCTCGCGCTGATCCGCGACCAGGGCTTCGGCGTTACGCGCGTGTACTGACACATCGATGTGCGCAGTGGCAGCGACCGCTATGGCCCGCCGCCAACGGAGTAGAATCGAGGTTGCGATGCCAGTCGCCCCTTGTGTGGCGGGGCGTCGCAATCCCGCATGAACGACACCAACGTTTCCTTAGCTGACCTCCGCACCGACTACAAGCGTGCCGTGCTCGACGAGCGCGACGTGGATCGGGACCCCTTCGTGCAGTTCAAGCACTGGTTCGACGCCGCCGTGGCGGCGAAGGTGCCCGAACCCAATGCGATGACGCTGGCCACCGTCGATGCCGACGGCAAGCCTGCCGCGCGCATCGTGCTGCTGAAGGATGCCGACGCGCAAGGTTTCACGTTCTTCACCAACTACCAGAGCCGCAAGGGCCGCGAGTTGGCGGCGCGCCCGGCGGCGGCGCTGCTCTTCTTCTGGCCCGAGCTCGAGCGGCAGGTCCGCATCGAGGGCGCCATCACCAAGGTCGACCCGGCGATCGCCGATGACTATTTCGCCAAGCGCCCGCGGCTGTCGCGGATCGGGGCGTGGGCATCGCCACAGAGCGAGGCGTTGACCGATCGCGCGGCACTCGAAGCACGCTTTGAGGACGCGGAACAGCGGTTTCCTGGCGACACGGTCGCGCGGCCGCCGCACTGGGGCGGCTACCGGCTGACGCCGGACACCTTCGAGTTCTGGCAGGGCCGGCGGTCGCGGTTGCACGACCGCATCGTGTTCGCGCGCGAAGGCGCGGGATGGCGCATCGGGCGCCTGGCCCCATGAGGGATCGCCCGCGCCAGGGCGCTGGCCCCATGAGGGTGCGCCGGCGCCAGGGCATGACGTGAGGAGGCTGTTGCGCGGCGCCAACCCGACACTGGTCGCGCTGATTGCGTTGGCCATTGCCAATCACGTCGTCATGGTAGGCAACCGTGTCGCGGTGTCGCTGTACGCATTGCACGTTGGCGCTTCCACCGCGGTCGTGGGTGTGCTGCTGGCGCTGTATGCGCTCCTGCCGATGCTGTGTGCAGTGGCTGCCGGCCAGTTTTCCGATCGCATCGGCGTACGCCGGCCGATGGTCCTGGGTTCGCTGTCGCTGGCCGTCGGCGCGTTGCTGCCGGCGCTGATGCCAGGCCTGCCGGCGCTCGTCGCCAGCGCCACGATCGTCGGGGTTTCGTTCATGCTGTTCCAGGTGGCGGCCCAGAACGCCACGGGCGAAATGGGCGGGCCGACGGAGCGCGCGCACAACTTCAGCCTGCTGGCCCTGGGCTATTCCGTGTCCGGTTTCCTGGGGCCGCTCATCACCGGGTTCACGATCGACCATGGCAGCTACACGCTGGCCTTTGCGGTGCTGGCGCTGATTCCGCTGGTGCCGGCCGCCATCCTGGGCAGCGGGCAGCTTGCGCTGCCCGGCCCCCACGCGGCGCGGGCCAACATGCCCGTGGGCGGCGCGCTGGAGTTGCTGATGCACCGCAAGTTGCGGCGCGTGTTCTTCGTCAATGTGCTGATGGCGATGGGCTGGGACCTGCACACGATCGTGATCCCGATCTACGGTGCCAGCCTCGGGCTCTCGGCGTCGCAGATCGGGATGATCCTGGCCGCGTTCGCGGGTGCCACGTTCATCGTCCGCTTCTCGATGCGCTGGATCGTGCGGCGCTTCACCGAGCACCAGGTGCTCACCATCTCGATGATGATGGCGGGCCTGGTGTACCTCGTGTTTCCGTTCTCGACCACGGCCGGGACGCTGACGGCATTGTCGTTCGCGCTGGGACTGGCCCTCGGGATGAGCCAGCCGATGGTGATGTCGCTGCTGCACACCCATGCGCCGCCGGGGCGGATGGGCGAAGCGGCCGGCGTACGAATGTCGCTCGTGCAGTCGATGGCGGTGGCGGTGCCGCTGACCTTCGGCGCGCTGGGCGCCACGGTGGGGCTCACCCCGGTGTTCTGGTCGGTGGGCCTGTGCCTCGCGACCGGCGGCTGGCTCACCAAGCGCAGCCGCTGAACCGGCATCAGGCCCGGCGCTTCGTCACGGGATGGTCTGCGATAATCGCGCGCCCAGTCATCACGCTTTAGGCAACCTTGATCGGCCCCATCACCTTCATCCGCAGCGTCCGGGGATGCCTGAGCAACGTCGGGTGGGCGCGCACCGCCGGCAGCCTGTCGTTCACGACGTTGCTCGGTCTCGTGCCGCTCGCCACTGTTGCGTTTGCCTTCGTCGCGCAGTTTCCGGTTTTCCAGGATTTTCTGCGCGTGCTGGAGTCTTTCCTGCTGCGCTACATGTTGCCGGAAAGTGCATCAGTGGTCGTGCATCGGTACGTCCTTGGCCTCGCGTCGGAAGCCGCATCGGTCAAGGGCATCTGGATCGTGTTCGTGATCATCACCACGACGCTGCTGGTGGCCACCGTCGAGGACGAGATCAACGTGATCTGGGGCATCCGGCAGAAGCGGCCGGTGCTTCGGCGCGTGCTGGTCTACGTGGTCGGGATGACGGCGGGGCCCGCGCTCGTGGGCGCCGCGATCACCTTCATCATGTGGGGGCTGCAGCACACCGTCGTCGTGGCGCCGCTGAAGGACAAGACGATCACCGCGATCCTTGCGCCGGTGCCGTTCCTGCTCACCGTGGCCGGTTTTACGGCACTCTATGCGCTGGCGCCGGCGCGGAAGGTGCCGTTGCAGTGGGCGTTGGTCAGTGGCGTCGTCGCGGCGGCGGCCCTTGAAGTAGCGAAAGAGGGCTTCGCCTGGTACGTGGACAACGTGGCCGACTACGAGTTGATGTACGGCGCGCTGGCGGCGTTTCCCGTGTTCCTGCTGTGGATCTTCCTGTTCTGGATGATCGTGCTGGCAGGGGCGGCCATCACCGCGGCGTTGACGCAGCCCGGCACGGGCAGGCGCGGGTAACGCGGGGCCCGCGGGCAGAGTTTGGCGTTACCGGTTTACAATGGTCGGGATTATTCGCTGAGGAGTTTGTCCACGTGTGGTCCATTATTCAGGCAGCCGGCTGGCCGATCTGGCCGCTGATCCTCACGTCGGTGATTGCACTGGCGCTGATATTTGAACGCCTCTGGTCGCTGCGCATCTCGGTGGTGGCGCCGCCCGGGCTGGTCGACCGCGTGCTGGGCGAATACCGCCAGCACGGGGCCACGCCGGAACTGATCGCGAAGACGGCGGCAGCGGGTCCGCTGGGCCGCATCCTTGCCGCCGGACTCGTCAACGTGAAGTCTCCGCGGCCGGTGATGAAGGAGTCGATCGAGGAAGTGGGGCAGGTGGTCACCCATGACCTCGACCGCTTCCTAACGACGCTGGGCACCATCGCCGCGGCGGCGCCCCTGCTCGGACTGCTTGGCACCGTCATCGGCATGATCGAGATCTTCGGCTCGCAGACGGCGTCGGGCTCCAATCCGATCCAGCTCGCCAACGGCATCTCCATCGCGCTGTACAACACGGCGATGGGGATCATCGTGGCGGTCCCTGCGCTCATCTTCTATCGCCATTTCCGGTCGAAGGTGGACGGGCTGGTCGTCGAAATGCAGCAGCAGGCGATCAAGCTCGTCGACTACGCGCACGGCGAACGCCAATGAACTTTCGCGGCACGCGCCCGCGCGACGAGCCGGAGATCAACTTCATTCCGTTGATCGACGTGCTGCTTGTGGTGCTGATCTTCCTGATGGTCACCACCACGTACCAGCGGGTGGCTGAACTGCAGATCACGCTGCCCGAAGCCGAGGCCGACGCGGCCAAGCAACGGCCGAAGGAAGTCAACGTGGGCATCGACGCGCAGGGCCGCTACGTGATCGACAAGTCCGTCTTCACGTTCACCACGGTCGGCGCGCTCGCAGACATGCTGAAGCGCACCGTTGCCGACACCAAGGATCCAGTGATCGTGATCAACGCCGATGCGAACGCCACGCACCAATCGGTCATCCATGTGATGGAGGCCGCGCGGCAGGCGGGGTTGGTGCACATCACATTCGCGACGCAGGCGCCGGCCAAGTGAACCGGCGATCCTCGCGCAGCTCGCGCGGCGGATCGTGTCTCTCACGCTTCCCTGCGGGCATGCTCGCGCTGCCGTCGGCGTGGCCAGCACGGCCCGCCACGCATCCGTGAGCGCGGCCGAAGCCATCGTCAAGTCCTGGTACACGCCGCGCGTGACGCTGCTGGCGGCGCTGCTGTGGCCGCTGTCGGTTGTCTATGGCATCGTGGTGGCGGTGCGGCACGCGCTCTTTCGCGGCGGCTGGCTACGTGCGCAACGGTTGCCAGTGCCGGTGGTGATCGTCGGCAACATCACCGCAGGAGGCGCCGGCAAGACGCCGTTGACCTGCGCGTTGGCCGAAGCATTGCGCGAGCGGGGCAGGAACCCCGGCATCGTCAGCCGCGGCTACGGGGGCAATGCCGCCACCGAACGCGCAGTCACCATCGGCGACGACCCACGCACGGTCGGCGACGAGCCGCTGATCTTCGCGGCACTCCGCCTGCCAGTGTGGATCGGTCGCGATCGTGTCGCCGCAGCACGCGGGCTCCTCGCCGCGCACCCGGAATGCGATGTCATCCTGGCCGATGACGGCCTGCAGCACTACCAGCTGGCGCGCACGATGGAAATCGCGGTCATCGACGCCGACCGCGAATTGGGCAATGGCCTGATGCTGCCGGCAGGACCACTGCGCGAACCGGCATCGCGGCTGCAGTCGGTGGATGCAGTGGTGCGGCTGGTGGCGCCGGACGCACCGATGGTGCCGGCGGCGTGCGAGGGCCGGGTCACGCAGATGCACCATGTCGCACTGCCGTGGCGCAACCTGGTGGATGCAGCGCGCCTGGCCGATCCGGCGTCGTGGCACGGCCAGGCCGTGCACGCCGTCTGCGGGACCGGCAATCCCGCCCGCTTTTTCGCGATGCTGCGGGCGATGGGCATCAGCGCGCACGAGCATCCGTTTCCCGATCACCATTACTACGTGCAGGGTGACCTGGCCTTCCCGGGCGCGGCGGCCATCCTGATGACGCAGAAGGACGCGGTAAAATGTGCGGGTCTGGCCGACGCGCGGTGCTGGTACCTGCCGGTGCGCGCGCAGCTCGATCCCGCGTTGACGGCGTTAGTGGAGGAGACGATTCGTGGATTCAAAGCTGCTTGAGATGCTCGTGTGCCCGGTCACCAAGGGCTCGTTGCAATACGACCGCGAGCGGCAGGAGCTGGTGTCGAAATCCGCGCGGCTGGCCTATCCGATCCGCGATGGCATCCCGGTGATGCTCGAGGAAGAAGCGCGCAAGCTCACGCCCGCCGAGTACGAGTAGCGCGATGCCACTGGCGCCGCGAGCCATCCACCGCTCGGCGCGCGTGTACCCGAAGGTCTGACCGCAAGGCCCGCCCCGTGTCCTTCATCATCCTGATTCCCGCGCGTCATGCGTCCACGCGGCTGCCTGGCAAGCCGCTGGCCGACATCGCCGGCAAGCCGATGGTGGTGCGCGTGGCCGAGCGCGCGATGCAAAGCGGCGCGGCGCGCGTCGTGGTGGCCACCGACGACGAGCGCGTGCGCGCGGCCGTGGCGGCCCACGGCATCGACGTCTGCATGACGCGCGACGACCACCTGACCGGCACCGACCGGCTGGCCGAGGCCGCCGTGC
>JBBQEY010000118.1:0-10032 GCA_038321425.1 Burkholderiales bacterium | reverse complement strand
GGGCACCCGCTTCTTCGCCAAGGAACTGTATGCGAGTGACGAGGACGAGGCACGCATGCGGGCGTTCGTCGCGGCCGACATCCTGCACAAGAAGGATCCCGCCGCGGTGCGCGACGTGCTGCCGGTGCCGCGCATCCGCATGCCGCCACCCGAGCCCCCGGAGCTCTACGACATCGACACTGATCCGTTCGAAGCGATTGATCTGGCGCATGCGCACCCGGAACGCGTCGCCTCGATGCTGCGCGCGCTGGAGACGTGGTTCGAAGACGTCGAGGCAGACCGGCTCACCATCGGCGGGGCCTGGCGCGAATAGCCGAGCCATGCACCCACCTACTTTGGTATCGACGACGCTTGCAATCAGGACTTTCACTTTACAATTGATACGGCGGCAGGGTGCAGGTCACATCGTTTGCCATTCGATATCACCCACCAGGACCAGCGCACATGGCGCACGCATTTGAACGAGGCCGACGGTGACGTTGCGCGTCGGATTCACCGGCGGCGGCAACATTACCGACACGCATCTCCGCGCCGTCCAGGGCGTGCCGGGCCTGCAAGCCGTCGGCGTATGCGGCCCGAACGCCGCCAAGGTTGGCGCCATCGCGGCAAAAGATGGACTCCTGACCGCACCGTCGCTCGCCGCACTCCTTGACGCGACCCAACTCGACATCGTCTGCATCGGCTCGCCCTCCGGCGTGCATGCGGACGAAATTGCGCTCGCGGCGTCCCGCGGCTGCCATGTGTTGTGCGAGAAACCGCTCGACATCACGCGCGAGCGGGTCGACATGGCCATCGAGGCCGTGGAGCGCGCCGGCGTTTCGCTCGGACTTTTCTTCCAGGATCGTTGCACCCCCGCGTTTCGCGAAGCGCGCGACGCCATCGCTGCTGGCCGGCTCGGACGCATTCTGCTGGTGGATGCGCGGGTGAAGTGGTGGCGCACCCCCGAGTACTACAAGAGCGCCGCGTGGCGAGGCACGCCGTCGCTCGACGGTGGCGGCGCGCTGATGAACCAGGGCATCCACACGATCGACTTGCTGCTCTACCTGCTCGGTGACGTGAAGGAAGTGCAGGCACGCACCGCCACGACGCTGCATGCGATCGAGGTGGAGGACACGCTGGTCGCGACGATGGTGTACGCATCGGGTGCACTTGGCACCTTCCATGCCACGACGGCCGCATGGCCCGGCTACCCGCGCCGCATCGAGATCAGCGGCACCGAGGGCACGTTGCAACTCGAGCACGACCGGATCGCCGGCTGGGACCTGAAGAGCGGACACGTGGCCGGCGCCACGCTGACCAGCGCGTCGAAGAGTGCCTCCACCGCCGTGGTCGCCGACGCCACGCCGCATCGCCGCGTCGTGGAGGACTTCGTCGAGGCGCTGCAACACGGACGGCGTCCGGCTTGCGACGGGCGTGAGGGCCGCCGCAGCATCGCGCTGGCGCAGGCGCTGTACGAGGCCGCGCGCACAGGCAGGACCACCTCTGTCGAAAATGCTGCCCGGATTCCCCCGGTTGACGACCCCTTTGCATGACCGGTGTCCTTGTCCATCGCGTAACATCTTGCTACATTCCGGCAGCGTTGCGGCCACTTCATCCGGCCGCGCCCGGCCCCACCGATTCCCATGCCGTGGAAGAGACCGATTCAATCGGCGCAAACCGCGATGCCGTCCGTATTCTGTTGGGGGAGAAGAACATCGAGTCGAAAGTGGAGTTTGCTCCAGTCACGGAGTCACGATGGCGCGCGCCCTCGGCCAAGTGCGCCCCCGGCGTCAGCTCTCACACCGTGTTGGTTGTCGCAGGCACCCGCCCCGAGTGCATCAAGCTCGCGCCGGTCGTCCACGCCATCACGTCGCGCGACGACATCGAGGCGATCGTGGTCAACAGTGGCCAGCACGTCGATGCGGTGCGCTGCATGTTCGACGGCTTTGGCATCGATTGCAATGTGACGGTCCCGGCCGCCGGCTGCGCGCCCAACCTCGTCACCGCGGTTCGCCGGATGACGCAGCGGCTGCGCGACGTCATCACCTCAACCCATCCGGCGATGGTGCTGGTCCAGGGCGACACGTTGACCGCCTTTGCAGGGGCCCGCGCGGCGCATGCTGCCGGCGTGCCGTTGATCCACGTCGAAGCTGGATTGCGCGCACCCACCGTCGCCGATCCCTTTCCGGAAGAGTGGTTCCGCCGCCGTATCGCGCGAGTTGCCGCCCTGCATTTCGCACCCAGCGCGTCGGCGGCGCGCAACCTGCGCGACGAGGGTATCGATCCGCGCACCATCCATCTCGTCGGCAACACCGGCATCGACAGCTTGCGCGCCTTGCTCTCAACACTCCCGCCGCCGCCCGAGCCCCCGGAATCGATGCCGCACGTTCTGGTGACCTTGCACCGGCGCGAAAACTGGGACGGCAATGCGGACGTCGTGTGCGATGCCCTGCTCGCGCTCGCCGCAGGCCATCCGGCGTTGCGCTTCGTCCTTCCGGTGCATCCCAATCCGCGCATCGCCACGCGTTTGCGCCGGCGTCTGGGTCTCCACCCGCGCTTTGATCTGGTCGCGCCAATGGACTATCGCCACTTCGTCGCGATGGCCGCCAACGCGCAATTGCTGATCAGCGACTCCGGCGGCATCCAGGAAGAGGCGCCCCACCTTGGCGTCCCGCTGCTGGTGCCGCGCACCTGTACGGAACGCCCCGAGGGTGTCGCCACCGGTTTCGTGCGCCTGGTAGCGATCGATCGCGATTCGATCGTCGCCGCCGCCACGGCGATGCTGGCGTCGCCGCGGCGCGCGGGATTGCCCTTCGACCATCACGCGCCATTCGGCGCCGGCGATGCCGCCGAACGGATCGTGGGCGTGTTGGCGGCGGTGGTGGCCGAAGCGGTCGCCGCGTGATGGCAGCCGTTGTGACGGCGATGCCGCTCGCGTCAACGCCCATCGACGACAATCACCTGGCCCACTGGTTGCTGCGAGGCCCGGCGCAACTGGCCGACGGGCCGCATGCCGGCGCAGTACTGGGCTCGGTCGCCGTCCATGACAGCGCGATGTATGGCTATCCGGAGATCACCGGCTACTGGCTGCAGTGGCTCGCCTGGCGCAGCCGGCGCGCGGGCAGTGTTGCGACCTTCGCGCCGCACGCTGCGGCTGCACAACGCTGGCTTGGCGTCTGGCTGGCATCCGGTTCACCGCTGCCGATGCGCCTTCACCTGGACCGCGATGTCGACGATTGGCGCAACCGCACCGAGTTCTGCTTCGACCTCGCGATGGTGCTGCGCGGGCTCGGTGCCGCAGTCGAGGCGGGCCTGCTTGTCCCTGCCCCTCGCGTCAGCAGTGGCGTCGCCGCGGCCTTGGAGCGATTGATCGCGGCCGATGGCATGTTCGACGCTTGCGGCGCGGCGGCGCCGGGGCGCACGCTGCCGGTGCGATGGTCGACGCAGCGGGGCGGGTTCCTGGCCAAGGCGGCGGCCGGCGTCATCGCCGCCGGACACCTGCCCGGTGTCAGCCCATCGCTGGTCGACGCGGCGGAGGCAACGTGGCGCGCCAGTCTCGACGCCGCGCTCCACTCACCCCACGACGAGCTGCATCCGCAGCTCTACGCATTCGAGGGCATCCTCTGCCGGCCGCAGCATCCGACCACGATGGCGGCATTGCCGAAGATCGCCGCCGCGGTCGATGCGCTGCTCGATCTGCAACGCCATGGTGGCGCGACCGACGCCACGTTGCCCGAGCGCCGCAGTGCGGCCGCCATGGACGACCAACCGGCGCGCGTGGACGTACTGGCACAGGCGCTGCGCATCGCCTGCCTGCTGCAACAGTGGATGCCGGCATGGGTGCCGGATCGCGCGGCGTTGAAGCAGATCCGCGAATTGCTCGCGGCGCGGGTGCGCACGGACGGCTCGCTGCCTTTCGCACTGAACGAAGCGGTACCCGTCAGCAATGTGTGGGCCACGATGTTTGCCGACCAGGCGCTGGCCCTCGCATCGCGGCCGCACGCCGCCGACGACCGGGCCGCGGACCCACTGATCGTCTGACGACGCGGGACGCTGGCACGGGCAACCCCGTGCCCGCATGCGAAAATCAACAACATGTGGGGAACCAGCTGGCGACAACGAGTGCGCTTGGCGCCGCTTTATTGCGCGTTGCTTGCGGCAGATGCCTGTGCACGCTTCGTTCCGGTTCGTCACGTCAAGCGCCACGCGCCATGGGGCGCCGGTCTCTCGATCATCATCCCGGAGCGCGCGGCGCCGGCAATGCTGGAGGAAGCCCTCGCTGCCGTCACGATCGCGTTGGAAAGCGTTGGCGAGGCAAGCGAAGTGATAATCGTCGTGAACGGCACGCCACTTTCCGACTATGCCGGCGTACGCCAGCGGTATCCGCACGTGGAATTCCTGCATGCCGATGCGCCACTCGGATTTGCCGGCGCGGTGGGGCTGGGGCTCGACCATGCGCGTCACGACGGTGTCTACCTGCTCAATAACGACATGGTGGTCGCACCGGGCGCATTGACGGCCGTGCTGGCCTTGCGCGCACCGAACGTGTTCGCGATCGGCTCGCAGATCGAGCAGCGTAGCGTCGATGGCCGCCGTGAGGAAACGGGGTTCGTCGACTGGTTCATCGACCGCGACGGCATCCGGCTCTTCCACGCCAACGTGCCCGCCGACGGCCAGCCACGCGAGCACCTGGCGGCCAGCGGTGGCGCTGCACTGTTCCGCCGCGATCCTCTGCGCCGCTACCTCGCGGCCAGCCGCGCCTACGATCCGTTCTACTGGGAAGATGCGGAATGGGGCGTGCAGGCATGGCGTGATGGATGGCGCGTGTTGTATTGCCCATCCTCGCGTGCGCGACACCGGCATCGCGCCACCACCGCACGTTTCTATCCGGAGGCCGAACTGGCACGGGTCGTCGAGCGCAACCGCTGGCTCTTCGAGGCACGCAACGGCCTGGTGCCGCATGGCGCCGCGTGGCAGATGGAACGTGTCTGCCAGCTGCCGTATGCCAGCCAGCGCGAACTCGCGCCGTTCAGCGTGGCCGCCGCAACGTGGCGCCAGCGCCGGCATCGGTCGCGTGCGCCGCAGCCATTGCCACCGTCGATGCTGGCGCACCCGGAAGGCTATCCGACTACGTTGCACGAAACCGCCTACAGCTATCGGCTGCGTTCCGCTGCCCCATCGACGCGGCCTGTCGTACTGGTCGTGACACCTTTCGCGGTCTATCCGGCACGGCATGGCGGCGCGCGCCGCGTGGCGGCCTTGATCGCAGGGCTGCGGGACACGTTCGATGTCGTGCTCGTCACCGACGAAGCGTTCCTGCACGATGCGCGCAGCTTTGCGTACTTCGGCGGGCTGCGGGCGGTCTACCTTGTGCAACGCATTAGCACGACTGTTCACGCGGGCGCGACGACTCTTGCCGCACGCATGCAGGAACACACCCACGCCGCGCTGACTGCAGCGGTCGCCGCCGCGATCGCCCGGCATTCACCCGCCATTGTGCAGGTGGAACACGCCGAACTCGCGTGGCTGGTGCGACAACGTACACCGGAACAACGATGGGTACTCGATCTCCACGATGCTTATTCAGCCGCTGAATTTGGTGCCGAAGGCGCGCTTCTCGCGGACTTCGATGCAATCGCCGTGGTGTCAAGCGAGGACGCCGCGCTGGTCGCGCATCCGCAGGTCGTGCGCGTGGCCAACGGCAGCGATCTTGAAGCCGGTACGTGGCACGCCTCCACTGGAGCGCAGCTACTGTTCGTGGGCCCGTTCCGATACGGACCCAATCGCGACGGAATCGCACGGTTCATCGCGCAGGCGTGGCCCGAAATCCTCGCGGCGGAACCGGCCGCCACGCTGTTGATCCTGGCCGGGGACGAGCACGCGCATCATGCGGAAGGCCACGCTGCAGCCGCGCAGCCCGGTGTCCGCGTCCTCGGGCACCGCGATGACTTGGCGACGTTGCTTGCACAATGCACGCTGACGATCAATCCGTTATCCGGCATTCGGGGCTCGGCCGTGAAGATCGCGGAGAGCCTGGTGGCGGGGCGCGTGTGCGTCAGCACCGTCGAGGGCGCGCGGGGGTATAGGGAGCCGCCGGTCGTCGGCGTCGTCGTTGCGGCGTCGGTGACCGACATGGTGGCACCCATCCTGGCCCTGCTGCGCGACGCTGCCGGACGGCATCGTCTCGAAGCGCAGGCGATCGCGGGGCGCGCAGACCTGCAGTGGACAGGCAGCGTGCGCGCGCTGCAAGGCCTGCATGCCCGGTTGTTGCAGTCGTTACCGGCAACGCCAGCGCAGGGATAGAACAGATGTCCGACAATTACGATCGCATCGCGCGCTTCTACGACGTCGACATGGCTCGCAACATGGCCTTTGACGATGTTTCGTTCTACCACGCGCAATGCCTGCGCGGTCCGGGGCCGGTGGTGGAGTTGGGCTGCGGCAATGGCCGGATCCTGCTGGATCTGCTTGCGGCCGGTATCGATGCCTGCGGCGTCGACGCGTCGGCGGGCATGCTGGCCGACCTGTCAAGCAAGGCCGCGGCACGCGGGCTGCCAGTGCGCGCTGCGCGCATGGACATCCGTGCCTTGGGCTTGCGGCCGGGGCAAGGCGTCGTGCTCCTGCCCTATTCGCTCGTCACCTACCTCACCGCCGACGAAGACGTGGTCCGGCTGCTTGCCGCTTTGCATGCATTGCTGCAACCCGGTGGCCGTTGCATGATAGACGCGTTCATTCCACGGCCGCGCACCGCGAACGACGACTTGGTACTCGACTACCGGCGCCCGTTCGGCGAAATGGTGCTGGCGCGGTGGAAGCGGATCACGGCACTGAGCGCCACGGTCAACCGGATCGAGCGCCGCTACGTGGTCGAGGATGCCGGGCGCGCGGTGCTGGAGACCATCGAGGTCGCCGAGGACATTCGTCCGCGCTCGCCCGGGGAGCTTCGCGCGCTGCTGCAGGGCGCCGGCTTTGCCGGAATCGAAACCTGGTGGGACTACGGTGCGGCCGCCGACGCAACGGCGGCACAATTTGCGACACTGGTCGCGTCACGCCCCTACCGATGAAGGCTGGTCATGTCCACTCGAGGCACTTTCAGGTAGTCTATTTCTTACCGTGCTGGTGGCGCGCCTGGGCGGACTCGAGATGGAATGGCGCGAAGCGCAGCGCGAGCGACGGCGCAACGTCGATGACACCAACCAACAAGACAATCGCTGACCCACTGCACCACTACCGCGCCTCTTCGCGCGCGACGATTGCGCGCGATCTCGTCCCCGCCGCATGACGCGCAATCCACTCGTCTGGATCGGCTTGGGCGGGGTGACCGCCGAAGACAACCCGCGCGCCCACCTGTGGCAGCAGCGGCTGCACTGGGCGATGGTGCTCATCGCGCTGATGGGGGTTCCGGCCTACCTGCTCGACTCTGCACAGCAGAGCGATTTGTCGCACCGGATTGCCGGCGTCCTCGACATCTTCATCCTGGCCGCGTTTGCGGCGGAGATGGTCTGGATGCTGTGCATCTCGAGCTTCCCGCTGCGATACCTGCTGGAGAACTGGCTCAACGTGGTGATCATCTCCGGCGCGGCCGCCGCAGTGCTGGGCTCGGACACCGGCTGGATCGCGATCGTGCGCGGTATGCGCGTCGCCATCGCGGTACTCGTGGTGGTGCGCACGGCCGCCGAGTTCCACATCCTGTTCACGCGCAAAGGCGCGCCACTGCTGGTGGGCGTCGGCGTGATCACGTTGCTGCTGGCGGGCGCCGCGCTGTATGGGCTCGATCCCAAGATCACGACCTACGGGGACGGCCTGTGGCTGGCCTTTATCACCGCGACCACGGTGGGCTATGGCGATGTGGTGCCAACCACCGGGCCTTCCAGGATGGTCGCCGCGCTGATCGTGATGGCTGGCTTCGCGCTAATCGCGCTCTTCACCGCCAACATCGTCGCGTTCTTCATCGGTCGCGACGAAACGCGGCTGCGCGAGGACCTGCACCATGACATCATCGAGCTGCGCAAGGAAAACGCCCGGCTGCTGGCGGCAGAGGAATGGCGCCTTAGCCTCGAGCTCGACGTGCAGTTGAAGAGCATGCGCGAGGAGGTGGCGGCGTTGCGCCGCGACCTTTCCGCGCTGCATTCGACACTGCCCGCCACGCGCCAGGACAAGTAGTCGCAACGACCGCCACGCGCGGATTGGCGGCAGGGCAGTGCGTGGCGCACCTCTCGAAGAATGCCTATTCCTTGGGGGCCTTGTGCTGCAGCAGGTCCTCCTCGCCTCCCCGGCGGTCGGCGGCGATCTGGTCGTTCAGCTCGTCGCGCGGGGCGATGTCGATGGCTTGTGCCGGTTCCGCCGCTTGCGTCGATGCGGTGTCCGGAGAAAGCGAGGATGCGCGGTCCGGGTGTTGCGTGTTCGCTGAGTCGGCGGACATCGCGACCTTGCCGAACGTGCCAGGAAGCTGCCCGAAGCGCACGTTGTAGATTGGCTCGGGCATGACGATTCCGGCGCGATCGAACGCGCCCTTGACCAGGCGGATGGCCTCGCTGCGCACTTTGAGGAACTCCGCCTCGCGCTGGTCCACCCAGCCGAATACGCGGAGGACGACGTTCGAGTCCCCGAGCTGCTGCACCGTGCAACTGGGCGGGGGGTCACGCAGCACGCCATCCATCTGCACGACCGTTGTGGCCGCAAGCGCCTGCGCCACGGCCAGATTCTGCTCCGTATCGACACCAACGTCGAACTGGAAACGTCGCTTGGGATTGCGCGTGTAGTTGACGATGACTGCCTTGTACACCGTGGCGTTGGGAATACGCAGGTGGTTGCCATCCAGCGTCATCAGGATCGTGGCGCGGGGAGTGAGCCGTACCACGCGTCCCTCCATGTCCTCAATCTTCACGAGATCGTTTCGATCGAACGGCTGGCGCAAGCTCAAGAGCAGGCTCGCGATGTAGTTCTCGACCGTGTCGCGCAACGCGAAGCCCACCGCGAGACCCAGGACGCCAGCGGCACCAAGAATGGAGCTCGCGAGCGTCGACGCATCGAGAATCTCCAGCACGAGAAGCAGACCGACGCCAATGATGGCGATCCGGACGAACTGGCGTGCGAAGTCGCGCAGGAACGGATTGTCCTCGAAGCGGCGTCCAAAATGGGCACTTGCGGCAATTCGCTGCGCGAGCCACCAGAACACGCCGAGCACGACCGCGGCTACGATCAGCAGCGGCAGATACTGGATGAAGCTCGTAATCTGCTCGACCAGGCGGTCCAGCATGCGCGACATGCGTTCGCTCAGGTCGCGCGACTCTGTGACGTCGTCGCGCACATCCACGACATTTTCGATGCGGCGTACCAGTTGCAGCGCCTGGGCGTGCGCCGCCTTGGATGCGGCCACACCCGACAGCTCCACGACACCTCCGCTTACGTTCACCACCACCTCGCTCAGTCCGTCGACGGTCGCGAACAGCTGTTGCGCCCGCGTCCTGATCCTGGCGTCGGTGGCGGGGTCCGACTTGACGGCGATGGTCGTCTCGACCTTCGGCGCACCGCCGGACGTTGGCTCCTCCGCGGCGCGGGAGGGCAAGGGCGCCGCGGCGACGAACAGCGCGACGAGGGCAACCACCGCTGGTAACCGCTGGTACGTCATGATGGACATGAGTCGGGCCACGGGAGCATCCTGTGCTGATTCAAGGAAATCAGCGCTAGCGTAGCGCATCGCCGATGCGAGTCCGGCTTCCGGTCAGAGCGCCGTCCTCGTTGCCGGGTCTGCCTGCTGGGCAGGCGCGCCAGCGCGCAGTCCGCGGAGCCGATTCTCGACGCGCGTTCGTCTGCCGGCTAAACAGCCAGCAATGACCGCACGTTGTCCGCCTCCATCGTGGCGCCGACTCCCTGTGCCACCACCTCACCACGCGACAGCACGACGTAGTGGTCGGCCAGTGCCCGCGCGAAATCGTAGTACTGCTCGACCAGCAGGATCGCCATGTCACCGCCACTGGTCAGCTTGCGGATCGCGCGCTCGATGTCTTTGATGATCGACGGCTGAATGCCCTCGGTGGGTTCGTCGAGGAT
>JBBQEY010000117.1:0-10079 GCA_038321425.1 Burkholderiales bacterium | reverse complement strand
GGCGCTGGTGCTGTGCAGCCTGATCGTCCTCATCATCGGGTCGAGCCGGCCCAGCGCGATCGTGCCGCTGGCGTCGATGCGGCAGACGATCATCCTTGCCGTGGATGTCTCGATCAGCATGGACGCCACCGACGTGGAGCCTAACCGACTGTCGGCGGCCCAGCTGGCCGCGAAAGCGTTCGTCCAGGAAGCCCCGGCCAACCTGCGCATCGGCCTCGTCACCTTCGGCGGCAGCGCGGCCGAGGTGCAGGCGCCCACCGACAACCGGGCCGACCTGCTCGCCGCCATCGACCGATTCAATTTGCAGCGGGGCACCGCCACCGGCAGCGCGCTCTATACGGCGCTGGCGTCCCTATTGCCCGAATTCGGACTGGAACTGCAAGCCATGAACCTGGGGAGCCGGAAGTTGCAGGACCCGCGGGCCGTTGGCCAGGACCGGCCGCGCGCGCCGAAGGAGAACCGCGCCACCAACGTGGTACCGGGGTCCTACACGTCTGGCGCCATCATCCTGATGAGTGACGGCCAGAGCACGATGGGACCGAAGCCGCTCGACGCCGCCCAAGTGGCGGCCGAGCATGGCGTCCGCGTCTTCACCATCGGGTTCGGCACGAAGGAGGGCGCGACGGTGCGCGTGATGGGCATGTCGATCTTCGTGCGCCTGGACGAGGCGACGCTTAAAGGCATTGCCGACATCACCAAAGGTGCTTACATGCACGCAGGCACCGCGGCGGAACTGAAGCAGGCGTACCAGGACCTCACGACACGAATGATCGTCGAGCGCAAGGAAGTGGAATTGAGCTTTGCCTTCGTTGCATTCGGCACGCTTTTGTTGCTGGCCGCGCTGGGACTGTCGCTCTACTGGTTTCCACTGGTCACGGGCTCGACGCGGTTGCGCGGCCAGGGTCCAGTCTCGCCGTAGACATCTTCCGCGTGGTAGCTGTGAAGTCGCAGGAGGTTGTCCCCCCTGCTAACCACCCGACCCGCGGTTCAGGTCGCCGATGCCTTGGCGATGCTTCCGATCGACGCATCCAGCGCACCGTTGAAGGCCTGTTCGTCCTGCTGTGCCGTCAGGCCCTCGCTGAGCGCGCGCGAAAAACTCGCGATCACGCCATGGTTACGTGACAGCCGGGCGTTGGCGTCGTCGCGCGAGTAGCCACCCGAGAGCGCAACCACGCGCAGCACATTGGAATGCTTGACCAGGTCCGCGTAGAAATCGTCGACCTCCGGCAGCGTCAATTTCAGCATCACGCGCTGCTCGGGCCGCAGCGCATCGAGTTGCTTGATCATCGCCGCCTTGAGGAGTCGTTCGGCCGCTTCCTTGTCGGTGGCGTGAATGTCGACCTCGGGCTCGATGATCGGCACCAGGCCAGCGGCGAGGATCTGCTTGCCGAGCGCGAACTGCTGGGTGACGACGTCCTCGATGCCCGTGGCGTTGGCGTGCTTGATGACCGAGCGCATCTTCGTGCCGAAAATGCCCTTCGCCTTGGCGCGGGTGAGCAGGGCATCGAGGTCAGGCATGGCCTTCATCATCTGCACGCCGTTGGCTTCGTCGGCCAGACCGTTGTCCACTTTCAGAAACGGGACCACCTGCTTCACCGACCACAGGTAGTCGGCGGTGCCGCGCCCTTCGATGTCGCGGTCCATGGTCTGCTCGAACAGGATCGCACCCAGGACGCGGTCGCCCTTGAAGGACGGGCTGGTCACGATGCGCGTGCGCATCGCATGCACCAGGTCGTACATCGCCTCGTCGCCGGCATAGGTTTCCGGCTTGACGCCGTAGAGGCTCAAGGCTTTGGGCGTGCTGCCGCCGCTCTGGTCGAGTGCGGCGACAAAGCCGTGTCCGGAGTGCATCTTTTCGTATTGCTGCGGGTTCATGGATTTCCTTGCAGAACGGGGTAAGACCGCAAGCATAGCAAGTCGACGCGACCCACTTAAGTCTGGGGTCTAAGTCTGGGGTCAGAGACGCCACTAATCATGAGCACGCCGCCGCGGTCCCATGTAAGTCTGGGGTCAGAGACGCCACTAACTATTAAGTCTGGGGTCAGAGACGCCACTAATCATCAGCACGCTGTCGCGGTCCCATGGGCAGGCGCTCCGTCCGCCGGCCGGCGACACTTTGGACCGTTCGGCAAAACGTGGCGCTGCCGATTACCCATTCAAAGCGTGTGGCGTCGCGGATCGTGCGTTGCTCGTCTTCATCCAGTGCGCTCCCAAAAATCCGCCGATAGTGCGCTTGCCTGGAGGCCGGCGTGATGCCGAGGGAGGCATAGACACTATGTTGTGTCACGAGGCTGTCGGCGTGGCCATACCCATTGGCGCGATAGCTTGACCAAGCAAACTCTCCGGACGCAGCGACCATGCCCGCACGTACGGGGTTGGCCTCGATATACCGCATGCAGGCAATCAAATAAGCATCGCTATCCACCAACGCCGACTTGTAGCGGCCCTCCCACAGGGTGCCGGTTCGGTGGTGGAAGTGATTGAACCACCTGACATATCGACGTCCCAACGATTGCATGGTGCGCGGCATCGACTCGCTCGTTTCCGGCGAAACAAGCAGATGGATGTGGTTTGTCATGAGCACATAGGCGTGAATGGCGACTCCATGCGTAGTCGCGGCGTCGGCGAGGCACCGAAGATAAAATCTGCGGTCTGCATCGTCAGCAAACACACCTGTGCGGTTGTTTCCGCGCTGAACGACGTGCAGTACCGCGCCGGGAAACCAGAAGCGAGGTTGGCGGGGCATGAGCTCAGTTTTCACTGAATGCGCATCATGACGCCATCATCCGAAAGGCGTGTCTGACCCCAGACTTTGCACGAGTGGCGTCTCTGACCCTACACTTCGATGGGCGCCATTGCGACGCTGCTGCCGCTCCTCTACGAGAAAGGCAAGCTCTCAGCCATTTTCGAGGCACTGGGCCGTCTCATCGGGCACGCGTCGGGCGGCTAGTTCCATCATCGGGACAGGAAACAAGAAACAACCCGACGGTGCGGTCGCGATCACGCCTGCCATACGCCGTAGCCCCCCTCGCGCAAGTCGATCGCCAGCTCCACCTCCATATCCCGCGCGGCATCGTAGGACATCGGGTTGTACGCCGCGTAAATTTCCGGCAGCAGCCGCAGGCCGAAGCGCTGCACATAGCGATTGGCCTGGAGGCCGGCCTTGTGCTTGTCGAAGCGGATGTCAGGGTCAAGGCCCGTCATCCCGACATAAACGCAGGGCTTGCCCGCGCGATAACCGGGATTGGCCTTGATGAAGCGCGGCTCCTCAAGCACCCGCGGGTCAAGCTCGATGACATAGACGTGGTGGTGGGCCCGGCGCGGCATGCGTACACAATATAGACAATGACGCGCACCCCGGAGAACGTGACCGTCGTCAGAGCGGGGATGCACTAAAAGCGATACGCCAGTCCGACGGAAATCGTCTGCGCCCAGAATTCGGTCGTGTTGAAGTTGAACGACGGTTCCGCCGGGCCAATGGGCGTGACCGGCGGATCGTTGCCGTAGGCCACGTTCTGGGTCGGATTGATGTTGCGGTTGATCTGATCGCCGGGACGCGCCACGTTGCTCGCATAAAGAAACGAGTAACTGACATAGACCGTGGCCTCCCGCGTGAGCTTGTACCCCAGGTTGAGCGCGATCTCCGGCACCACGGCGAACGTGCTGCGCGAGTAATCACCGCTGTTAGACGGAAGCGCGAAGTATCCACCTGGAAAATTCTGCGTCGCTCCGTAGTCGTTGTAATCGTTGGTCTCGAGGAAGCCGTTGACCGAGACACGCTGCTGCATCGTGCCGAACGCCAACTTCCCGCTGATGATTCCTGCCCACGGCCCCTGGTCGTACGCTGCACGCGCGCCCACCTGCAGGCCCACAAAACGATTGCGGGCGTCGAAAGCATCGGTGGTGTTCCAGATATCGACGGGGTTGGGCGGGTTGTAAGGGCTGCTGGTGGTGATCGTGTACGACTCGCGCAATTGCAGTAAACGGATCCCGCCGAGCACGTCGACGCGCCACGCGTCCTGCGACGGCAGCGCCCAGCTCATATTGAGCTCGCCGCCGCCCAGGTTGTTCGATAACGTTGCCTGCGCGCTGCCCCGGAACTCGGGCCAGTAGGAAATTTCCGTGAAGTTCTCGCGGTTGGTCGTCACATCGAAGAAGGGCAGGTAAAGGTCGATGGAGCCCGGTTGGCCGCTGGAGCTCACGCTGCTCGACATCGAACGCGATGGCATGTAGAAGCCGCTCAACTCGACGCGCCGCCGGCTGTCCACGCGGTAGGTGCCCGTGACCTTGAAACCTGCGTTGGGATTGGTGTCCACCGAGCCACCGCCCAGCAGAACGTTGACGCCAGGCGCGTCGACATAGCTGTCGGTGATGATAGGTACTGGCGTTGGGCTCTTCTTGAACCAACCGAACAGGGCCTCGGCACTCACCGACCAGCGACTGCTGTCAGTCATCGGTGCGGGTGCTGCCTGCGCCAGGGCTTCACCGGATACCGCCGACGCCAACAGCGCCATCAATACTGTTCGCCGCATCGCCTCAAGCCTCCTGAGCGGCGTCATAGCGAATACAGGAACGCGCGAAGCTGACGAACTTCAGTCGCGGACAAGCCATTCAACCCTTCGATGACCCCCAGCTTCTTGACCGCCGGGCCGTCGTGCAGGAAGGCCGCCTCGATCGCATCGCAAGCCCGCCCGTCGTGCAACAGGAAGTCGCACGCGGGGTCCGTCGGCGTCTTCGTATTCTTGTGGGAATCCGTCACATAACGGTTGAAGCGCAGACCCTTCAACGCGGGTGTGCGAACTTTTTGCACGTAGTTGCGGGCGGAAGGCAGGACCACGCCATTGCCGTCGCGAATGGGCTGGCTCGAGTCGGCCAACTGTGACAGGTAGCCCATGTCGTGCATCAGCAAATCCGTCCCGATATAGGACAGGAATGGGTTCGCTGTTAGCGTGACCCGCGTCGCCAAACGGTCGCGCGCGGCCTTGTTCAACATCGTGTCTTCCGGAACGATGTCGATCTTGTTGATCACGTGACACGTATCGCAATTGACGCGCCGAAAGATCTTCTCGCCGGCGATCACCTCCGGCAGGGCAACCTGCAGTTCGGAGCGGGTGGGGTTGCCCAGCCAACGTCCATACTCGGCCATCCGATCGACATCCAGCTCCGAGAGATCCGCGTTACCGGTCGATGTGACACACGTCTTGTTCGCCGGACCGCAATTGGGATGCGCATATCGGATCGGGAACACAACCTTGTCGTTGGGATACAGCTTCTTGTAGCCCTCGCTGGTCGTCATGTTCATCTCGACGAATGCGGCATTGGCCACCTGGTCCTCGAGCGAGACACGATCGCCGATAAACCCGAACCGGGCGATGAAGCAATCGGTGAGACTCTTGGTGCGGCAATTCAGTTGCAGCTTGCCATCCACACCGTCGCGCGACCCCGCGTTCCAGATGATCTCTCCGGCGATGCTCGCGCCAAGCGACGCAGTTTGTGCGGCGTTGAAACCGACAATCGACTGGTTCGGGATCGCTTCGATCGCGCTCAGATTGCCGAGGCGCTTGCCGTTGAGGAGCAAGTAGCCCAAGGCGCCGCCTTCGATCGCCGTGTGGATGGCAGCGTCGTTGACCTCGTCACACGTGCTTGGCCACGGCTTCGTGGTGGGGGCGGGGAGCACCAGCTCACACGACGGATTGGTCTGGAACGACCCCAGCTTGATCTGCCTGGGCACATAGGTCTTGTTGAGCTCGGCATTCAGACGCGGAGCGCGCACCACCATGCGGTTCGCATTCGCGGGTTCATAGGTCCAGGCATAGCTGTAACCCGGCGTGGTCGCGTGAAAACTATCCCCGTAGAAATTCATGATCTTGTTGTTGTAGTAGAGATCGTCCGCTTGCGCAGTCCTTGGCGCGCTGGCGCGCATGATCGACGCAAACGCCAAAGGCTCCGAGAAGCGCGAAGAATCGAGGCGAGCGACATCACGGCGCAAGTCAAAGAACACCAGCTTCATGGGCCGGATCTGCCCGGTGAACGTGTAGTCCTTGACCGGGTATGGGTTGTATTCGCCGGCCGTCATGAACTCCTGGAGCGTCACATCGAGCTTGCCCGCAGGGTTGATCGGCACGCCACTGCCGTTACGCACGTGGCATCCGTCACAGGTGTTGTTGTGAAACGGCGAAGGCGCCTTCTGGGGATCGAAGCCTGCCGCAAACATCCTGGTGGGGAATTTTTGCGACGTTCCATTGATGGCCGCGTCGTACATTTTCTGCGTCCGGTATTCGTTGTGCCACAAAACCTTGCCGCGAATGCCTTCCGCGAATTGCGCGGGATGCGCCTCCATATGGTTGCTCATCAGCAACGTATGGTAGAACTCCTTGTCGGTGTAGTTGCGCCCGGTAAAGGCACGCTTGTTATCGGAGACGTTGGCGATGGGCAGATACAGGCTGAAGATGCTCGCGTTGTGCACTTGCTCGTAGATGCTGAGCGTCACACCACTGTCCTGCTCCTTGTGGAACGACACCGGCATCTGCATGCCGGGAACGCCGGCGAACAGGAAAGACGTCCTTCCGTACTGGTTCGCGATCATCCCTGCGTTTCGGAGGTCCGTCCAAAAGGATTCCGGCCACTGCTCCAGGTAGCCGTTGTGATGAAGCTCGTAGTTGAGCCCGCATTGGCGCAGCCTGGCCACGTTCTCCGAGGCCAGATCGGCCAGCGTGCATTGCCTCGGGTAGAGGTAGGCGCTGGCCCGAACCATTGCGGTATTGAAACAGTTGCCGGTCGTGGGTCCGGTCACGCCGACATCGCAGCCCGGCCCATTCGCGGGTGCGGTCTCCGTGTCGTCGAACTGTCCCAGGAACGGGTTCTTGACGGCCTGCGGATACAGAAACGTCTCCCAGGTCACTTCGGCCCCACTCCAGGGGAAATGACGTTGGACCTCGGCCGGGCCCAAGTCGGTAGGAAACGCCTTGAGCGCCGCGTTGAACCACGTGAGCAGATTGTCGTTGTATTTCTTGTACTGAAGGTTGGCCGGATTCGACGGCACTTCACGCAGATCGAATCCCGCCATCACCAGCGTGCACTTCGTCTCCCCCGACTTGCAATGATTGGTGGGCGCCGGAGGTGTTGCCGATGGAAAGATCGACCATGGGCCAGACCTGGGCCAGTCTGCAACATTGGTCCTGGGCAGCGGATTGAACCCGTTGTTCATCGGCGAAAAGTAGTCGCCGTAGCAAACGGGATCCTGGACATCGTTGACGTTGGCTGCGAAAAGCGAGTCGCAGTAGTGCGCCATGTACCACGGCATCTGGGGCGCGTACGTGCTGCCGTCGGTGATCGTATACCCGCCGTAGACGTCGCCTCTGGAACCTGTGGGCGGTTCCGTTCCGAAGGGACGCGGCAACAATGCCACACCGGCGTCTGAACTCCGCGTCCAAAACATCGACAACTCGAGCTTGACTTCGATGCACGGGAGGGCGGGATCCTGGCACTCCTTCGCCGCCTTGATCCTGGGGTCCTGCGGGTCGTATGGCGTGTCGGTCCTGTACATGCCCAGGATGTTGTTCACGCCGAGTTCAATCATGCAATCCTCCTGCTTGAGCGCGCGAGACGTGCAGAAAGCCTGCTCCGGCGCCCCCAACGCTTCGTAGGGAAGAATGAGCGGCGTATCGATTTCGTTACCCGCAAACGTACCCAGCTTTTGATGCCACGGAATGTCCGAATACCATTCGGTGACGACGGGTGTGCCGGAGCCGGTACTGGGCCAAAAGGCAGCACGATTGCCGAGCGACTGGGCGGTCGCAACGACCACGACGGTGCCCACGGCGGTTGCGGCAAGCAAGCCTTTGATCGTCGCCCTTCTCATGTTCTTCGTTCCCCGACAATGGTCTGCGCTGACCAGGATGAATGTCCGGACTCAAAACGAAGCGGCCATTGGCCGCTGATTTAACGAGATGATAGTACGGGTGTTGCCCCGCGGAAAGCGGTACAGGTCCCAATCCGGCGAACGGTCGCAGGTCACCCATGGGCGGGCGCGGGTCTACTTCGGTTTGACGAAATGCAGCGCGAAGGATGATCCTTTGAGGCGATAAGCGCGGGGCATGATGACGTATCATCGTGGGTACGGATTCACGCCATGTCGCCTGGCCTCTCTCGATCGGACTCTGTGTCGCGTTTCAATGGCGGACGTGGCCTGTTGAAGCTTTACGGTGTCTCGCTCGCCTGCTTCGTGCTGGTTGGCGCCATCGTGCTTAACCTGTAGGTGATTCTGTACGCGAACGCCGGCGACACGTGGATTACAAGCGAGCAGGGGCCCTGGCCAACGCGAATTGTCACCGTAGTCTTTGCGCTCCTGATGAACGGTCCCGTGATCTGGGCGAGGACGCTGCCGCTGGCGGCGATTGCGGCATCGCTGTATTGCGCATTGGCGCTCACGTTTTCGCCGCGCATTGTGCGGGCTGGCGTTGGCGCTTTGTGGGGCGCACTGGCGGCGGTGGCGACCGCGGTGGCGTATCAAACTCCGGAGGTGCTCCACACCGGCGCGGACGATCAACGCAAAGAAGGGCGAGCATTTGAAACAATCATCTATCGATGGCGGGACGGCGCGCTGGAGCTGGAGATGTACAACCTCGTGGCTCACGGGCGGCCAACTGAGCGGGCTTACGCGCGCTTGCTGGTCAGTCGCTGACGGGCAGTGAAATGGTCGCGCCGAAGTGGTAATGGCATCCCACTCCGGCGGTACGAGGCTGTCAGGACTCGACTATTTGTAGGCCGTGCATTTCTTGGCACTGACGAGGTGCGCCAATCGAGCCATGCGCGGGTTGCCCTGCATCATGGCCATCGCACCGGACGCGGCGCCGGCACTGGTCGCGTTCGCGCGATTGAGCGCCGAGTCGATCAGCGGCTTATGTTTCTCGGCGATCGCCGCTTGCTGTGCGATCTGGGCCTCGATGACGGCGCTGGCCGCTGCCGCGCCTCCCGGCACCATGGCGACCACAACGCCGGCCATCGCCGTTGCCGCGTGCGCCGGTGCAGCCGCCGACGCCTCGGCCATCGCCGCGTCATACGTGTTCTTCAGGTTCTGCCCCGCCGCGACGCTCTGCGCTGCGTTGTCGCGCATCGCGGCCGGCACGGGAACCTGGCTCAACTCGGCCAGGATTTGCTCGCACGTCATCTGGTCGTCGCCGGGGCGCTCGCCGCCGGTCGTGCCCTGCTGCATGCTGGTGATAAGTGCCTTCTGCTGCTCGCATTGCTCAAACGACATCGGAAAGTTGGGTATCGTCGCTACCGCCTTGCAGTCCAAGGTCTGCATATTGGCGGTGCCGGCTTGCGCGTGTGCCGCGCCCGCCCATGCAAGAACCAACGCAGCAAGGGCCGCCACGAGCCATGGTTGAGTCGTGCAGTTCATCGGACCCTCGCGCGGTTGGGACGCAATTCGCGATGATAGTCTGAATTGCGCACCCGCACCGCTACCATACGGTGGCGGCCGTGCTATTGCTCGGCTTGCTCGCCATGCACGAGTCGCCGTTCGAGCCACCGTTGTTTGTGCCGCCTGGGCCGATCCTCGAAGTGTTGCGGTATGTTCCGGCGTGACCCGAGACCGTCCGGCATCAAGGCGATGCTGTGGACCAATTGCTCGAACGCCCTCCCGCACTGAATTGAGCTAGCGGGGTGCTGGCTGTTTGGCGAACGGAAGCACGAGTAGAGGCAACGCACCACGATCCCCGCGCACCACAAGGAGTCACCTTTCCATGCACACCAGCCGCAATGTTCGGTACTCCGACGTCGGCAAGATCCGACGATTCGCCCCCACGGCTTTGGCCGTGTTGATCCTGCTCATGGGCACCAGCTGTGGGTCGGCGCCCCCGTCGGCGGCCCAGCGGCTCGACACCGCTGCGCTGCAGACCGAGATCGAGCGCGTCATGAAGGCCAACGTGATCCCCGGGGCGATCGTGCTCATCAAGTCGCGCGACAAGGGCGACTGGCGCGCTACGCTCGGCACCGGCGAGATTGGCAAGACCGCGCCGCTCTCCATGGCCGACGCCGTGCGCATCGGCAGCAACACCAAGACCATGACCTCGACC
>JBBQEY010000116.1:0-10122 GCA_038321425.1 Burkholderiales bacterium | reverse complement strand
TCGAGCAGGAACTTGTCGACCACCTTCAGAATGGTGTCGTGGTCGAGCGATGCAAACGAGATCGTGGCGTCGAGGCGATTGCGGAACTCAGGCGTGAACATGCGCTTGATCTCGGCCATCTCGTCGCCCGCCTGCTTGCTGGCGGTGAAGCCCATCGTGCTCTTCGCAAGCTCGCCCGCGCCCGCATTGGTGGTCATGATGATGATCACGTTGCGGAAGTCGGCCTTGCGCCCGTTGTTGTCGGTCAGCGTGCCGTGATCCATAACCTGCAACAGGATGTTGAAGATATCCGGATGCGCCTTTTCGATTTCGTCGAGCAGCACCACGCTGTACGGATGCTTGGTGACCGACTCCGTCAGCTGGCCGCCCTGGTCGAAGCCCACGTAGCCCGGCGGCGCGCCGATGAGACGCGACACCGCATGACGCTCCATGTACTCCGACATGTCGAAGCGCAGCAACTCGACGCCGAGGCAATACGCGAGTTGCCGCGCAACTTCCGTCTTGCCGACACCCGTCGGGCCGCTGAACAGGAAATTGCCGATCGGCTTGCGCGGATTGCCGAGGCCCGAACGCGCCATGCGGATGGCCGACACCAGCGCGTCGATGGCCTTGTTCTGTCCGAACACGACGTTGCGAAGATCGCGGTCAAGGGTCTTGAGCGCATTACGGTCATCCGACGACACGCTCTTGGCCGGGATGCGCGCGATCTTGGCGACAATCTCCTCGACCTCGCCCTTGCCGATGATCTTCTTCTGCCGCGACTTGGGCAGGATCTTCTGCGCCGCGCCCGCTTCGTCGATCACGTCGATCGCCTTGTCGGGCAGGTGGCGGTCGTTGATGAAGCGCGCGGCAAGCTCTGCCGCGCTGGTCAATGCCGCCGGCGCGTACTTCACACCGTGATGTTGCTCGAAGCGCGTCTTCAGGCCCTTCAGGATCTCGATGGTCTCGGCGATCGACGGCTCGGGCACGTCCACCTTCTGGAAGCGGCGTGACAGCGCGTGATCCTTCTCGAAGATCTGCCGGTACTCGTTGTACGTGGTGGCGCCGATGCACTTCAGCGCACCTGACGACAGCGCGGGTTTGAGCAGGTTGGACGCATCGAGCGTGCCGCCTGACGCCGCACCCGCACCGATGATCGTGTGGATCTCGTCGATGAAGAGAATAGACTTGGGGCTGTCGGCCAGCTGCTTAAGCACGGCCTTTAACCGCTGCTCGAAATCGCCGCGATACTTGGTGCCGGCCAAGAGCGCGCCCATGTCGAGCGAATAGACCTGGAACTCGCGCAAAAGATCGGGTACTTCGCCTTCGACGATGCGACGTGCAAGGCCTTCGGCAATGGCAGTCTTGCCCACGCCGGCTTCGCCGACCAGCAGCGGATTGTTCTTGCGGCGGCGGCACAGCACCTGGATGACACGCTCCAGCTCATGCGCGCGACCGATCAACGGATCGATCTTGCCGGCCTTGGCCATCGAGTTGAGGTTCTGCGTGTAGGCCTCGAGCGCGCCCTGGGCTTCGTTGCCGCCCTCGTCGTCGACCTTGGGCTCGGGCTTTTCCTGCTTCTGCTGAGGCGTCTTGGTGATACCGTGCGCGATGTAGTTGACGACATCGAGCCGCGTGACGCCGCGCTGGTTGAGGAAATAGACCGCGTGCGACTCCTTTTCCCCGAAGATGGCCACCAGCACGTTGGCGCCGGTGACTTCCTTCTTACCGGACGACTGGACGTGCAGGATCGCGCGCTGGATGACGCGCTGGAAGCCCTGCGTGGGTTGCGTATCGGCGTCGGAGTGCGGCGCGAGACGCGGCGTGTGCTCCTGGATGAAGTCGGCCAACACGCCGCGCAACTCTTCCAGGTCGACGCCGCAGGATTTCAAAACCTCGGCGGCCGAAGGGTTATCGAGCATCGCCAAGAGCAGGTGCTCGACCGTAATGAACTCGTGCTGCTTTTGCCGGGCCTCGACAAAGGCCATGTGGAGGGAGACTTCAAGTTCCTGCGCGATCATCGACCTTCCTCATCCTTTCGTCGCCAGCGGGCTACCGGAAAATCCGGCTCCTGCAGGCTATAACGCTTACGTCTCCTCCATCGTGCACTGTAGCGGGTGCTGGTGCTTCCGCGCGATATTGATCACTTGTTCGACCTTGGCTGCGGCTACCTCGCGCGTGAAGGTGCCGCATACGCCCACGCCCTCCCGGTGGATCTGCAACATCACCTGCGTGGCTTTTTCGCGACTCATGGCAAACACAGTTTGCAGGACGACGACGACGAAGTCCATCGGTGTGTAGTCGTCATTCAGCAACATGACCTTGTACAACGGCGGCGGCTTGACCTTGGCCTTCTCGGCCTCGAGGACATTACCTGTTTGCTGCTGATTGCTCATTGCCTGCCACGATACGCCGGATGAAAGTGGGGTCAATGTTTGATGATTGCAACAGTTTTTACAAGAGGACGGCACCACATTCCGCCGGCGCTTGACGCCTTTGCGCCAAACCGCGTAAATATGGTCTGTTCGGCGTACGGTTCATCCGGCCGCGGACGGACCAGCGGCGTTACCGCGCCCGTATACCCGCCCGCCCACCGATGACCACACCCGGACTTCTCGATCAAACCGTAAAGGAACGCGCAGTATGGCAACCGGAACAGTCAAGTGGTTCAATGATGCAAAGGGCTTCGGCTTCGTCACGCCGGACGGCGGCGGCGAAGACCTGTTCGCACATTTCTCAGCAATCAACATGCCGGGCTTCAAGTCACTGAAGGAAGGCCAGAAGGTCTCCTTCGAGGTCACGCAAGGCCCCAAGGGCAAGCAAGCGTCCAACATCCAGGCCGCCTGATCGGGCTCGAGCCCGCGATTGCGGCCCTTTCGGCCACGATCGATGCAATTACCAAGGCCCGCGCTTGCGCGGGCCTTTTTTGTCGACGACAACGATAACGCCTACATCCGGTCGATCATCGCCTGCCCGAACGCCGAGCAGGACAGCTGCGTGGCACCGGGCATCAGCCGCGCGAAGTCGTAGGTCACCATCTTGTCGAGGATGGCTTTCTCGAGGCTGGTTTCGATCAGTGCGGCGGCTTCCTTCCAGCCCATATGGACCAGCATCATCTGCGCCGACAGGATTTCGGAGCCAGGATTGACGTAGTCCTTGCCGGCGTACTTGGGTGCCGTGCCATGCGTTGCCTCGAACATCGCCACCGTGTCGGACATGTTGGCGCCCGGCGCGATGCCGATGCCGCCCACCTGCGCCGCCAGCGCGTCGGACACGTAGTCGCCATTGAGGTTGAGCGTGGCGATCACGTCGTATTCCGCCGGTCGCAGCAGGATCTGCTGCAGGAAGGCATCGGCGATCACATCCTTGACGATGATCTCGCGCCCCGTCTTCGGGTTCTTGAAGCTCATCCACGGACCGCCGTCGATCGGCTTGGCGCCGAATTCGCGCTCGGCCAGCGCGTAGCCCCAGTCGCGGAAGCCGCCTTCCGTGAACTTCATGATGTTGCCCTTGTGCACCAGCGACAGCGACTTGCGGTCGTTGTCGATCGTGTACTGCAACGCCTTGCGCACGAGGCGCTCGGTGCCTTCGCGCGACACCGGCTTGATGCCGATGCCCGATGTATCCGGGAAGCGGATCTTCTTCACGCCCATCTCGTTGATCAGGAACGCGATGACCTTCTTCGCCTCCGGGGACTCGGCCGGCCACTCGATGCCGGCGTAGATGTCTTCCGAGTTCTCGCGGAAAATCACCATGTCGGTCTTCTCGGGTTCCTTCACCGGGGACGGCACGCCCTTGAACCAGCGCACCGGGCGCAGGCAGACGTAGAGGTCGAGCTGCTGACGCAGTGCCACGTTGAGCGAGCGGATGCCGCCGCCCACCGGGGTGGTCAGCGGCCCCTTGATCGAAACGACGTAGTCCTTGAGGATCGCCAGCGTTTCGTCGGGCAACCACACGTCGGGGCCGTAGACCTTGGTCGACTTCTCGCCGGCGTAGATCTCCATCCAGTGGATCTTGCGCTTGCCACCATAGGCCTTGGCCACGGCCGCATCCACCACCTTGATCATCACCGGGGTGATGTCCAAACCGGTGCCGTCGCCTTCGATGTACGGAATGATCGGTTGATCCGGTACATTGAGGCTCTCGTCAGGGTTGACGGTGATCTTGGTACCGCCCGCCGGGATCTTGACGTGTTCGTAGCTGGACATGGGTGCTCCTGTGGAAGGGGGGTGCCGGGGACATCCTGGAGGGGCGCCCGACCAGCCGGCGCTTTAGGGGTCTCTCGTCAACCTTAAATTATCCGTGAAAACCATCGATCCCGCCACGCCGACCCCCGCTTCAGCCCGCCCGACGCCCGAGGCCCTGCTGCTGTTCAACAAGCCCTACGGCGTGTTGTGCCAGTTCACCGGCGACGGCACGCGCCGCACGCTGGCCGATTTCATTCGCGTGCCGGATGTCTATCCGGCCGGACGGCTCGATACCGACAGCGAGGGGTTGATGCTCCTCACCGCCAATGGTCGCCTACAAGCCCGCATCTCCGACCCCAAGCACAAATTGCCCAAGACCTATTGGGCGCAGGTAGAGGGCGTACCGCAGCCGGCCCAGCTGGCCAAGCTCGCCAGCGGTGTCGAGCTAGCGGACGGCCTGACGCGGCCCGCCAAGGCGCAACTTCTGGCCGAGGCACCGTCGGTACCGGATCGCGTACCCCCGATCCGCCATCGCCTCACCGTGCCCACCGCGTGGCTCGAATTGACGCTGAGCGAAGGGCGCAACCGGCAGGTGCGGCGGATGACGGCGGCCGTGGGGCTGCCGACGCTGCGATTGCTGCGCGTCGGCATGGGCCGGTTCACGCTCGACGGCCTGGCACCGGGCGCATGGCGGGCGCTGGAGGGCGAGGAGGCCATGTTATGATTTCGTCCCATTTCCGCATCGCCGAGCCGTCTAAATTCCGACCGCCCCGATGCCCCGCCGCCCTTACGCTCCGCGGTCCGCAACCCTCCCCGTCCAATTGAAGTGATACGCCGCCTGCTCGCCCGCCTGATTAGAGGCCGGCCGACGCGTGACCCCAAGATCTATCGCGCCACCGACCATCCGGTACGCCGCGACCAGATTCCACGCGGCGCCCGTCAGGTCACCGAAAAATTGCAGGAGCACGGTTTTCGCGCCTTCGTCGTCGGCGGCGCGGTCCGCGACCTGCTGCTGGGCCTGGTGCCGAAGGATTTCGACATCGCGACGGACGCGACGCCCGAGCAGGTGAAGCCGCTCTTCCGGCGCGCGTTCATCATCGGCCGGCGCTTCCGCCTCGTGCATGTTCATGCCGGCGCCGAGGTGCTCGAAGTCTCCACGTTCCGCGCCGCGCAGACGGGCGACGACGCCACCGACGAGCACGGGCGCCTTTTGTCCGACAACGTCTACGGCGCGCAATCCGAAGATGCGGTGCGCCGCGACTTCACGATCAACGCACTGTACTTCGACCCGACCACCGAGGAAATCTGGGATTACGTCGGCGGCGTCGTCGACGTGCGCGCGCGCCGCCTGAAGCTGATCGGCCCGCCGGTCACGCGCTTCCGCGAAGACCCGGTGCGAATGCTGCGCGCGATCCGCCTCGCCGCGAAGGTGGGGGTTGCCATCGACCCCAAGACCGCCGCGCCGATCCCGAAGCTCGCGAGCCTGATGCAGAACGTGCCGCCCGCACGGCTCTTCGACGAGATGCAGAAGCTGCTGCTGTCGGGCCACGCGGTGGAAACGCTGAAGAGCCTGCGCGCGCACGGACTCTCGCATGGCCTGTTGCCGCTGCTCGACGTGATCATGGAGCAGCCGCTCGGCCCCGGGTTCATCGAGGCCGCGCTGGCGGGGACCGATCGTCGCGTGCTGGCCGGCAAGCCCGTGTCGCCGGCATTTCTCTTCGCCGCCCTGCTGTGGCACGAGGTGCTGCTGCAATGGAGCACGGCCAAGGATCGCGGCCAAAAGCCGCTGCCGGCATTGTTCGACGCCATGGACCGCGTGCTGGCCGCGCAAGGCCAGCGCATCTCGATCCCGCGGCGCTTCGAGGCCACGATCAAGGAAATCTGGTCGCTGCAGCCGCGCTTCGAGCAGCGCGCCGGCGCGCGGCCGACCAAGCTGCTGGAACACGAGCGCTTCCGCGCCGCCTACGATTTCCTCGAGCTACGCGGCATGTCGGGCGAGATCGACATGGCGCTGGTCGACTGGTGGACGCGTTTCCAGGACGTCAGCGACGGCGAGCGCGAGGCGATGTTGAAGCCGGACGAAGCCCCGAAGAAGGGCCGGCGTTCGCGCGGACGCGGACGCAAGCGCCGCGACGATGATGGCTTCGACGCACCGCCGCCGGCCGACGCGGCGGAGTCGAACTGATCGCGACATCCGCATGCCCACCGTCGTGATCGTCGGGTTGGGCAGCAACCTCGCTCATCCGCGCCGGCAGCTGGCACGCGCCATCGCGGCGATCGCGCGGTTGCCCGGCACCGAGGTGGTGGGTGTTTCGCATCACTACGTCACCGCGCCGGTGGGCGCCACGATGCCGCAACCGGATTTCGTCAACGCGGCGATTGCCGCGCGTACCACGCTGCGCCCGCGCGCGCTGCTGCGCTTCCTGCTGGCGATCGAGCGCCGCCAACTACGGCGCCGCACGCCTGAAACACCGCGCAATGCGCCACGGACACTCGACCTTGATTTGCTACTATACGGCCGCCGCCGCCTCCACCTCGCGCAACTGACGATTCCCCATCCGCGCATGCACGAACGTGCCTTTACGCTGCGGCCGCTGCGCGATATCGCGCCCGCCGCCACGATCCCCGGACGCGGCCTTGCCAAGCGCTTCCTGCCCGCCGTCGCGCACCAGCGGATTGCGCGTACCCGCGCGTATCCGCTGCGCTGAGGCACGGGTAAAGTCGCGCGACGATGGACATCGCGAAATGCCGCTACATCGTGGTCGAAGGCCCCATCGGGGCCGGCAAGACCAGCCTCGCCCGCGAGCTGGCCGGTCGCCTCGAGGCCGACCTGCTGCTGGAGCAGCCTGAGGACAATCCGTTCCTGTCGCGCTTCTACGAGGACATGCCGCGCTTCGCGCTACCGACGCAATTGACGTTCCTGTTCCAGCGCGCCGACCAGCTGCGTGAACTGGCACAGCTCGATCTCTTCCGCCAGCCAACGGTTTCGGATTTCCTGCTCGACAAGGATCCGCTCTTCGCGCGGCTCAACCTGCGCGACGACGAGTTCATCCTCTACGAGAAGGTGTACCGGCACTTGAAGCCGCAAACGGCAACACCCGACCTCGTCATCTACCTGCAGGCGCCGGTGGCAACGCTGGTGGAGCGCGTGCGCATGCGCGGCGTGGACTTCGAACAGGCGATTCCCGACGAATACCTGGCGCGCCTCGCCGACGCGTACGCGCGCTTCTTCTACCAGTACGACGAGGCGCCGCTCCTCATCATCAACAGCGAGCGCCTCAACTTCGTGGACAATCCCGCGCATTTGAAGCTGCTGCTGGACCGTGTTGCCGGTATGCGCGCGCGCCGCGAGTTCTTCAACCTGGGACAAGGCTGAACCGCATGGAAATCATCCGCACAGCCACCGACCTTGCTGCGCGCCTCGACGGCGCCGGCCGCGTCGCCTTCGTGCCCACGATGGGTAACCTGCACGCCGGCCACCACGCGCTGTGCCGCATCGCACGCGCACACGGGGACGTGGTCGTTACCAGCATCTTCGTCAACCGGCTACAGTTCGGCCCGAACGAGGACTTCGACCGCTATCCGCGCACGTTCGATAGCGACGTCGCCGCGCTCGAGCGCGAAGAGGTGGAGGTGCTGTTCGCACCGCTCGAGCACGAGATGTATCCCACACCCCAGCAGTATCGGGTGGTACCGCCCGCCGTCGCGGAAGAGCTGGAGGGCGCGTTTCGTCCCGGCTTCTTCGGCGGCGTGTGCACGGTCGTGCTGAAGCTCTTCAACCTGGTGCAGCCGGACGTCGCCGTGTTCGGCAAGAAGGACCGCCAACAGCTGAAGATCGTCCGCGGCATGGTGCAGCAGTTCAACCTGCCCATCGAGATCGTGCCGGCCGAGACCGTGCGCGCCGACGACGGACTGGCGCTGGCGTCGCGCAACGGGTACTTGTCGGCGACGGAACGCGCCGAGGCGCCGAACCTGCATCGGGTGCTGCGCGGCATCGCCGACGCCATCCTCGCCGGACGCCACGATTATGCGAACCTCGAGGCCACGGGCCGGGCGGAATTGCATGCGCGCGGCTGGAAGGTCGACTACATCGCCATCCGCAACGGCATGGGCCTGCGCATCCCGCACCCGGAGGGCTTCGACCACCCCAGCGTGCTGCTCGTGCTGGCCGCCGCCACCTTGGGCGCCACCCGCCTCATCGACAACATTGACGTGATCCGCCAGGAAGGCAAGGATCCGGGAGGTTGACGGTCCCCGTGTCACCGGCGCGTCATGTCGACTTGTCATGATTGCTCGCTTTTGCACACACTCCTGCCCATGCGAATCCTGTCTCTGCTGCTGGCCGCCCTGACGGCCACCATCGCCCCTGCCATTTCAGCCCAGGACGCGTGGCCGTCCAAGCCCATCCGGCTGGTCGTTCCCTTCACGCCCGGCGCGGGCACCGATACGGTGGCGCGCTATGTGGCGCAGAAGCTCTCCGACGCGATGAAGGCGTCGATCGTCGTCGAGAACAAGACCGGCGCCGGTGGCGCGATCGGCGCCGCCGACGTGGCAGCCGCTGCACCCGATGGTTACACGCTGCTCTTCGTCGCGTCGCCGTTCACCACGGTAGCTGCGTCGGCACGCGCGCCCGGCTACGACCCGATTAAGCAATTCGCGCCGGTGGCGCCCATCGCCTCGGGGCCGCTGGCCTTCGTCGTCAACGTCGACGTGCCCGCCAACACGATGCGCGAGTTCATCGCGCTGGCCAAGTCGCAACCGGGCAAGTTCAATTATGGTTCGGCCGGCAACGGCAGCGTCAATCATCTTGCGCTCGAGCTGATGAACAATCGCGCCGGTACGACGATCGTGCACGTGCCGTATCGCGGCATCGCCGACGCCACCAAGGACCTGCTGGGCGGTTCCATCCAGGCGATGACGGCGTCGATTCCCGCCGCGCTGCCGCTGCAGGCGGAAAAGCGCGTGAAGGTGCTAGCGGTCACGGGTCCCAAGCGCATTCCACAGATGCCCGGTGTGCCGAGCTGGCAGGAAGAAGGCGTGCCGAACGCCAGCGTGATCAACTATTGGGGCATCGTGGCGCCGATGGGAACGCCTCCCGCCGTGATTGCGCGGCTCAACGCCGAAGTGCAGAAGGTCCTCGCCTTGCCCGACGTCCGCGAGCGCCTCGAACGCGAAGGTGCGGAACTGATTCCCGGGTCACCGGCGCAATTGGGCGCGTTGATCGAGGGCGACCTCCAGAACTGGAAGAAGCTGATCGCCGACGGCAACCTGCGCTTCGACTGAGGCCCTGCCGGTCACGGCCGCGGCCCGCCGAACAGCAGCAGCTCCGCCCTGCATCAGGCCGCCTCGATCCGCATTGCGTCGGCCCCCACGCAAACGCGCAGCAGCTCGCACTCCGCGGCCAGCGCAGCGCCAAACGCACGTGACCGCGGCGCGGCGTGCACATACTGTGGCGCAACGTGCATCGTCCCGGCATCGACCCGGACGTTGGCCCAGCCGATGACATCGTCGCGCCACAGCAGCGGCAACGCGTAGTAGCCGAACTGCCGCTTCGCTGGCGGCGTATAGGCTTCGAGGCGGTACGCCCAACCCCAGAATGCTTCGAAGCGCGGGCGATCCCACACTACCGGATCGAAAGGTGCCAGCAGGCGCACCGTATCGGTCACTACGTCGCGCAGCGCTTCCCCCGCTGGCGACAGCCAGATCACGCCGTCGATGGCATGCCGCGCGACGTCCGGTGCCGACTGCAATGCCTTCAGCGTTCGTTCGCGCAGGGGCACCGCTACGGAACTGGTCGTGATTATCCGCACCAACTGTCGAGGTCGCCGACGCGATAGCCGGTCACGCGATGGCGCAGGATCAGGTCGGCGGCACGCGCCGGTGCGCGGATGGGGTCGAGCTGCACGAAGCGCAGTTTCCGCATGGCGCGGGCGACATCCGGCAACGGGTCCAGCGA
>JBBQEY010000115.1:0-10397 GCA_038321425.1 Burkholderiales bacterium | reverse complement strand
AAATGGTGGCGAGCCAGGGACTCGAACCCCGGACCAAAGGATTATGATTCCTCTGCTCTAACCAGCTGAGCTAGCTCGCCAAAGCCAAAAATTATGGCAGAAACGGGTCGCGGCGTCCAGTCTGGCGGCCCAAAGGCCTGCACGGCACTTCCCGGCCCCGCGCCTCCTACGAAAGCGAAAACTCCCCGCCCCGCTCGATGGCTTTCGAATAGGCGGGTCGCGCATGAATCCGCGCCAGCCAGTCCATCAGCCCGGGGCGGCTGGCGTCCAGCCCTCCGCGTGCCGCCGCCGCCTCCACGACAAAGCTCATCATTACGTCGGCCGCCGAGAACGCCTTGCCGGCGAACCACGGCGACTTGTCGAGCTCGGCTTCCATGTAGTCGAGCTGCCGCTTCAGGTTGGGCTCGATGAACGAGGACTTCACCTTCCCCGAGATGGCCTTCGCGATGGGTCGGGCGAAGAACGGCATCGGGGACGATTCAATCTTGTCGAAGACCAGCTTCATCAGCAGTGGGGGCATGCCGGATCCTTCGGCGAAGTGCAGCCAGTACGTGTAGCGCAATCGCTCCGCCGTGCCCGGTGCGGGAATCAGCTCGCCGTTGCCGAAGCGTTCGACGAGGTACTCGGTGATGGCGCCGGACTCGGCGATGGTGAGTTCGCCATCGGTGATGACCGGCGACTTGCCCAGCGGATGCACCGCCAGCAATTCGGGTGGCGCCAGCATCGTCTTCGCATCGCGCTGGTAGCGCTTGATGTCGTAGGGAATCTTCAGTTCCTCGAGCAGCCACAGCACACGCTGCGACCGGGAATTGTTGAGATGGTGGACGACAATCATGCGGACCACTCCAGCGAGCGAACAAAAGACAATTCTCGCAGGTTGTGGAGCGACCTGGTGACCATCGTCCTTGTACTGCCGGCCCGCTGATGTCCTTCCCCCTCCCGTTTCCCGATCTCCGCTGGCACGCCTTGGTGGCGGTCCCGCTACCGTGCGCGGCGCATCGGTGCTGATGCCGTAGTCGAAACGACGGCATCGCGCAAGCCGAAACATTGGCGAATATTCCGCACATCGCTCGCCGGGCCGAGCGGATTCCGCGAGGGTGGCGTCCGTCTCTTGGCGCCGTTTACGGCCCCTTCCCAACCGTTCGCGCCGTCTTGCGCCGCTTCATCCCCGGTTTCATGGGATTCGTCGCTTTCCCATTGAGGGGGTGCAGGTGGCCGCCTAAAGTGCGATCCATGGCAGCAGCGCAGTGAATCCAAACCCCGCTGCCAGTGCATCTTAAAGCGTGACCCCAACCGAAACAGGAGCCCCACCATGACGACGACGCTCAAGACAAGCTGGACGGAGAAACTGGTGCTGGTAGCGATCACGCTGGTGATCGGCGTGGGTTCCCTCGAGCTGGTGGCAGGCTCGATGAGCTCGCCCGCTCCGGAAACCATCGCTGCGAAGAAGCAGTTCATCGCCGCGGAAGAAGCCCGCGCCAATCAGATCCGCACGCTAGAAGCAGGCGAAGTGCGCTTCGCCGACAACGGTCCGGCCCGCACGCACTGATTTCCCGCGGCAACGTTTCAAGTTTCCCCCTGCCGGCACCCCCCAACTCCCTGCCGGCAAACCAAGGGCCCGCGAAAGCGGGCCCTTTTCTATGGAACGTCGCGGTCGACGCTACAGTCCTGTGGCTTTCCTGATCAACGCGAAGTAAAGCCGGTAGGGCAGCATCCGCAACAGCTTCAACTTCCGCGTGAAGGCCTTCGGGAAATGAATCTCGAATTCGCCTGCCTCCAACCCATGGATGATTTCTCGCGCCGCCTCATCGGCGGTGATGAGATTGGGCATCGCGAAATCATTCTTGTCCGTGAGCGGGGTCCGCACGAAGCCCGGCATGATCAGGTAAACGCCGAGGCCTTTCGGATGCAGGTCGAAGTAGAGGGTCTCGGTGAAGTTCACAAGCGCAGCCTTCGACGCGCCATAGATCAGCGCCTTGGGCAGGCCGCTGTAACCAGCCACGGAAGCGACGATGCCGATGCCGCCGCTGCCTTGCGCCAGCAAGCCGGGCAGCACGGCCGTGCACGTGTTAATCACACCGTGCAGGTTGGTTTCGAGTAGCGCGCGTGAGTCCTTTTCGTTCAGCTCCCACGCGCGCATTTCCTGGTGCGTGCCCGCGACGATCAGCACCAGGTCCAAGCCGTTCCATTGCGTGCGGATGCGCTGTGCGGCGGCGGCCACCGCTTCGGTATCGGTGAAGTCGAGTGGCTCGACCAGTGCGGCTGCGTGGCTGCCTGCGACCGCGTGCAGCTTGTCGGCGGAACGCGCGGACAACGCCACGCGCGCACCCGCGGTCAGCAACGCTTGCGCGGTGGCGGCACCGATGCCGCTCGACGCGCCAATGATCCATACGCGGCATTGTGGCCACGCTGGCAGCGGCGGGTTCAGCGAAGTGAAGATTCCCATCGCTAACCGCGCCGCTTCCGGAACGACAGCGTCACCTGGCCGACCTCGACGCCGAACTTCGACATGGTCGTGCGATTGAGCATCGTCGTGTCGTCAATCAGGAACATCCAGTCATCCATGTCCATGTGCCACGTGGTGCCGTCCACCGGCAGTGCCAGCACGTAGTTCCAACGCAGCGCATTGCCCGCGGCGCTGCCCTGCGCGATGCCGACGACATCACCCGCCGTGCCGGTGTAGCGGTCGCCATCCTTGCGCAACGTCCATACGCGATTCTCACGCGTGCCGTCGGCATACTCGAACTTCTCGTCCAACGTGCCTACGTTGCCCGTCCACCGTGCGTCGATGACGACATGAAAGCGTTTCATCACGTTCCCGGAGCGATCCTGGAACATGCCCCAGCCATCGATGGTGCCATTGAAGTACTGCGCAAGATCCAGTGCCGGCTTCTCGCCGCGATACGTGTCTATTCCAACCGCGGCGCAACCCGACATGACCAGGGCCAGCAGGGCGAGCGCCATGACGCGAAAGCCGTTCATTGAAGTCTCCAGCGCGCATCAAAGCGCGAAAGTGCGACCACTGCGCCGAGCTTCAGCACGCTGGGGACGCCGGCGTACACCAGCGCCAGCGCGCTCAGCGCGGCAGGGTCGCGGCTGCCCGGGGCGTAGCCAAGTGCAGCGAGCAAGGGGAGCGCGATTCCGGCGGCAAGCGCGAGATTGAGTTTGGTGGCCAGTGTCCACAGGCCGAAGTACGCGCCGGTGCTGCGCATGCTGCCATGGCGCCCGATGACGTCCGCCAGCAGCGACGGTGGCAGCGCAAGATCGGCGCCAAAAGCCAGGCCAGACAGCACGCAAATGGCGGCAAACGCGGCCGTGTCGCCGGGTCCGAGCAACGCTGCCCAGACGAACGCGATCACGGCCGCCACCATCGACGTGCGCCACGCGCGGATCTTGCCGAAGCGCGCCGACAGGCGCACCCACAGCGGCATGCCGGCCGCACCGGCGACGAAATAGAGCGCCAGGAACACGCCCTGCCGCGGTCCCGCGCCCAGCACATCGCCGATGAAGAAGAGCACCAGCGTCGCGGGCACCGCCGACGCGATGCCATTCAGCATGAAAACCGCGAGCAGTCGTCGGAAATCCGGATTGGCAAGAGGTACGCGGATGCCGGCGAGAAGGGGTTCGGCCGTGGCAGGAACGCGTGGCGCCGCCGGAGCGAGGGCCAGCGTGACGATCGCACACGCCACGCAGATCACCGCGAACGCGATCGCGAATCGTGGCAGGCCGGTTCCCTCGCCGCCGGCACCGCCCAGCAGCGCGGGCACGACACTGGCGATGACCACCCCCACCAGCGCGAGAGTTTCGCGCGTCGCGGTGATGCGCGTGCGTTCGACGGGATCGCTCGACAGTTCCGCGCCCCACGCGTTGTGATTGATCGTGGCAAGGCTGAACGCGAGATAGACGAGCGCCATCGAACCCGCCAGCCAGGACAACTGCGCGGCCTCGCCGCGCAGCGGCGGCATGAAGACCGCGATCATGCCCAGTGCCAGCACGGGAATCGAGACGGCAATCAACCGTTTGCGCGACGGCGCGCGATCACTCCACGCCCCCAGCAGCGGATCGAGGATGCCGTCGCCCAGTCGCAACAGCAGCAGCAGCAAGCCCAGTGCCGTCAACGACACGCCGAGGTGATCACCGTAGAACTTGGGCAGGTGCACGTAGAGTGGTAACGCCGCCATCGCGAGCGGCATGCCGAGCAAGCCGTAGAAGAATAGCGCCGGCGCACGCAGCGGTGCCGCCGCCGTGCCGGTGGCGGCACCGGCCGGGACGGCCGAAATCATCACGGCGTGCCCAGCAGCTTCTGGCGGAAGTCGGCGCGCGAGGACTGGGGATGCAGCCAGATGCCGAAGAAGGCCTCCGCGAATCCCGTGTCGCCAATGTCGCCGATCGGCTTGCCGTTGAGGAAGTAGCGGACCACGCCGTTGCCGACATCGATGCCCGTCAGGCGGTCGCCCGGCTTCACATCGGGAAACACGCGCGTCATTGCTGCGCCCCAGCGCGTGCGATCCGCGGCATTGCCTACCCCGATCTTGGCGATCTCGTCGACACTGCGTTCGGCGATCTTCGCGCCGTCGAGACTGCGGTGATAGTGCAGGTCAAGTGCATGGGGACCCGTCTGTGGCCACCCTGGTGCGGCACTCCAGTACCAGCCGTCGTAGACCGAGATGCCGAAGAACGTCAGCAGCCCGCCGCCTTGCACCTTCATCGTCGGCGCCAGCGACATGATCGAGGCTGGCAAGGGCGGCGGCGAAGAAGTGCGTGCCATCGCGCCACCGGTCAGCAGCGCCAACGCGCAGGCGAGCGCGATCGTGCGCACGCGGTCAACGCCGGACAAACGTGTATTGCGCAACATCGGTGGTCCCCGAGTCGAAGCCCGCGGCGCAATACGCGAGGTAGAAGCGCCAGCAGCGTACGAATTTCTCGTCGAAACCCAAGGCGCGGATGGCCGACGTACTGACGTCGAAACTGGCGAGCCAGCGCTTCAGCGTCTCGGCGTAGTCGTGGCCGAACGCATGCACGCGCTCCAACGCCAGACCCGCCGCCGCCGCCACATCGACGAAGCGTCCGGGGGAGGCCAGCATGCCGCCGGGGAAGATGTACTGCTGGATGAAGTCCGACTGCGTGCGATAGCGCTGGAAGCGGTCCTCCGCGATCGTGATCGTTTGCACGCATGCGCGTCCACCCGGGCGCAGCGCCGCATGGACGGCCTTGAAGTAGGCGGGCCAGTAGCGCTCCCCCACAGCTTCGAACATCTCGATGGACGCGATGCCATCATAGGTGCCGGTGATGTTGCGATAGTCCTCGATCCGCAGGTCGGCGCGATCCGCCATCCCCGCTGCGTCGACCCGCGCCCGCGCCCAAGCCGTCTGCTCGTCGGAAAGCGAGATGCCCGTGACGTGATGGCCGGCTGAGGCCGCGGTGGCCGCGAACCCGCCCCAGCCGCAACCGATCTCCAGCACGCGCGCACCGGCCGGCAGCGCGAGGTCGTCGAGCATGCGCTGGTACTTGGCGTGCTGGGCGTCGGGCAGCGTTAGCGCGAAGTTGCCTTCGAACAATGCCGACGAATAGGTCATCGTCGAATCGAGCCACAGCCGGTAGAAGTCGTTGCCGAGGTCGTAGTGCGCGACGATGTTACGGCGTGCCTGGCGCTTGGTGTTGGCGTTGAAGAAATGCTTGGCGCGCAGCAGCGTGCGCGTCCACCAGTGACCGTAGAAAGTGCGCTCCAGCGCCGACTGGTTGGCGGCCAGCACCGTCAGCAACTGCGTAAGATCGGGCGTATCCCAGTGCCCCGCCATGTAGCCTTCGGCGAAGCCGACGTCGCCGCCCTTCAACGCATCCGCGGCCACACGCCAATCGTGCAGGTGCAGCACCGCAGGCACCGACTTGGCGCCGGGCGCGGGTGCGCCGCCGGGACCGAAACGGCGCATCACGCCATCGGGCGTGGTGAGTTCGACGCTGCCGGTGTCGAGATGCTGCAGCAGTGCGAACAGGAAGCGCGTCGCGGTCGAGGGCCGCGCCGGCGAAGGTATCATCGTGGAATCAAGAGCATTCATGAGTTGCGCGTCAACAGCACGTCCGGAGGTTGCGGCTTGCGGAAGAAAGGCACGCGCTTGCGCCACAGTTGCACGGCCTGCCAATGGATGCGGGCGACAACGCCCACGGTGAACCAGCGGTACCGCCACAGCAGGCCGCGTACCGACGCGGGCGTCAGCGCCTGCTCCTCGCCCGAGACGTGCGTGGCCAGCAGCGGCTCCCCGTCGATCGCGTCCTGGTCGAAGTAGTCGATGCGCGCCAACCACCGGCCCGGCCCGAAGTGAAAGCGGAACGTGTAGTGCCCCGTGACGGCACAGAACGGCGACACGTGGAACACCTTGCGCGCCGAAAGCGTCTCGCCCGTGCGCAATGCGCGGCCGTCCGGATGCGCCAGCAGGTAGAGATGCGTCTCGCCGAAGGTGTTATTGACTTCCGCCAGCACGGCATTGATGTCGCCATTCGCGGCATGGCACACCCAGAAGCTGACGGGGTTGAACACATAGCCCAGCATCCGCGGAAACGCATACAGCACGATGGGACCGTCGGCCGGGATACCTTCGCGCGTCAGGATCGCCGCGATCCAGGCTGAGAGTGAACTGCCATCGCGTGGACCGTGGTCGCGTTCGTGGAACGCGATGAGGCCGCGGCGGTTCAGGCGCACACCCGCGTCTTCGAGCGCGGGCAGGTGGTGCAGCGGCAGGCGCAGGCAGAACGCGGGATACGAGAATGCGTTGCGCGCCGGACGCGAACGACGATGCATCACCTCGCCGGCCACCAGCATCGGTGGGCTTGACTCCACGCGTGCGGGGAGAATTGGGGAGGCGATCTCGGGACTCATCGTGGCGCGATCACGCGGCGATCGGTTGGGTAAGGGTGTCGACCATGTGCTGCTCGAGGCCCGCAATGCCGTCCGCGACGGCATGCGCCGACGCCAATCCGTCTTCATGAAAGCCGTGGCCCAGCCACGCACCCGCGAACCAGGTGTTCCGCTGGCCCTGCAGCGCCGCGATGCCCGCCTGCGCGGCATGCGCGGCACCGTCGAGCAGCGGATGCGCGTATTCGAACTCACCCAGCACGCATTCGCGACCCGGTTCAAACGGCGGGTTCAGCGTGACGATGACCGGCGTGCGGCAGGGCAGTGGCTGCAGCTTGTTGATGAGATATGACACCGCCACCGGCCGCTGGCCGTGCGGATCGTTGACCGCCAGATAATTCCAGGCCGACCAAGCGCGGCGCGATTGCGGCAGCAACGCCGCGTCGGTATGCAGCACCACGCGATTGGGTTGGTAGCGCACGGCCGCCAGCAGGCGCGCTTCCTCGGCGGACGGGTCACCCAGCAGCGCAAGCGCCTGGTCGCTGTGGCACGCCAGCACCACGTGGTCGAAGCGTTCGCGCGCCATGGTCTGCGAATCGATCATCACGCCGGCCGCCTGGCGCACGACGCGCAACACGGGTGACGCGACACGCACATCGGGCAACTGTGCGGCGATTTTCTCGACGTAGGTCCGCGCGCCGCCCGTCACCGTTTTCCATTGCGGCCGGTCGGTGATCTGCAGCAGACCGTGGTTGTGGCAGAAGCGCAGGAACACGGGCAGCGGAAAATCGAGGATGTCGCGGCGCGGCGCGGACCAGATCGCGGCGGCCATCGGCAACAGGTACCAGTCGCGAAACGATGCACCATAGCCCGCGCTCTTCAGGTACTGCCCCAGCGGAACGGCCGGTACGGTGCCTTGCAGGTACATCGCCGAAGCCGTGCGGTTGAAACGCAGCATGTCGCGCAGCATGCCCCAGAATGCGGGCCGCAACGCATTGCGCGGCTGTGCGAACACGGCACGCAGGTCGGTGCCGGACCATTCCATTCCAGCGCGATCCACGCGGCACGAGAACGACATCTCGCTGTCGACGCTGGTCACACCCAATTGTGCGAACAGCGCGTTGAGCCGCGGATACGTCCGATCGTTGAAAACGAGAAATCCGGTGTCCACCGGGAACGTGGCGCCATCCACCGTCACGTCGACCGTGGCCGTGTGGCCGCCCAGCCGCTGCGCGAATTCAAATACGGTGACCGCGTGGCCCTGCTGGTGCAGGAGCCAGGCGGCCCCGAGGCCGGAGATACCGGAACCGACGATGGCGATGCGCACGGATGTGGTCCTGTCGTTGATGCGTGGGCGTCGGGAAATGGGGTACCGGGACCGAGATCTCAATCGATCAACGCGGCGCCGCGGCCTTCTATTTCTGCATACGCAGAATGGTTGTGGATGGATTCGAAATTTTCGCTGGACACCGTGAACCGGCCGATCCGCGGATCGCGCTGCAGGCGCAATGCGATGTCGCGCACCAGGTCCTCGACGAACTTGGGGTTGTCGTAGGCGCGTTCGGTGACCCATTTTTCGTCCGGGCGCTTCAGGAGCCCGTACACGGCGCACGACGACGGAGCCGGATCGGATAGCGCAAACCCTTCGCCCACCTTCTGGATGGGCAGCTGGCGCACATCGGGCAGCGCCTGGGTATCGGGGAGGACGAATTTTTCCAGAGCGTTCATGCGCAACCCTTCACGGACATGCCGTCCGCACTACCGGCGAACGGACTTGCTGCTTAGGAGCTACCGGCGCCGTCATGCGTGGGGCCGGAGCGGGGTGGGAGGCGCGGGGCGATCACGGCGACCGGTTACCCACGGGGTGGTAAGTGGTGGAGGTTAGTGCGGACTCAACCCTTCGCCATCGAGGGTTTCTGCGCCAGCAGCTTCTCGAGCAATTGCGTGATTTCGCGCGCATCGGGCGTGACCCCGCTGGCAAAGCTCGCGACCGGCTTGCCGTCGCGGTCGATCACGTATTTGTGGAAATTCCATTTGGGGGACTGGCCGGTGGACTTGGCCAGTTCGACGTAGAACGGGTTCGCTGACAGCTTCGACACCGCCGACTTTTCATAGAGTGGAAACTCGATTCCGAAGTTCGTTCGACAGAACTCGGCGATCTCCTTGTTGGTGCCGGGCTCCTGGCCGCCAAAATCGTTGGACGGGAACCCCACCACGACCAGTCCGCGGGCCCGGTACTTCCGATAGAGCGCCTCGAGGCCACCGTACTGGTCGGTATAGCCACACTGGCTGGCCGTGTTGACGACCAGCACCACGTTGCCGTGGTAGCGGCACAGCGACTGCGGCGTCCCGGTCTGCAGCAGGTTGAACGAGTGCTGCAAAAGCGCCGGGCACGCGGTGGTGGTAGCCGTCTGCCCCGTCACACCGGCCTGCATCCATACCGCCGGAAACGGTGGCGCCATCGCGTGGCGAACCGACGGTTCGTCCAGGTAGACAAGTCCGTGGCGCATGGGCGACCCGGTCGAGCGCGTCCAACTCGCGGGAAGCCTCGAGGACATCGCGCCCGTGACGGCCGCCTCGTCAAAAAATGGATAGGCTTGGGCGATCCCGCCATGGGAGAGAAGGGCGCCCGTCAGCGCGACAGCCAGCGCCGACGCCAGCGAACACCGCATGACCCAGGATACCCTGGCCAATGTCGGCCGGGTGAAATTGCCATCGACAGAAATTGTTTTGTTCATGGACATCGCATCTCCAAGGCTGTACAATAAAGCCGAATCGCAGTCATGTCAACCCTATGTCCTGGACAAAATGAATACAATCGCCGAAGTGCAGAGCATCTTGCTGAACATCACCGCCGTCGAGCGAGAGACGGGGCTTTCCAAAGACGTCCTGCGGATGTGGGAGCGCCGGTACGGCTATCCCAAACCCGACCGCGACAGCCATGGCGAGCGTCAGTACACGCCGGCCGACATCGGCAAGCTGCGCGCGATGAAGCGGCTGATGGACGTTGGCATGCGGCCCGGAAAGATCATCGCCCTTTCGCACGGCGAACTCAATGCGCTGGCCGATGCGCGCACGCCAGCGCGGCAGGACCAGTTGGCACCGGCACTCGAGAACGACGTGCTGTCGATGCTGAAGGCGCATGACTGCACCGCGCTCCAGCACACGCTGGCCAACCTCGTGATGCGGCAGGGTCTGCAACGCTTCGTCCTTGACACGATCACTCCGCTGAATCGGGCGGTGGGCGATGCGTGGATGCGAGGGGAACTGCAGGTCTTCGAAGAGCATCTCTACACCGAGCAATTGCAGGCGGCCCTGCGTACTGCAATCAACGCCTTTCCGCGGCAGGCCGGTTCGCCACGCGTGCTGTTGACCACCTTTCCGTCCGAACAGCATGGCCTGGGACTACTGATGGTCGAGGCGATGATGGTGCCCGAGTCCGCGCAGTGCATTTCATTGGGACCCCAGACGCCGCTCGAGGACATTCGCCGCGCCGCACTGGCGCACAAAGTGAACATCGTCGCGCTGTCGTTTTCCGCGGCCTTCC
>JBBQEY010000114.1:0-10414 GCA_038321425.1 Burkholderiales bacterium | reverse complement strand
GACGAGCGCATCGGCGCGCGCGGTGAGCTGGTGCAGGCACTCGATCTCGCCGCGGCCGAGCGCGACCTGCTTGCGACCTACGCGGCCGGCATCCGCGCGGTCGCGATCGTGCTGATGCATGGCTATCGCTTTCCGCAGCACGAGCAGCAGCTGGCGGCGCTGGCGCGGCGCATCGGCTTCGCGCAGGTGTCGGTCTCGCACGAGGTGAGCCCGCTGATGAAGCTCGTGTCGCGCGGGGATACCACCGTCGTCGACGCGTACCTGTCGCCGATCCTGCGCCGTTACGTGGAACAGGTGGAGGCCGACCTCACCGGAGACACTGGTACCGGCGGCCCGCGACTGCAGTTCATGCAATCGAGCGGAGGGCTTACCGACGCGAAGATGTTCCAGGGCAAGGACGCGATCCTGTCCGGGCCGGCCGGCGGCATCGTCGGCGCGGTGGAAGTATCGCGGCTGGCGGGCTTCGACCGCATCATCGGCTTCGACATGGGTGGCACGTCCACCGACGTGACGCATTGGGCCGGCGAATACGAGCGCGCGTTCGTTACCGAAGTGGCGGGCGTGCGGCTGCGCGCGCCGATGATGAGCATCCATACGGTGGCGGCGGGGGGTGGTTCGATCTGTGGGTTCGACGGCGCGCGCTTTCGCGTCGGCCCGGAGTCGGCGGGTGCCAATCCGGGGCCGGCGGCCTATCGTCGCGGCGGCCCGCTGACCGTCACCGATTGCAACGTGATGGTAGGCAAGGTCGTGCCGGAACTCTTTCCGAAGGTGTTTGGTGCCGAGGGCAACGAGGCCCTCGATGCCGCCGTCGTAGGACAGCGCTTTGCCGAGCTCGCCGCCGAGGTCGCCGCGCGCACCGGGCATCCACGCACGTCCCATGAAGTGGCCGAGGGCTTCTTGAAGATCGCGGTGGAGAACATGGCCAACGCGATCAAGCACATCTCCGTGCAGCGCGGCTACGACGTCACCGAGTACACGTTGTGCTGCTTCGGCGGCGCGGGCGGGCAGCACGCGTGCCTCGTGGCCGATGCACTCGGGATGACGCGCGTCTTCATCCATCCACTGGCGGGCGTGCTGTCCGCGTACGGGATGGGGCTGGCCGACGTGCGGGCGCTGCGGCAGCAGGCGGTGGAATCGGTGTTGTCGGAGGCCGCTCTGCGTGCGGCGGAAAGCACCTGCGCCACGCTCGAAGGCCATGCCGTCGACGAAGTGGCGCGCCAGGGCATCGCGCGCGAACGCATCGCGTGCAAACGCCGGCTGCACATGAAGTACGACGGCACCGACACGACGCTCGAGATTCCGCATGGACTCGCCACCGCGCCGATCATCGCGGAATTCGAGCGACGCTATCGCAAGCAATATGGCTTCCTGATGCCGGGCAAGGCGCTGGTGATCGAAGCCGCGGCGGTCGAGGCCATCGGCCGCACGCAATCGGCGGCGGACGAGGCGCCGGGGTTCGCGCCGCGCGCCGGTCCGCTGGTGGCGCTGCAGTCGCACTGGCTCTACACGGACGGCCGCTTCCATGACGCGCTGGTGTTTGACCGCGCGGACCTGCGCCCCGGCGACGCGATTGCGGGTCCGGCGGTGATCCGCGAGCGCAATGCCACGACGGTGATCGAACCCGGCTGGCAGGCCACGCTGACGCCGCGCGACCACATGATCTTGGAACGCGTCGAGGCGCTGCGACGCGTGCATGCAATCGGCACGACGGCCGATCCGGTGCTGCTCGAGGTCTTCAACAATCTCTTCATGGCCATCGCCGAGCAGATGGGCGTCACGCTGGCCAATACCGCGTATTCGGTCAACATCAAGGAGCGCCTCGACTTCTCGTGCGCGATCTTCGACCGCGACGGCAACCTGATCGCGAACGCGCCGCACATGCCGGTGCACCTGGGTTCGATGGGCGAGTCGGTGCGCACGATCATCGACAAGCGCGAGGGCACGATGTTGAATGGCGATGTGTTCGTGCTGAACGCGCCCTACAACGGTGGCACGCATCTGCCTGACGTGACGGTGATCGCGCCGGTGTTCATGGACGATCCGACGCCGGAGTTCTTCGTGGCGTCGCGCGGCCATCATGCCGACATCGGCGGCATTACGCCGGGCTCGATGCCGCCGGACTCCTCGCATGTGGACGAGGAGGGCGTGCTGCTCGACAACGTGCAACTGGTGGCGCAGGGCCGCTTCCTCGAAGCTGAATTGCGCGCGCTGCTTGCCTCCGGCCGCTATCCGTCGCGCAACGTGGACCAGAACCTGGCTGACCTGCGCGCGCAGGTGGCCGCATGTGCCAAGGGTGCGGACGAGTTGCGCCGGATGGTCGCGCACTTCACGCGGCCCGTGGTGCGCGCGTACATGCAGCACGTGCAGGACAACGCGGAGGAGTCAGTGCGGCGCGTGCTGGACGTGCTGCACGACGGCCACTTCGCGTACGAGATGGACAGCGGAGCAACGATCGTCGTCACCATCACGATCGACCGCGCGGCGCGTGAGGCGACGATCGACTTCACCGGCTCCAGTGCGCAGCAGCCGACCAATTTCAACGCGCCCTCGGCGGTGTGCAAGGCGGCGGTGCTCTACGTGTTCCGCACGCTGGTCGACGACGAGATCCCGATGAACGCCGGGTGCTTGAAACCGCTGCACATCGTGATCCCGGAGGGCTCGATGCTGAACCCGCGCTATCCGGCCGCCGTGGTCGCGGGCAATGTCGAGACCTCGCAGACGATGACCGACACGCTCTATGGCGCACTGGGCGTGCTGGCCGCGTCGCAGGGCACGATGAACAACTTCACGTTCGGCAACGCGACCTACCAGTATTACGAGACGATTGCCGGCGGCGCCGGTGCGGGCCCCGGCTTCGCGGGGGCCAGTGTCGTGCAGACGCACATGACCAATTCGCGGCTGACCGATCCCGAGGTGCTGGAGTGGCGCTTCCCAGTGCGGCTCGAATCCTTCGGCATCCGCCGTGGCAGCGGCGGCGCAGGTCGATACCGTGGTGGCGATGGATCGGTCCGGCGCGTGCGTTTTCTCGAAGCGATGACGGCAGTGATGCTGGCCAACCATCGCCGCGTGCCGCCGTTCGGCATGGCGGGCGGCGGGCCCGGCGCGTTGGGCCGCAACTGGGTCGAGCGCATCGACGGCACGCGCGAGGAGTTTGGCGCCACGTGCAAGGTCGAAATGCAACCCGGCGACATCTTCGTCATCGAGACGCCAAGCGGCGGCGGCTACGGCAGCCCCGCCGGATGATGGCCGCACGGTGTCGTCTCGCCGCGCCGGCGCCGCCGGGCCGCGCGGGCCCCACCTGTTCATGTCGCCGCGCGATTTCCTGCTGCCGTCGCGAACCCGCTGACCGGCTTCGCGGTCCAACCGGGACACAGGGCCGGAGAATGGCAGAAAGCCGCACCGGTGCCTCATAATTGCGCCCTTTTCGGCGGGCATCCTCGCCCGCATTCCCTCAGGATCTGCCATGGCCTCCATCTACGATTTTTCCGTCACGGACATCAAGGGCAAGCCAGTCAAGCTCGACCACTACCGCGGCAAGCCGATGCTGATCGTCAATACCGCCAGCCAGTGCGGCTACACGCCGCAGTACAAGGGCCTTGAAGCGCTGTACAGGAAGTATCACGACCAGGGCCTCGAAGTGCTGGGCTTTCCGTGCAACCAGTTCGGCCAACAGGAGCCGGGGGACTCGAAGGCCATCGCGGAATTCTGCGAGCTCAATTTCGGTGTCACGTTTCCACTGTTCGCCAAGGTGGATGTCAACGGCGATGCGGCGGCCCCGGTGTTCAAATACCTGAAGACCGAGAAGCCGGGCCTGCTGGGCAGCGAAGGCATCAAGTGGAACTTCACCAAGTTCCTGGTCGACCGTGAAGGCCGCGTAATCGCGCGTTTCGCGCCGAAGGACACGCCCGAGTCGATCGCCGCCGACATCGAAAAGGTGCTCTGATGTCGTGGCGCCGCGCCCTGGCGGCCGGCGTGGTCGCCGGGTTTGCCTTTAGAAGCGGCGTCGTCCTGGCGCAGCCCGATCCCAACAAGACGTTGCGCGTGGCGTTCCTCATCGCGGAGTCCGGCTTCGATCCGCAGGCCGCGTCGGACGTGTACTCCAATTACGTCATGCGGTCGGTGTTCGATCCGCTGTTCCGCTTCGACTACCTCGCGCGGCCGCACAAAGTTATTCCCAACACGGCCGCTGCGATGCCGGAGATGGCGGATGCTGGCAAGACCTGGACGATCAAGGTCAAGCCCGGCACGTACTTCGCGGACGATCCCGCGTTCAAGGGGGCGAAACGCGAACTGACGGCCGCCGACTACCTCTACACATGGAAGCGCACGCTCGATCCGAAAATGCGTTCTCCCGCGCTCGAACTCTTCGATGGCAAGATCGTCGGCATGGACGCCGTGCTGGCCAAAGCCAAGGCCACCGGCAAGTTCGACTACGACACGCCGGTCGAAGGCATGCAGCTCCTCGATCGCTATACGCTGCGGTTGAAGCTCAATTATCCGTCCTACGACCTCGCAGCCGACCTGACCGGCACCACCTCGGCCGCAGTGGCGCGTGAAGTGGTGGAAGCCTACGGCGATGGCGCAGGCTGGATCATGGCCAACCCCGTGGGGACCGGCCCCTACCGGTTGAAGGAATGGCGACGCGGCCAGAAGATCGTGCTCGAAGCCAGCCCGACGTATCGCGACGTGCGCTACCCGGAGAGCAACGATCCCGCCGATCGCGCTTTGATGGCGCGCTTCAAGGGCAAGCGGCTGCCGCTGATCGGCCGCATCGACATTTCGGTCATCGAGGAGGCCAACCCACGGCTGCAGGCCTTCGAAAAGGGCGACCTCGATTACCTCGAAGTCCCGGTCGACCTGGTCGCCAATGTCATGGAGCCCGGCAACCAGTTGAAGCCGCGCTTCCAGAAGGCCGGCGTGACGCTGCAACGGGGCATCCAGCCCGGGATCACGTACACGTGGTTCAACATGGAGGACCCGGTGGTCGGCGGCTACACGCCGGAGAAGATCGCGTTGCGCCGCGCGATCGGCATGGCCTACAGCGTGGACGAGGAAACGAAGGTCATCCGCCAGGGCCAGGCCGAGTACGCGTCGCAGATCCTGCCGCCCGGCGTGACGGGGCACGATCCCAAATTCGTCGGCAACACCAGGTACGACCCCGCATCGGCAAAGCTGCTGCTCGACAAGTTCGGCTACACCGATCGCGATAAGGACGGCTGGCGCGACCTGCCGGACGGCAAGCCGCTGGTGCTGAAGAAAGGCACGTCGCCCAGCGCGCTCGATCGCCAGTACGACGAGCTGTGGCAACGGAACATGAAGGCCGTCGGCGTGAAGATCGAGTTCGTCACGCAGAAGTGGCCCGACCTCCTCAAGATGGCGCGCGGCGGCCAGCTGCAGATGTGGCAGCTCGGCAACCGGGCCACCTCGACCGAGGGCTACGGCTTCCTCGGGCTCCTCTACGGCGGCAACGTCGGCCTCGCCAATCAGTCGCGCTTCAAGCTGGCGGAGTACGACCGGCTCTACGATGCATCGCGCCGGATTCCGGATGGTCCGGAGCGCGCGAAGATGATGCGCGAGATGTCGCAGCTGGTCGCGGCCTACGCGCCGTGGAAGATCAACGCCTACCGGTACGAGAACATCGTGCTGTATCCGTGGGTCGAAGGTTACAAGTTGAACGTGTTCAATACCAATCCGTGGCAATACCTGGACATCGACCTCAAGATGCCGCGCAAGGGGGTCGAGTGAGGGTCATGGCGCGAATGTTCGCCGCGGTGCTCGCCGCCGTGCTCGCGACGGGTGTTGCCGCGCAGGCCGACCCCAACAAGCAGCTGCGCGTCGCCTTTCGTGCCGCGGAGACGGGTTTCGACCCGCAGGCCATCTCCGACATCTATTCGGGCTACGTGGCGCGCGCGGTGTTCGATCCGCTGCTGCGCTACGACTACCGGTCGCGGCCGCACCTGATCGTCCCCAACACGGCGGCGGCGCTGCCCGAAGGCTCGGCCGACGGCACGCAGTGGACCATCCGCGTCAAGCCGGGCACCTACTTCGCCGACGATCCCGTGTTCAAGGGGCAGAAGCGCGAGCTGGTGGCGGCCGACTATGCGTATTCGTGGAAGCGCACGCTCGATCCGCGGATGCGCTCGCCGCATCTCGACGTATTCGACGGGCGCATTGTCGGCATGGACGCGGTGCTGGCCAAGGCGAAGCTGGCGGGCAAGCTCGACTACGACGCGCCGGTCGAAGGCCTGCAGGTGGTCGACCGCTACACGCTGAAATTGAAGCTCAACTATCCGTGGTTCGACCTGCCGGCCGAACTCACCGGCGGGGCCACGTCGGGGGTCGCGCGTGAAGTGGTGGAAGCCTACGGCGATACCAACGGCTGGGTGATGGCCAACCCGGTGGGCACCGGCCCATACAGGTTGCAGGACTGGCGGCGCGGCCAGCGGATCGTGCTGGTCGCAAGCCCCACGTTTCGCGGCATCCCGTACGTCGACAGCAACGACCCCGCCGACCGCGCCATCAACGCGCGTTTCAATGGCAAGAAATTTCCGCTGATCGGCAAGGTCGAGATCGCGATCCTCGACGAAGGCAACCCGCGGGTGCTGGCCTTCGAAAAGGGCGAGCTCGACCTGCTCGAAGTGCCGTACGAACTGGTGCCCAACATCATGACGCCGGACAACAAGCTCCAGCCGCGCTTCCGGAAGGCGGGCGTGCTGCTCGAGCGCGGGCTCCAGCCGTCGATCACGTACACCTACTTCAACATGGAAGATCCGGTGGTGGGCGGGTATGCCAGCGCGCAGGTGGCGCTGCGCCGCGCGGTGGGCATGGCGTACAGCGTGCCGGACGAGATCCGCATCATCCGGCAGGGCCAGGGCGCGCCGGCCACCCAGATCCTGCCGCCCGGCGTGGCCGGCTACGACGCCGCGTTCGACATGGGCACGCGCTTCGATCCGGCGGGTGCTATGGCGCTGCTCGACAAGTTCGGCTACATCGATCGCGACAAGGACGGCTGGCGCGACCTGCCCGATGGCAAGCCGCTGGTGCTGAAGAAGGGCACGTCGCCCAGCGCGCTCGAGCGCCAGTACGACGAGTTGTGGTTGCGGAACATGACGGCGATCGGCGTGAAGATGGAGTTCGTCACCCAGAAGTGGCCTGACCTCCTCAAGATGGCGCGCGTCGGACAATTGCAGATCTGGCAGCTCGCCAACACGTCGTCCACCACCGCGGGAAACCCGGTGCTGGGCCTGTTGTACGGCCCCAATGCGGGCCTCGCCAACCTGTCGCGGTTCAAGCAACCCGATTTCGACCGCCTGTACGACGCGTCGCGGCGCATGCCGGACGGCCCGGCGCGCGCGAAGCTGATGCGCGAGATGTCGCAACTGGTGGCCGCCTACCTGCCATGGAAGATCAATGCGTATCGCTACGAAAACCTCGTCGCGTATCCGTGGGTGATCGGGTACAAGTACAACGGCTTCAACCAGAATGCCTGGCAATACCTCGACATCGATACCGCGATGCCGCGCAAGTTCGTGGAGTGATCATGCTGACCCGAATGCTCGCCCTCGTCGTTGCCGCCGCATGCACCGCACCACTGGCAGCACAAGGGACGGCCAAGTGGGCCGATCCGGCCAAAGTGCTGCGCACCACGATCATCATCGCGGAAACGGGCTTCGATCCGCAGGCAGCGCAGGATCTCTACTCGAACGCGATCAACTCGGCGATCTTCGACGCGCTGTACCAGTATGACTACCTGGCGCGTCCGCACCGGATTATCCCGCGCGTCGCCGACGGCATGCCGGATATTTCCGCCGACGGCCGGATATGGAAAATCAAGGTGAGGAAGGGCATCTTCTTCTCCGACGACAAGGCCTTCAAGGGCAAGCCGCGCGAGTTGACGGCCCACGACTTCGTCTACACGTGGAAGCGGCTGATCGACCCGAAGGTGCGCTCGCCCAACCTTTTTATCGTACGCGGCAAGTTCGTCGGTCTCGACGCCGCGGCGGCACAGGCCAAGGATAGCAAGTTCGATTACGACGCGCCCGTCGAGGGCCTGCGCGCGCTCGACCGCTACACGATCGAGATGCGCTTCGTGGAGCCGGAGTACACGTTCCTGTCCTATCTCACCGCCACGCAGATGGCGGCGGTCGCGCGCGAAGTGGTCGAAGCCTACGCCGATCCCACCGGCTGGGTGATGGCCAATCCGGTGGGCACGGGTGCCTACCGGCTGAAGGAATGGCGGCGCGCCCAGAAGATCACGCTCGAAGCCAACCCGGGCTTCCGCGAGGAATACTTCCCGGCGCTGCCCGCCAATGCAGATGCCGATGCGCGCGCGGCCCACGCGGCGATGAAAGGCAAGCGTCTGCCGCAGATCGGCCGCATCGAAGTGTCGGTGATCGAGGAATCGAATCCCCGGCTGCTGGCGTTCACCGGCAACGAACTCGACCTGATCGACTTGCCGCGCGACCTCGTCCGGCAGGTGCTCGACGACCGCAACGCACTGCTGCCGCAGTTCACCAAGGCAGGTATCGCGCTGCAACGCTCGCCCGAGGCTGGGCTCGCGTTCTTCGCGTACTTCAATTTCAACGATCCGGTGGTCGGTGGCAATGCCCCGGAGAAGATCGCGCTGCGCCGCGCGATCCTGATGGGCTACAACCCCGCGGAGCTGGTGCAGGTGGGACTGCAGGGCCAAGGTACGCCCGCGACGCAACCCATTCCGCCGCCCGTGCCGGGGCACGTGGCGGGGCTTACGTCCAGCACCCCCTTCGACCCGGCGCTGGCCCGCCAGCTGCTCGACAAATTCGGCTACAAGGACCGCGATGGCGACGGCTTCCGCGAGCTGCCCGATGGCAAGCCGCTGCTGCTGACGATGGGCTCCGCACCCACCGGTGAGAACCGCATCCGCGATGAACTGTGGCTGAAGAACATGAAGGAGATCGGCATCCGCATCGACTTCCTGCGCCAGAAGTGGCCCGATCTCCTCAAGATGTCGCGCGCGGGCCAGTTGCAGATGTGGCAACTGGGCTGGACGGCCGACATCGCGGAATCGTTCATGCAACTGGCCTATGGCCCCACGGCCGGCGAGATCAATCTCGGCCGCTTCAAGAATGCCGAGTACGACGACCTCTTCAACCAGAGCCGGCGCCAGAAAAGCGACGCCGAGCGCGACAAGTTGTACGCCAGGATGACCGGCATCATCGCGGCCTATGCGCCGATCGGCGGCGGCATCTACCGGATCGAGAACACGATCGCGCAGCCGTGGGTGCAGGGCTACAAGAAGAGTGCGTTCATCCAGCAGGGATGGCGGTACCTCGACATCGACACCTCGAAGCTGAAACGCCCGTAAACCAGACCGCGATTGCCGCCGTGTAGGCGAGGCTTCAGCCTCGCCGGAGCCATCGCGCGAGGCTGAAGCCTCGCCTACACGGCGGCAGCGACGGTGCGTGTGGTTACACCAACGCGTTGTTCAGTGCGGTCTCGAGCCGCGCCAGGCCTTCGAGGATTTCGTCGAGCGAGATCACCAGCGACGGCGCGATCCGCACGACATCAGGCCCGGCCACGAGCAGCATCAATCCGGCGTCACCCGCGGCGCGCACGACGTCCATCGACTTGCCCTTCCACGGTGCCTCGAGTTCGCAGCCGATCCAGACACCTTCGCCGCGAAGGTCGCAGAACACGCGGCGCCGCGCATTGATGGCCTTCAGGCCCTCCATGAACAGCGCATGCCGGGCCTTGACGCCATCGAGCACCTCGGTCGTGTTGATCACGTCGAACACGGCGCCCGCGACGGCGCACGCCAGCGGATTGCCGCCATACGTGGTGCCGTGCACGCCTACGGTGAATGCGCTCGCGACCTCGTTCGTCGTCAGCATCGCGCCGATCGGGAAGCCTCCCCCCAGCCCCTTGGCACTGGTGAGGATGTCCGGGACGATGCCCTTTTGCATGTACGAGAAGAGCGCGCCGGTGCGGCCCATGCCGCTCTGGATTTCATCGAGCACCAGCAGCGCGTGGTGCGCGGTGCACAGTCGCCGCGCCGCGTGCAGGAATGCAGGCGAGCCGGGCGTCATGCCACCTTCGCCCTGCATGGGTTCGAGCAGCACCGCGCAGATCTCGTCGCCGTGCGCGGCGAACTCATGCTCGAGCGCCGCGACATCGTTGTACAGGATGTGCGTGAAGCCTTCCGGATTGGGCCCGAAGCCCGACGCGTACTTGGCCTGTCCCCCGGCCGTGACGGTGAAGAGCGTGCGCCCGTGAAAGCTGTTGAGCGTGGAGATGATCCGCATCTTCTTCGCGCCGAAATGATCGTGCGCGTAGCGCCGCGCGAGTTTTAAGGCAGCCTCGTTGGCCTCAGCGCCCGAGTTGCAGAAGAACACGCGTTGCGCGAACGTGTGGTCGACGAGTCGCTGCGCGAGTCGCA
>JBBQEY010000113.1:0-10439 GCA_038321425.1 Burkholderiales bacterium | reverse complement strand
CAGCGGCTGCTCGTTGACGAAGGCACGCGCGGCCTCCTGCGCCGCGACGATGCGGCTGGGCTGCACGTCGGTGGCGCGCATGCTACCCGATACATCCATCGCGAGAATGATCGTTTCGTGCTGCGACGGCAGCATCACGATCGCTTGCGGTCGCGCAATCGCGATGAGCATCAGCGTGAGGGCGATCAGCATCAGTGCCGGCGGCACATGGCGACGCCAGCGCTGGCCCGGGCCGATCGCCTCCTTGATCATCGCCAGGCTGGCATAGCGCACCGACGCACTCTTCTTGCGCGACAGCAGCCACACGTACAACCCCACCAGCAGCGGCACCAGCACCAGCAACCACAGCAGTTCAGGCCACAGGAAGGTCATGGCCGCGCGCTCGTGATGTGCTGGGGCACGCCGCCGCCGGCCGCGAGACGGCTGCGTTGCTTGCGCAAGTCCGCGAAACGCTTGATGGCGTCGACCAGGTCGTCGTCGGTGGCCAGTTCCAGTGCGTCGACGCCGGCGCGGACGAAGGCTTGGCGCAATTCCTCCTCGCGCTTCACCGCCAGCTCCGCAAAGCGACGGCGGAACCCCTTGTCGTGCGTGTCGACGAAGATCTGTTCCCCGGATTCCGCGTCCTGGATCGTCAACATGCCGAGGTCGGGCATCTCCATTTCCAGCGGATCGTAGAGCCGCACCGCGATCACCTCATGCCGCTGCGCGAGATGCGCCAGCGTCTTGGCCCAGCCCGGCGCGCTGATGAAGTCCGAGACGATGAACACGACCGAACGCCGCCGCATCACTTCATTGGCGGTGCGCAGCAGCTCGTCGATGTTGGTGGCTTTCGATTGCTTCACTTCCGGGCGCGCCAGCATCGTGTGCAGGATGTGCATCACATGGCGCCGGCCGGTGCGCGCGGGAATGACGGTATCAACGTCGCCGCCGTAGAACATTGCACCCACGCGGTTACCGTGGCGCGTGAGCATCCGGGCGATGACCGTGACGAAGTCCGCCGAAATGGCGCGCTTGCGCACCTGCTCGGAGCCGAAGTCCACCGACGGCGACAGGTCCAGCAGGAACCACGCCGCGACCTCGCGCTCTTCGTTGAATTCGCGTACGTGCGGGATCTGCAGCCGCGCGGTGACGTTCCAGTCGATGTGGCGCACGTCGTCGTGGTACTGGTACTCGCGCAGGTCCGCGAGATCGAGCCCGTAGCCGCGAAAGAGCGTGCGGTAGTCGCCGTGCAGCACGCCATCGAGACGGCGCAACACCGTCCACTCGAGGCGCTGCAGGACGCTGTCAGCCGTTGGCGACGCGGACATGGGCTTCCAGCGGCTTGTCCGGGGCGGCGACGTGCGACATGATCGTCTGGATCAGCATGTCCGGCGTCTTGCCGTCGGCCAGGGCTTCGTACGACAGCACCAGCCGATGGCGCAACACGTCTGGCACGAGGTCGACCACGTCTTCCGGCAACGCATAGGTCCGGCCTCGCAAATAGGCCAGCGCGCGGGCGCCTTCGATCAGGCCGATGGTGGCGCGCGGACTGGCGCCGTACGTCAGGTACTTGCCGAAGTCCTTCAGCCCGAAACGATCCGGATTGCGCGTGGCGGCCACGAGGCGCACCGCGTACTGGATAAGATTGGGGTCGACGTAACACTTGCGGCATTCGCGCTGGATGGCCGCGAGCTGCTCGGTAGTGGCCACCGGCGTCACATGCACCGGCTCACCGGTCACGCGCTGCACGATGACGAATTCTTCCTCGTCGGTGGGATAGTCCACCAGCACCTTCATCATGAAGCGATCGACCTGCGCCTCCGGCAGCGGATACGTGCCTTCGGTCTCGATCGGATTCTGCGTGGCCATCACCAGGAACGGATCGGGAACCTTGTGCGACTCGCCGGCGATGGTCACCTGCCGCTCCTGCATCACCTCGAGCAGCGCGCTCTGCACCTTCGCCGGCGCGCGATTGATTTCATCGGCCAGCAGCAGGTTGGCGAACACGGGGCCGAGCGACGTGGCGAAATCACCGGTCTTCTGGCTGTAGATGCGCGTGCCGACGAGATCCGCCGGCACGAGGTCGGGCGTGAACTGGATGCGCTTGAACGAACCGCGAATAGTGCGTGCCAGCGTCTTGACCGTCAGCGTCTTGGCGAGTCCCGGCACGCCTTCCACCAGCAGATGTCCCTGCGCGAGGATGGCCACCATCACGCGCTCGAGGAAGGGGTCCTGCCCCACCACCACCTTTTTCACCTCGTAGAGGATGCGCTCCATCAGTGTGGCCACTTCCACCTGCGGGGTCGGGATCGTTTCCATGGGGCTCCGTGCGATGTTGGTTGATGACTAGAACGGTGACATGCCGATGGCCGCGGCGGCGTTCTCGATCGGCACCGCAAAGCCGATGCCGATGAACACGCGCTGCGCCGTGGGATTCAAGATGCCAGTGACGATGCCGACGACCTCGCCGTCGGCCGTGACCAGCGGGCCACCTGAATTGCCGGGGTTGGCTGCGGCATCAAACTGGATGAGGTTGGTAAGAATGCGCTTGCCTTCCGGCGACTGGTACTCGCGCTTCAAGCCCGACACCACGCCGGCCGATGCCGAGGGACCAATGCCGAAGGGGAACCCCACCGCCACCACGTGATCGCCGATCTGCAGGTCAGCGGTGGAGCGCAAGGTGGCGGCCTGCAGGTCGTCGGGCACCGACTTGGCCTGCAGCACGGCGAGATCGTGTTCAGGCCGCATGCCGATGATCACGGCCTCGGCTTCCATGCCGTCGAAGAACGTGATCTTGATGCGCTCGGCACCGGCGACCACATGCAGGTTGGTGAGGATGATACCCTTGTCGACGATGACCACACCCGTGCCAACGCCGCCGCTGCGGCGCTTGCCGGGCCTGGTTTCACCGTCCTTGTCAGGCGCGCCGCCCTTGTCCGCCTGTCCGCCTTTGCCGTTGGACTCGGCATCCTTGGCCGGTCCCTTGCCGCCTCCGGCTACCTTGTCGTCAGGTTTGCCGGATTTGTCGGCCGGCTGGCCGGGCACGACGAACTTGCCCTTGCCGGACCCGGGCGACTTGCCCGCGTCCTTCCCCGGCGCCTTCTCGTCGTCGTCTTCTTCCGGTCCGATGCCGACCACGCGCACTACGGACGGCAGAATGGCGGCATAGGCCTTGGCCTCGGCGGACGGCAATGGCGTATTCTCGAGCGTGCTCAAGACGGCGGCGTCGATGTCCTTCTGGGTGAGCTCATAGGCGCCGGGTCGCATCTTCGCGTACGTGGCCACCAGCACGACTGCGAAGAGCGCACCCGCCAGCACCAGCAACGGGCGGTCGTAGCGGCGCCACAGACGGCGCAGGCGCCCGGGCGGCTTGGCGGAGGATGTGGCGGTGGAAGGCGAGGCGCCGGTCGGGGCGTCAGCCGATGCGGCGGTGGATTCCGGTCCAGGAGCGTCGGCGCGCGCGGAAGTCGGCGCCTTCGCGTGCCGGGAACTGCTGTAGAGCGCTGCCTTTTTCATCCGGGAGGGTCTCGCTTGAGGACGACGGGCGAAAGAATTCGGCCTGAATACGTTAGCACGGTCGCGCCGGTACGTACATTGGCCACAAATCGAATCCGGGCAATTCCTGTCGCCGACTTTCACTCAACTGTCGTGTGACGGCCGGTTGCGCGGATGGTTCCGCAGCACGACTGCGATCACGGATTGGCGACGCGCGGCTTCAGCGTCACGCGCGCCGGCGTTGGCGCGGGCGGCGGTGGTGGTGGCCGCGGCCGGTAGAACGCTTCGAACTGCTGCACCAATACCACGTAGTCGCGCGTCTCAGGATACGGCGGAATCGTCCGCCCGTATTGCTCGACGGCGCCCTCACCGGCGTTATAGGCGGCCAGCGCGAGGCTCAAGTCCTGGTGGAATCGTTGCAGCAGGTCGCGCATGTAGCGCGTGCCGATGCGCAGGTTGGTCGCGGGATCGAAGAGCTGCTGCTCGAGGGTCCGCTTGGCGTTTGCGGCGACCCCGTAGCGTTCGCCGGTGGCCGGCATGATCTGCATGAGTCCCAGCGCCCCCTTGGGCGACACGGCTTGTGGCTCGAAGGCCGATTCCACCGCGATCATCGCCTTCACCAGCGACGGTTCGAGACCATGGGTCTTCGCGCTGGCATCGATCAGCGGCTTGTACCGGTCGAGATTAGGATGCCGCGCCACCCGCATAAACAATTTGTGGTTGAGCAGCAGATCGGACGGTGTAGGTGCAAGTGCAGGAGGTGGCGGCACCGGATCGAGGCTGCTGCCACCCTTGTAGAAAAGCTGGTACCGGTGGTCGCGCTTGTCCGGGGCGAAGTGCGTGACGCCGCGCCCGTCGATGTAGGCCCAGACTTCGGCGAACGCCGTGGTCGACACAAACACGCCCATCGCCAGCGCGCCAAGCGTGCGATGCAAGCGATGACGAAGAGCGTCGGTCAGCGGTCGGGCGGCCATACGCGCATTATCGCGCGGTCCGGCATGTTGGTGCTTCGTTGCGCGCGTCGAGGTTCACGGTTCGGGAGTTCATCCGTGCAAGGGCAGCGCGTCGACCGCGGTGCCGCTATGCCAAACGCCACTCGCCGCTGCAAGGGTGTGGAGCCGAGGGGAATGATCCCGTCGTTACAGGCGGCGAGGTGGCCTACGCCCGGACGTCAGTGCGCCACGACCGGGTGCGCGTTCGAATTCAAGAGTGCTGCGTATACGGCGCCCAGGACCGCGCCATAAATCAGGTGCAACACCAGCGTCATTACTGGCGCCATGATGCCGAGGTTGAGGCCAAATACGCCCGCACCGGCCATCGGCATCACGACCACCATCATCAAAAGCCACGCGCCGACGCCGAACAGCGCGCCGCGCCACCAGTAGCCCGTCAGCCCGGGGCGCGAAATTGCCGCGAACAACAGTCCCCACACCACGGTGCCGATCATGAAATGGGCCGCCCAGCCGACCGCCGGGTTCCCGCCGTCGAGCATGGTACTCAGCATCTTGATTGTGTTGAGCTCCGGCATGATGCCCATGCTCGACTTCATCAGCATGATCGCTGAAAGTACGAGCGTCGCGGCAAGACCGGCAGCCATCCCTTTGAGATATCGGTTCGAAGTGTCCATGTTCCCTCCTCGGTTGGGCTTCTACCTTTAAATGGTAGTAGCGAGCGGTGCAGCGGGAGAGCGGTCTACGAACGATACGCACGTAGGATGAATCCGACATCTTCTTGAGTTTTGGGGTCGCCGCCAGCGCGGGTAGGACATCCCCTTACCGCGCATGCGGCGAGTTCCCACACGGTTGTCACGATGCGCCTACCTCGCTTCGGGGAGGCGTCCGCTCCGAACGGATTCGTGCGGTCGACACAATGGGGCTTCAGAGACGTCCTTCGTGGCCGAAGGGCACCGTATTCCAACTGACGGAGCACGATATGAACGTTAAATTCAAACGGAAACTACTGGCCGGGCTCTGCATCCCCGCCTTGACGATCGCGATGACCGCGTCCGTATATGCAGCGGATGCGAAGTCCAATGCGGAAGCCATGGGCATCTCGACGGTCGCCATGGGTTCGAGCGATGCCATGAAATCCACCCGCGAAATGCGCGCGAGCAAGCTGATCGGCAGCGAGGTCAGGAACGCCCAGGGAGAGAATCTGGGTGAGATCAAGGATCTCGTGATCGATGTGAACCATGGCCGCGTGCACTACGCGATTTTGTCATTCGGCGGCTTCCTTGGCATGGGCGACAAACTGTTCGCATTCCCGGTCGGCCTGTTCCACCAGGCGGCGGACGGGGACAAGGTAATCCTTAACGTCGACAAGTCGCAGCTCAAGGCCGCGCCGGGTTTCGAAGCCCAATACTATCCGGACTGGAACGCCCCGAAGTACAAGGCCAATGTCGATCAGTACTTCGGACCTAAATTTGCACTCAAGTCGATGCCCAATCAGCAGTTGCGCCGTGCCAGCGAGTTGATGGACAAGGACGTCAACGATCGCAACGGCAAGGATGTCGGGGAGATCGACGACCTGGTGGTCAACCTGGGCAACGGCCGCGTGCACTACGCGCTGCTCGAGTTCGACCAGTCGTGGAACCTGAACGACAAGCTGCTGGCTTTCCCTTTGAACGCGTTCACCTTTACCGGGAAGGATAAGGCGTTGGTCCTCAATGTCGACCGGTCGAAACTCGACACCAAGCGTGCGTTCGACAAGAAGAACTGGCCCGACATCAACGACCCGAAATACGTCGGGGACGTGGATCGTTACCTGATCATGGTAGTGCCCGCCTCGGGCAAGCAAGCCGCGCAAGGTGCCGACAAGGCGAAGATGTAGCAGTAGGCGGAATCTGTGCGCGCGGACGGCCGTGCAGCGCTGTAGCGGACACCCGCAGCCTTAGCTGCGGGAGTTCGCCAATTCACACTGGAACCACAGGAGAATGAGATGCCATCAACTGCCAGGAACGTGATGAGCCTTTGCTGCGCCATGCTGGTCGCAACCGCCGCATTTGCGGATCTGGAGTCGAGCCCGCTGCCGTCGTTCCAGGCGACTTCGTTGACCGGTAACTCGGTGACCGCCGCTCAACTCATCGGACAGCCGACGATATTGATTGTCACACCAAGCAAGGATGCCGCGGCCGACACGCGCGAGTGGGCGCAGGCTCTGCGCAAAAACGTGGATCAGAAGGCCGTACGGATCAGGGACGTGCTGGCGGTCGACCTGCCGTTTTTCATGAGCGAGGCGGACGCCATTGGCCGCGCCAAGGAGAAGATTCCGGCCCGCTACTACGATCAGACCTGGATCTTTGCCAAGCAGAAACTGGAAACCGCATTGGGCATTCCCGTGGACAGTCACAGCGCCTTCGTGTTCGTACTGAACTCGCAGGGGAAGGTCCTCGCCCGAGTCGAGGGCGCGCCCACGAGCCAGTCCGTAGGCAAGGTCGAATCTGCCGTGCGTTCGATGTAACGACGGAACCGAGGATCGAGTCGCAGCGTTTCCTGCCTGGGCGGGAAGCCAGTGAGGATTAGAGGCAGGTGTACGAAATAAGCCGCCCTACTGCTTCTCCGCCACAACCCGCCCCTGCGCATTGGTGTATACGCGGTAACGGTTGCCGTCCTTGCAGACGGCGTTGTAGTCGTTCTTGCCGCGCGGTGTGGCACTGACCACTTGTCCGCATGGCAGGCCCAGCAGCGCGATAACCGCTGTCAGGTCCTTAGTCAGGTCCTTCGCCACATCCTCCGCCGCAAACGACAACGACGGCGCGGCCGCCAGCGCCGCCGCCATCGCCATTGCCGCCCAAAGTTTCATGTGCCCGTACATGTGCGCTAGCCTCCTAGTTGATTGATGCAAACTTGACCGGGTCTGCGAGCATGCCCCACAGCGGCTCGCGCGAAGCCACGATGTCCCGGGCCAGCGTCGGATCGGTTTCCTGCAGCAGCGAGAGCACCTTCATAATCAGCAGGTCGTACGACTGCCGGATTTGCGCCGTGCTGGGCTTGGCCCGCTTCTGGTGCATCGCGCGCACCTGCTCCAGCAGGTCATCCACCTGGTTCTTGACCGCGAGCTTGGTGAACACGCCGATCGCGCTGGTGTCCTTCAGCCGTTGCTCCAACGCCTTGATGTCCAGCGGCGGCGGGCCGGCGGGCTTGGGTGCGGGCGCGGGTGCAATGGCGACCTTCGCGGGCGGCGCAACGGTTGGAGTCTCCGGGCTGGCAGCCGCACGTTCAACTGGGGGCGCCGTCGGCGCTACTTCGACCGGCACAACGGCGGGCGCAGCCGGCTGCAACGGCGGGACCGGCGCAACGGTGGGCGCAGCCGGCTGCAACGGCGGGACCGGCGCAACGGCAGCCGGAGATGGAGCAGGTTTCGGCACTTCGGCCTCGTCGACGCTTCCCGGTTGCGGCGACGGCTGTTCGGCCGTGCAACCGGCGAGCGCGGCAAGAAACAGGAGTGCGGTGATGCGTGCTGCGGTCATGGAGCAGGTGCTCGCTTCAGGGTGGCATCCGTTAGACGTCATTATGGTCTGCAGGTTCATGGCGTTACGCCATTTCCCAAGTGTAATGGCTCGAACCATTTTGTCTGTCAGACGACGAGCCGCATCGAGACCCATCAACGCAGCGTGTAGAGCACGAAGAGACCGCCAATATACGCAGTCAGGACGGCGAACGAGTCGATGCCCATGCGGGCAATCGTGCGATTGCGGCGCTCGATCAGGCCGACGAGAAACAACGTCGTGACAATGATGCCGAGCAGCGCCGCGAAGGTGGAAAAGCGCCCGACGTGATCGAGCACGGGCTCGCCGATGTACACGGCATCGATCAGGAAGATCAGCGCAACGTCGAACAAATTCGTGCCGAAAATGTTGGAAACTGCCATGACGTAGCGTCGCATCCACACCGCCGCCAGCACCGTGCTTACCTCTGGCAGCGAGGTCGAGATGGCTACGAGCACCGCACCGGCGAAGCTCTGTCCCAGTCCGGACTGGTCGGCGATTGCCTCCCCCGTCTTGGACAGCACGAATCCGGCAATAAGAATCACGCTCCCCGCGGCGAACGTTTTCGCGATCAGCGATCGGAGCGAACGATCGGTGCTCTGCGCGGGTGTCTCGTCGGCAACGGCGTGGTCGCGCTTATCGTTTCCGGCGACCCAGGCCCGGCGCCCTTGCGATCTGGATATGAGCCAGACTGAGCCGAGATAAAAAACCAGCAGACTCCAGGCCCAGACGCCGATGCCGAACACGGCGATCTCACCGACGATGGTTGCGGCGATGACCAACGCCAGCAGCAGCACGTTCAGACTGCCCTGCAAGAGGACGCCCGGATCGGCAATGACGGAGGTGAGCGCATCGCGGCCGATGACCGCGTCGGCAATGGCGAGAATCGCGACCTGCATCGCTACGCCGCCTAGCACGTTGTTCACGGCAAGCGACGCGTTGCCGCCGGCCGAGGCTGTTACCGTGACCGCCACTTCGGGGAGTGAGGTGATGGCACCGAGCAGCAGCAGCCCCACCACCGCACGCCCGATTCCGGTCTTTGCGGCGATGGCATCGGCATAGCCTGCGATGCGGGTGCCGGCGATCCAGACGACGACCGCCGATACCGCAAAAACGGCGATGTTGACCGCGAGCGCATGCTGGTTGAACTGCAGCCACTGCATGATTCCTTACTCCTGATCCAGGAGGCGACAAGAACGCTCGGTGCCGGGAGCGACAATCATCGGACAAGGAACACGCGCACTGCCAGCAATGGCCATGCCACACGACGACCTGCACGAACCAGCATCGGCTCGCCAGCGTGTCCCATGTTGCAACAGCGCGCCTGACTGCGTCAAGGGCACGCGCTCAGTCACCGGGTTAGCCGCGAACTATCGCGACCAGGCGCAGGACCTTCGGATTCGTAAGGAACGCGCCGTGATCAAATGGTCTATCATCTTTTTTGTCATCTCGCTGGTTGCGGCAAGCTCACAAGACCCTGGGCAACGCAGCTTCCAACCATCCACCGGCCACCTACATTCCGGAGACGGCATGAAGTCGAGGCAGATCGGCAGCGGCAGCGAACAGCGGTACGTGCTGGTCATGGAGACCGGCGACGCTGTCATTGCAGAGCTGCAACGCTTCGCCGACGAGCGGCAGCTCGCGTCAAGCAACTTCACCGCCATCGGGGCGCTCAGCGACGTGCGGCTGGGCTTTTTCGACTGGGGGCGCAAGGACTACCTGCCGATTGTGATCGACGAGCAGGTGGAAGTGCTTTCGCTGGTGGGAGACATCGCGCTCGACAAGGGCAAGCCGAAGATCCACGCGCACCTCGTCGTGGGCAAGCGCGACGGCACCGCGCACGGCGGTCATTTGCTGGAGGCGCATGTGCGGCCGACGCTGGAGCTGGTTCTGGTGGAGTCGCCCGGGGCCCTGGTGCGCAGGATCGACCCAACGAGCGGGCTGGCGTTGATCGACCTCGAAGCGCAGCCGCGCACCGCCCAACCGAAAACGCAGACCTGAGCAGCACTGAAGTCGTCCGCACCGCTCGCCCCACGCATCCGCCCCATTCTTGAAAGGTAGCCATGAAGAACGCCTACCCCCGCTTCATCGCGATGATCGTTACATCAACCATCGTCATGTTCGGCCTGATGTACCTGAACACCTATGCGCTGGACCATGTGTTCTTCAGCGAGACACGCACCTACATGGCCATCTACATGGGTGCGACGATGGCGTTGATCATGTTGGCGTTCATGCTGGGCATGCTACAGAACCGGAACGTCAACCTGGCCATCGCCGCCGTCAGCGTGGTGGTGTTCGCCGGGTCGCTGTGGCTGGTGCGCAGCCAGGCCACGGTGGCCGACGTGTCCTGGATGAAGGCGATGATCCCGCACCACTCGATTGCGATCCTGACCAGCGAAAGGGCGCACATCAGCGACCCGCGGGTGCGAAAGCTGGCCGACAGCATCATCGAAGCCCAGCGCCGCGAGATCGCTGA
>JBBQEY010000112.1:0-10525 GCA_038321425.1 Burkholderiales bacterium | reverse complement strand
GCCCGCCGTACCGATCAGCAGGTTGAAAGGCTTCGGCGCCACGGCCGCGACAACGGCGGCGATGTCCTCGCGCGAACGCAGTCCCGGCGCATAGAGGCAGTCCGCGCCAGCGTTGGCGTAGGCCTTCAGGCGCGCGATGGTCTCCGCCAGATCGGGATGGCCGACCAGAAAGCACTCCGCGCGCCCCACCAGCAGCGTGTCGTCGCCCGCCGCATCGATCGCGCGTCGGGCGGCGCGCATGCGCTCCACGGCGACATCGACATCGAAGAGCGGTGTCGCCGCAGCACCGGTGGAGTCCTCGATCGACAATCCGGCAACACCCGTGCGCACCGCCAGTGTCACGCTCTGCGCGACCTCGGCTGCATTGCGGCCGAAGCCGCTTTCGAAATCCGCATTCACCGGCACATCGGTGGCCGCGACGATATCCTGCAGATGGGCCAGCACCAGGTCGCGCGCCACCGCGTTGTCCGCATGCCCGCGCGACCACGCGAAGCCCGAGCTGGTGGTGGCCAATGCCTTGAATCCCGCGTGCTGCAGATACAGCGCGCTGCCGACATCCCACGGGTTCGGAATGACGAAGCAGCCCGAGGTATGCAGCTGGTGGAAGGCGCGACGCTTGTCGGCGATGGTGGGACGGGTGGCGGTCATGACTGGAGTGGGATCGATGGCAACGCAACTAGTATGCCGCAACGTAGTCCAGACGCCTGATCGCAGCGGACATTCCCCGGTGGGCTGGTGGAATAGGCCACCGCTCCGACGTGTTAAGGAAGGCGTGGCGCGTACCGGGTGTATGGTCGCTCGACCGCCATGCGGTGACGCGTTCGATGCGGGCAGACGATATCTATCTCAATGGGAGCTGAACATGAACAAAATGCTGCTGAAATCCAAATGGGGTACCGCGCTGGCGGCGACGGGCCTGGTTGCGCTCATCGCCGGCTGTGCCTCGATGAGCCCGATGATGGGTGGACAAACGATTGCCCTCTCGGGCGCCAACGAGGTGCCACCCGTGTCTACGCCGGCCTCAGGCAGCGCGACCGTCACCATCAAGGACGATCGGTCGGTCACGGCGTCCGTCACCGTCACCGGCATGACGGCAACCGCTTCGCACATTCACGAAGCCGCGGCCAGCGCCAACGGTCCGGTGATCGTGCCTTTCACCAAGACGGGCGACAACACGTTCGCGGCAGCGCCTGGCGCCAAGCTCACCGAGGCGCAGTACGCGAGCTACAAGGCCGGTAATCTGTACGTCAACGTGCACAGCGCCAGGAATCCCGGCGGCGAGGTTCGCGGTCAGCTGAAAGGCAACTGACCGGCGTCGCGCTCGTCAGCGCGGCGGTGATCGGGCCAGCGAGGCGGCAAACGCCTCGCTGCCTTGTTCGATCAGGTCCAGTGCACGTTCGAAGCCTTCCGGCCCGTCATCGTAGGGGTCGGGCACATCGCGTGTGCCAAGGTGTGGTGCGAGATCGAGAAACAGGTGGAGTTCGCCGCGGAAGTGGTCAGGGCGCATCGCCTCGAGCTCGCGATAGATCGCACGGTCCATCGCCAGGATCCAGTGGTAGCGATCGAAGTCCGTCACCTGGATCTGGCGCGCGCGCAGCATCGTCAGATCGTAACCTCGACGCCGGGCGTGCTCGATGGAGCGATAGTCCGGCGGATTGCCGGCGTGCCACGGGCCCAAGCCTGCGGACTCCACATCGACGAGACTACTCAATCCCGCTTGTCGCGCCGCCGATCTAAAAACCACTTCCGCCGTCGGCGAGCGGCAGATGTTGCCGAGGCAAACGAACAGGATGCGGGTGCGGGAGGTCGTCGAAGTCATGGCGCCATCGTCCTGGTGGGTTCCTGTTGGGTCGCCGCATGGCGAGACCTGAATGTGCCTGGCGACGTAGCGGCAACGCGCCGGAAGAATTTGACGAAGTTGGTCGACTCATCGAACCCGAGATCGTCGGCGATAACCTGCACCGCCAGGTCGGTATGCACCAGCAACCGTTTGGCCTCGAGCGCGATACGTTGCATCAGCATCGTCTTGGCCGACATGCCCGCGACTTCCCGCGCGGCGCGGGTCAGCGTCTTTTCCGTGCAGCCGAGCAGCGCCGCATAGTGCCGCACGTCGTGGTGCCGACGCAAGTCCCGTTCCATTGCATGCCGCAACGCGTGCACGCGCTGTACGCTGACGGACGTAGCCACGCTGCGGGTCGCCCGCCGGGCGTGTGCAAGATTGAGACGCAGCAGCAGTTGGTAGACCTGATATTGCATCAGCGCATTGCGGTCTGCCACCGCTGCCGACGATGAAGCGTCCTCCAGCATCTGGCGCACGATGCGCGTGCATAACGCATGCTCGTTGACGGCCAATTGCACGGCGCCAGGCAATCCGCCAAGCTGACTTGCGATTGTGCTTTCGGTCACCAGGGAATTCTTGCGCTGTGGCAGCAAGCGTTCCGGACGAAAGACGATCGCCCAACCATTCCAGTGCCGTGCGAAGTCGTACTGTTGCATTTGCCCGGGACTCAAGGTGAGCCACGTTCCGGCGCGACATTCGTGCATCGTAAAATCGATAATGTGGGTGCACGTGCCGCGCGTGACGGCGGTGAGCACATGAAACTCCACACGCTGGGGCCGCGCAAAGTGGGCGGGCGAACCGCGACGGCGCAGATCCTGGATCGACAGCACCTCGAATTCAAGCGGATACCCACTGGGGGGCTGCCACCGCACCTGCTCGATCATTGACGTCGGCGCCGCACGCATCGTCAAATTGTCCGATATTTACCATCGGCGGTCGAGCAATGACCTGTCGGATTCGGTGAAAAACGGCGAAAGTGACCATTCAGCCACATATGGTCGGCTGGCCCAACCCCACAGGAGTCACGCCTCATGATCCATTACGCCTTCTTCCGTCATCCGTTGCTGCATGGGATGTTTGCGGGTGTCGCCCTGCTGGCCAGCCCCGTGACCGTTGCGCAAACGGCCGCGCCGTTGACGGCCGAGCAGGGGCGACGCGTAATCGCGCCGTTCTACGACATGCTGAACAAGCCCGCCACCAAGGATCTGAAGACGCTGACCGACGCCACTATCGCTCCGGATTGGCGTTCGTATTCGGGCGAAGGAGTTTTCAAGAGTCGCGATGAATTCGTGGCCCAGGTGACGGGTTTCGGCAAGCTGATTCCCGATCTGTCCTGGGATATCAAAGAAGTGTTCGTCGATGGCAATAGAGTGATCGTTCGCAGCGAGGCCAGCGGCACCCCGGTCGGCCCACTGTTCGGGGTTCCGCCGTCAGGGAAGAGCTTCAAAATCATGACGATCGACATCCATACGGTGCAGAATGGCAAACTTGTTGCCGCGCATCATGTCGAGGATTGGGCCGGCGCCATCCGGCAGCTGTCGACAAAATAACTGGCGTCCGGATGTCCGTCTGTTGGCGAATTGCACAGTTGTCCAGAGCGGCCCGAAGGGTTCGGGCCGTTTCCTGGAGATCACCATTTCTGTTTCATGCCCGTTGCTTCTTGACGTACAACTCGTCGACCAGCGTCATCAGCGCCACCATCAGCGGTGTTGCGAACAGCACTCCCATCAACCCGAACAAGAGCCCGAAGATCACCACCGAGATCAGGCCAAGCACTGGCGGAAGGGCGACGGCCCATCGTTGGATCAGCGGCATGAAGATGTAGCCTTCGATCTGCTGAATGGCGAAGCACAGGATCGCGACATAGAGCGCTTGCTGCGGACCTTGCGTGAATGTGAGCACGACGGCGAGCACGCCGAACGCGATCGGTCCGAAGAATGGAACGAACGCGAGCAGTCCGGCGATCAGGCCCAGCGTGAAGGCGAGCGGCACGTCCAGTAAATACAGGCCCACCGCAGTCAAGGTTCCGATCAGGGCCATGGACAGCGACTGTCCGACCAGCCATCGGCGAAGGCTTTCACCGACGGCGATCAGCGCGGCCTGCACGGGCTTTCGGTGGTCGTCGGGGAAGAGCCGCAACGTCCCGCGAACGTAGAGGTTCGGGGACGCGGCAAGGTACAACCCGATCGCTGCAACCAGCACGGTGTTGACGATCCCGCCCACGGCAGCGGTCGTGACCACGACGACGCGTGCCCATGGCACCCCATCTTCCTTCGTGGACTCCAACAATTCCAACACCGTGGGCCCAAGCGCGGCGGACTGCAACCACTCCCTGGCGGCGGCGAGCGCCCTGGGCAGCGTGGCGCGAAGTTCGGCGAACTGCGTTGCAACGAGACCACCGGTCAGCCAGGCCAAGAGCGCGAGGAGCGCGACAATGCCGATGACCACCGCGGCAAGTGCGCCGCGCTCCCCCAGGGGAACCACACGGGACAGGAGGTCCGCCAGCGCGCGCAGCGCGGTCGCGAGGATCAGCCCCCCGAACAGGAGCATAAACACGATGTCCAACTGCCACCCGATGTAGAACAGGGCGACAATCGAAACTGCGACGATCACGCGTCGAGTAAATTGGTCTCTTGCAGCCATGGTTCAGCGTGAAGCACAGAAGCGCATCGGTCACGCTTATATAACACGCGCGCGCGGCCGCCCCGGCTTATGCCAGGTTGCCTCGGGTTCCTGACTCACTTCGCGAAAAGTGCGCGGCTTGGTCCTTTGCCCTCGATCGACACCTGTGACGCAGCTGCTAACCGACAAGCCGTATTGCGCCTGCGGCGATCAGTCCGACGCCAAGCGCCAAAGCCACTTTCTCGCCGTGCGGCGCCAACTTCTCGATCGCTACCGCCATCGAAAGCGCGGCGATCCACGCGAGGTTCATGACCCCGCCGACGAACAGCAGCGCCATCAGTGCCCAACAGCAACCCAGGCAGAACCAGCCATGCCGCAGTCCCATCACAAAGGCGCCACGGACGCCCGTGCGCCATTCGCCGAGCAGAAATCCCATCGGGGTCCGGCAATGCGCAAGACAGATGCGCTTCAGTGGTGAGAATTGGTACACACCTGCTATCAGCAGCAGGCTTGCGCTCAGCCACGCAGAAGTGCTGACGATCATCGGGTTGACCCAGTTCGCAGACTGTAGCGCCCACTGCGCGGCCGTGGCCGCGACGCTGAAACCGATCCACACCAGTAAGTAGGCCGAGACGAAGCTCCAAAAGCGCGGACGCTCACCGCCGCGCTCGCACAGGCGAGCGAAAGTCACCACGGCCGGCAGCGCGGATGGCAACATCATCGCCGCCATCATCACCGCCCACATGCACAGGATCGCCAGCAGGTTCGCCGTTGTCCAGAGCGACGATGCAGGCATCGTCAACTGCGCAACCGGGTGACCCATGTCGAGTGCCAGCCAGGCAAGCAGGGCCCATCCGATCAGGCTTAGCGCCAGCATCCACAGCGCGGGCTTCCACTGGCGACCACCGGCAACCGGGCCATCCGCCGCCATGAGAGTGGACCTCCTCATCGAGGCGTTTGGGTTGTCGACGCATTCATGTGCGCACCGTGCGCGGCTGCGCGCCACGTGTCAAGCACTACCCGGCCACTGCGCTGGCCGCCGCGCGCTCGATAACCGCCCCATCCGTATGGTGATCGATGGTGATCGATTGACCGCATAGCCGGATCGGCGTACGGTGACTTGTATGCGGCTGCATCCTGCGGTCGTCTGGAGGAGAACATTCCGGGACTCGAACGAGTGCCGACCAGCCGAAGGAGACCACGATGACAACCTGGAACATTAGCGGCGAGTACATGGAGACCTGCAACTGCACCTTCCTGTGCCCCTGCGTCACATCCAACTTGGCCGCACGCCCAACGGAAGGCGACTGCAAGGCGGCCATCACCATGCGTATCGACAAGGGCGCCAAGGATGGTGTCAAGCTCGACGGTCTGTCGTTCATCGTCATGATGCATTCACCCGGGGCCATGGGCGACGGCAACATCACGGTCGGTCTGATCGTCGATGAGCGTGCCTCGGACGAACAAGTCGATGCCATCAGCGCGATCGCCACCGGATCGGCCGGCGGCCCGATGGCGGCACTCGGACCGCTCGTCGGCCGCATGGCGGGCGTCGAGCGCCGGGCGATCGAGTTCGAGATCGACGGGCTCAAGCGATCGGTGCGCGCCGGAGATCTGGTCGACCAGGCTTGCGAGGGTGTGGCCAGCGGGTCGGCGCCGGGTGAAGCGCTTGCCGTGGACAACACCGTCCACCCCGTCAACAGCCGGCTCTCTCTTGCGAAGGCGACGCGCAGTCGCTTCAACGTCTTCGGCATCAAGTGGGACGATTCGACCGGCACACGCAACGCTCATTTCACGCCCTTTGCCTGGGCGGGATAGAACCCGACGGATTTCAGGGTCCTGACACGTGAGTCGCGTCCGCCCAGGCGGACGCGGCATCAAACCTCACAAATCTGGCCTGCCACTGATCGACCGCCTCGCCGCCCTCATCCCGGCGCCGCGCGTCCATCGCCATCGCTACTTCGACGTGCTGGCGCTCCCTAAGGACTCGCGGTGCGGGCCTCATTGACGACCTCACGGATCGCGTCGATCACGATCTTTGGTTGTTCGTAATGAATGTAGTGGCGGCTGTTGGTGTTCGTGATGTGTGTGGCGTTGGGAAAAAGATTGGCGAGAGCGTTCTGAGCCGATATTTGAGCCGTCCAGAGCGCGTCGGCAAACTGCTGGGTCACGATCGGCGGCAACACGCCGTCGGCGATATCCTGTGCGCTGATGGGGCTGATATCCGCAGTCAGAATGGCCATCGGAATCGGGCGGACCCGAGGTGCTGAAGTCACCTGCGCGAACGAACGCACGTTGTCGATTCGTTCTGGTATCCAGTTGATCGTTTCGAGGATCGCCCGCTGTTCGGCTGTGATTCCGTCGTACAACCCTTCGGACAGGGCATCTTCCAGGACGAGACCGGTAACAGCTTCCGGGTGGGTGCTCGCATAGAGCCTGGCGATCAGGCCGCCATATGAGTGTCCGACGACTACATACGGGCCCTGCACCGCCGCCGCGGTCAACAGCGCATGCAGATCCGCAACCCCGTCGGCCGCCGTCACCGGCTCCGGCACCGGGTCGCTGCGGCTGGGCTCGTCCTTGACGCCAACGGTCAATGGTCGGTCGTAGGCACACACGCGGGTGAACCGGCTGACCTGGGAAAACACGGTCGCTTCAGGTTTCTGCGGATCCAGGAGATTCGTGCTCCAGGTATCGGCACGGTTCCCCTTGCCAGAGATGAGCAGCACGGTCGGACTACCGACTCCATCGCACTCCATGTACATTTTGCGACCCCCGCCAATGTCGACCACACTTGCGGTGAAGTGGCTCGACCCGTCGTCGGTGCAACCGGAGATCAGAAGCGCGGACCAGACTATCGAATGAAAAACGAGCTTGCCCATCCCGACAGTTCCTTAGGGCGATGCTTGCGTGGACGTCATTTGATGAAGTTGAAATTGCTCGCTCCGAATAGTCCCAGCAAGCCGATGACGATCAGGTAGATTGCGACGATGTAGTTGAGCATACGCGGTATGACGAGGATCAGGATGCCGGCGATCAATGAGACCAGAGGGCCGATGCTAAGCGTCAAGTTCATGTAAACCTCCCATGCACGTCAAGATGAAAAAATACAAGGAAACAACCGGACGATTCGCGACGGTCGCCGCGATGCCACTCGTCCAAGCGCAACACTTGCCGATCTGCACTCCATGCAGGTGTGGTTCACGTTGCCTGCCCCACCCGGAATGCAATTGAATTGCAACATGTTTCATCGAGGCCGTCTATGCTCTCGTAAACATGGATGCGCGAATTGCGATGACCCGGGCGCGATACTGCCGCGGCCGGTGGGTCACCCCTTGGCCAGAGCATGCAGCGCGGCACGCACAATAGCGTTCGCACTTACCCCAAAGAAGTCGCGCAGGGCGGCCCGGGTGTCGCTACGGCCAAAGCCGTCGGTACCCAGCGTGAGGTAGCGCCGGCCTGCAGGCACCAAGGCTCGAACGCTTTCAGGCACGGCGCGCACGTAGTCGGTGGCGGCGATCACCGGGCCTGCACTGGCGGCAAGTTGTCGCGCCAAAAAGGGCGTGCCAGGGTCGGCGTCGCCGGCTAATGCGCGCTGCTCGCAGGCGATGCCATCGCGCGCCAATTCGCTCCAGCTCGTCACGCTGTAGACATCGGCCGCGATGCCCTGCGCGGCCAGCAACCGAGCCGCCTTGATGACCTCGGTGAGGATCGCGCCCGAGCCCAGCAGCGTCACGCTTTTTGAAGTTGCAGGCTCGCCGGCCTCAGCGCCGTCGGGCCGGTAGCTGCCGCATTGATAGCAACCGCGAATGATCGCGGCCTCCATGCCAGTGGGGACGTCGGGCTGGGCATAGTTCTCGTTCATCAGCGTGACGTAATAGAACACGTCCTTCTGCTCGGTCAGCATCTCGCGCATGCCGTGGTCGATGATGATCGCCATCTCGCCCGCAAACGCCGGATCGTAGGCCTTGCAGTTCGGAATGGTGGCCGCTACAAGGTGGCTGCTGCCGTCCTGGTGTTGCAGGCCCTCTCCCCCCAGTGTGGTGCGGCCAGACGTGGCCCCGAGCAAAAAGCCGCGCGAGCGCTGATCTGCCGCGGCCCAGATGGCGTCGCCCACCCGCTGGAACCCGAACATCGAGTAATAAATGTAGAACGGCAGCATGGGAAAACCGTGCACGCTGTAGCTGGTGGCAGCCGCCGTCCAACTGGCGATGGCGCCGGCTTCGCTGATACCTTCCTCCAGAATCTGGCCGTCCAGCGCTTCGCGGTAACTCAGCACCGAGCCGATGTCTTCGGGCTCATAGTGCTGGCCCACGCTGGAGTAGATGCCGACCTGCTTGAACAGGTTGGCCATGCCAAACGTGCGCGCCTCGTCGGCCACGATGGGCACGATGCGCGGCCCCAGCTCCTTGTTTTTCAGCAGATTGCCCAGCAGCCGCACAAAGGCCATGGTGGTGGACATTTCCTTGCCGGCGGCGGCGGTGGCAAACGCCGCGTACGTAGCGATGGCAGGAACGGATAGTGTCTGCGAAGTGGTGAGCCGTTGGGGCAGGTAACCCCCCAGCTTCGCGCGCTGCTGGTGCAGGTAACGCATCTCGGCGCTTTCTGGCGCGGGTTTGAAGAATTCGAGATTGGTCGCCTGTGCGTCAGTGAGTGGCAGGTTGAAGCGGTTGCGGAATTCGATTAGCGCGCCTTCATCCAGCTTCTTCTGACTGTGCGTGGTCATTTTGCCCTGGCCCGCCGCGCCCATGCCGTAGCCCTTCTTGGTGTGCGCCAAAATCACGGTCGGCTGGCCGCTGTGCCTGGTGGCCGCGGCGTAGGCGGCGTGAATCTTCACGATGTCATGTCCGCCGCGCTTCAAGCGGTCGATCTGTTCGTCGGTCATGCCCTGGGCCAGGCGTGCCAGTTCGGCGTTCTGGCCAAAGAAGTGGTCGCGGTTGAAACGGCCATCCTTGGCGGCGAAGGTCTGCATCTGGCCGTCCACGGTGTTGGCGAACGCGTTCACCAGCGCGCCCGTCACGTCGCGTGCAAAGAGGCCATCCCAGTCGCTACCCCACACCAGCTTGATGACGTTCCATCCCGCCCCGCGGAAGAGCTTTTCCAGCTCGTCGATGATGCGGCCATTGCCGCGCACCGGGCCGTCCAGGCGCTGCAGGTTGCAGTTGACCACCCAGACCAGGTTGTCGAGTTTTTCGCGCGACGCCAAGGTGAGTGCACTCATGCTCTCCGGCTCGTCCATCTCGCCATCGCCGAACACGCCCCACACCCGTCGCTCGTCTATGCGTGTCCCATTCTCGATGCGCGCCCCGCAGTCGAGCAATTGCCGGTGCGTCAGGTAGCGCATGAAGCGGGCGTGATAAATCGAGCTGATGGGGCCAAGGCCCATCGAGCCGGTGGGGAACTGCCAGAAATCGGGCATCAGCCAGGGGTGCGGGTAGCTGCTCAAGCCACGTGCACCTTGGCCCGTGGCGGTGCGGGGCGCGGTGATCTCCTGCCGAAAGTGCGCCAGGTCGCCCTCGGTCAGCCGGCCCTCCAGAAAGGCCCGCGCGTACACGCCGGGTGCGCTGTGCGGCTGAAAGAACACCAGATCGCCGCCGTGGCCCGTTCCCGGATCTTCACTTCGGGCATGAAAGAAATGGTTATAGCCAACTTCAAAAAGATCGGCAGCACTGGCGTAACTGGCGATGTGGCCACCGAGTTCGCCGTAAGCGCCATTGGCGCGTGCCACCATGGCCAGCGCATTCCAGCGCATCAGCGAGGCGAGTTTTTCCTCGATCGCCAGGTCGCCAGGGAACACCGGCTGCTGATCGACCGCAATGCTGTTGACGTACGGCGTGATCAGTTCGGGCGACCAGTCCACGTGGGCGGCACGCGCCAGTCGCACCAGTGTGTCGAGCATGAAACGCGCACGCTGCGGGCCGTGCACGGCCACCAAGGACGCAAACGCCTCGCCCCACTCGGCGGTTTCTGCAGGGTCGGGATCGGCGTTGAGCGATGCCAGGTGCGGGATGTGGCCGTGGTCGGACATGACAGACTCCAAACAGGATTAAGACTGTACGCAAT
>JBBQEY010000111.1:0-10610 GCA_038321425.1 Burkholderiales bacterium | reverse complement strand
GCCATGGCGACCGCGGCGTCGGTCCCCTGCTTCGGATGCATCCACAGGTCGGCCAGCTTGGCGACCTCGGAGTAGTCGGGCGTCACCGCGACGGTCTTGGCGCCCTTGTAGCGCACCTCGGTGAAGAAGTGCGCATCCGGCGTGCGCGTCTGCGGCACGTTGGAGCCCCAGGCGATGATGTACGTCGAGTTGTACCAGTCGGCCGACTCCGGCACGTCGGTCTGCTCGCCCCACACTTGCGGGCTGGCCGGCGGCAGGTCGCAATACCAGTCGTAGAAGCTCATGCACACGCCGCCGATGAGGCTCAAGTACCGGCTGCCGGCTGCGTAGCTCACCATCGACATCGCGGGGATCGGCGAAAAGCCGATCACGCGGTCCGGACCGTGCTTCTTGATCGTATAGACGTTGGCGGCGGCTATGATCTCGTTGACCTCGTCCCAGCCCGAGCGGACAAAGCCGCCCAGCCCGCGGATCTTCTGGTAGTCGCGGCGCTTGCCGTCGTCCTCGACGATCGACGCCCATGCACCGACCGGATCGTGCGCCAGGCGTGCCTCGCGCCAGAGTTTGAGCAGACGGCCCCGCACCATCGGATACTTGACCCGGTTGGCGCTGTACAGGTACCAGCTGTAAGACGCGCCGCGTGAACAGCCGCGCGGCTCATGGTTGGGCATGTCCCAGCGCGTGCGCGGGTAGTCGGTCTGCTGGGTCTCCCACGTGACGATGCCGCCCTTGACGTAGATCTTCCACGAGCAGGAGCCGGTGCAGTTCACGCCATGCGTTGAACGCACGATCTTGTCGTGGGCCCATCGATTGCGATACGCGTCTTCCCAAGTACGATCTTCGCCGGTCACCACGCCATGGGCGTTGGCGAAGGTCTCTTTCGGTTTGGCAAAGAAGGTCAGGCGATCGATAAAGTGGCTCATGGATGGCTCTCAGCAGGAATGCGGTGGGTGCGGCAGCTCAAGGGTTCTTCACGTAGGCATTGCGACGCAGGTAGAACCACCAGTTGAGGACGAGACACAGCGCGTAAAACATGGCGAAGCCGTACATCGCGTACTCAGGCGTGCCGGCCTTGATCTGTTCGCCGATGACCACGGGGGCGATGAACGCGCCATAAGCCGCAACGGCCGAGGTCCAGCCAAGCACCGGGCCCGCCTGCTGCCGGTCGAAGATCACCCCGATCGTGCGGAAGGTCGAGCCGTTGCCGATGCCGGTTGCGGCGAACAACAGCACGAACAGCAGCATGAACACCGTGAAGTACTGTTCCGGCGTTCTCGAGTTGTAGGCCAGGAGCATCATGTAGCCGACCGCGGCGGAGGCGACAACCATCACCGCCGAAATCACCTGGGTGACGATGGAGCCGCCCAATTTGTCGGAAATCCAGCCACCGACCGGGCGAATCAGCGCACCCACGAAGGGACCGATCCATGCGTAGGTCAACGCCGAAGGCGCATTCGGATTCTTCAGCGTGTGCTGCATGACGCCAGCGGCATCCGGCACGTGGCTGAAGCCGAAAATCACCGTGATCGACAGCGGCAGCGCCATCGAGAAGCCGATGAACGAGCCGAAGGTCACGATGTACAGCGCGGTCATCGACCACGTGTGCTTGTTCTGAAAAATCTCGTATTGCTTGGCCAGGTTGCCCTTCATGTCGCCAAAGGCACCGAGTTTCATTACCACGACGGCCACGACGATGATCAACGGCAATGCCGCCCACATGTTGAGCAGGCCGAGTCCCGTGGGTGCGGGCAGGTACAGATACAGTCCTGCGGCTCCCACCACCAAGGCCAGGCCGTAGAGGTAGAGAATCTTCCCGAACGCGGCCAGGGTGCCGCCATGGTTGGGGGTGATTGGCAGAAGGTTGTTCATGCCGAACCACGCCGCGATCACCAGTGGAACCAGGATCGCGCCCCAGATGTACCCGGCGTTCTGGATCCACGTCGGGGTACCCGCCAGGATCTTGCCGAAGATCCATCCCGAATCCTTCAGCAGCACCATCGAACCGCCGCCGAATGCCCCGAACACGCCGACGGTCATCGCCAGCGGAATCAGGATCTGCATCGTCGTGACCCCAAAATTGCCCAAACCGGCGTTCAGCCCAAGGGCCGTACCCTGCAGCCGCTTGGGGAAAAAGGTGCTGATGTTGGACATCGAGCACGCGAAGTTGCCGCCACCGATGCCGGACAGGAACGCACAAGCCTGAAACACCCACAGGGGGGTGGCCTTGTCCTGCAGCGCGACGCCGGTCCAGATGGCAGGTACGATGAGCAGCACGCTGGTCAGGAACACCGTGTTGCGCCCGCCCGATAACCGTATGAAGAACGAGGCCGGGATTCGAAACGTGGCGCCCATCAATCCGGCGATCGCGGTCAGCGTGAACAACTCGGCGGGCTTGAACGGAAAGCCCAGATTCAGCATCTGCACGGTGATGATGCCCCACATCAGCCATACCGCAAATGCGCACAGCAGGTTGGGAATTGAGATCCACAGGTTGCGGCTGGCAATCCTGCTGCCCGTGCGTTCCCAGAAGTCGTTGTCTTCCGGGCGCCAGTCGGCGATGTCAACGCGGTTACCGGCCTTGGGCGTGCTGGCGGCGGATCGGGAGGATGCGTTCATGAATGTCCTTGGTAGTTTCGCTGCGTTCAGCCGTGAAGCCGGAATTGCTTGGCCTTGCTGCCCATCAGTTCCGCGCCGCGCACTTCGGTCCAGTACATCCAGATCAGCGAGACCCAGACCACGCCGTACATCAGCATGAAGGCGCTCGAACGGATACCGGTCAGGTCCATCAGCGCGCCGAACATGATCGGCAACACGAATCCGCCAAGACCTCCCGCCAGTCCGACGATGCCGGAGATCACCCCGATGTTCTGCGGATAATCGTCAGCGATGTATTTGAATACCGAGGCTTTGCCGAACGCCCACGCGATGCCAAGAATGAAAATCAGCAGCGTGAATACCCAGACGTTGAGGCCGACGTGGAACGTCTTGGGACCGTCGATCGTCAGAATCGTGAAATCGGTCTGCGGGTAGGACAGGATGAAGAGGCAGATCCAGCTCACCCACAGCACCCACCAGGTCAGCGCATGCGCACCGACCTTGTCGGACATCCATCCGCCCATCGCGCGCAACACGCCACCGGGCAGCGAGAAACAGGCGGCAAGGAGCGCGGCCGCCCGAATGTCCATGCCGTATTCACCCACGTAGTACTGGACCATCCACAAACTCAGCGCGACGTAGCCGCCGAACACGATCGAGTAGTACTGGCAGTACTTCCAGACCTTGGGATCCTTGAGGGCCACCAACTGCTCGCGCCACGTTATTTTCGAATCCACCAGATGGGTGGGATCGGAGTAGCTGAAGAACCAGAAGAGCAGCGCCGTACCGAACATGATCGCGGCGTACACTTGCGGCACCACCGCCCAGCCAAACGCCACCAGCAGCGCGGGGGCCACGAATTTGTTGACGGCGGCCCCAGAGTTGCCGGCCCCGTAAATCCCCATCGCGAAACCCTGCTGATTGCGGGGGTACCAGCGTGCGACGTAGGGCGTGCCCACCGAAAACGAGCCACCAGCGATGCCGGCGAAAAGACCCAGCACCAGAAATTGCCAGTATTCGGTCGCATAACTGATCAACCAGATCGGTATGACGCAGGAGAGCATCAGCACGAACATCACGATGCGTCCGCCGTACTTGTCGGTCCACATCCCGAGCGGCACGCGAATCAACGAGCCGGTCAGGATCGGCGTGGCGGTGAGCAGACCGAACTGGGTGGCGTTGAGGTTCAGCGCCTTCTTGATCGGGATACCGATCACGCCAAACATCATCCACACCATGAAGCAGACGGTAAAGGCGAGCGTGCTGACGATCAGCACTGACAAAGCCTGTCGCTTGTTGCTCATGACGGTAGTCCCTCCCTGTACACACCCACCAGTGTAGGAAGGGGCACCACGACACACCATCCTGCGGTAGAGGTGTGCCGCCAATGCAAAAGGAGGATGCCCTGGGGGTCGGCATCCTCCTTTGGAACTAGTCGCCAGTCACGGCGCAAACGCAGGAAGTCAGCCCATCAGGCAAGTCCCTGTTCAGTGGCAATCACGGCCGCCTGGACGCGTGACGCGACATCGAGCTTGCGCAGCACGTGCTGGACATGAATCTTGACGGTCGTTTCGGCAATGCCGAGATCGCGCCCGATTTCCTTGTTACTGGAGCCCCTCGCGATACCGCGCAGGATCTCCTGCTCGCGCGGCGACAGCGTCGCCAGCGGTGACACGTTGCGGCCCGGGGCATCCCGACCGCCGGCCGACGCTGCGTCGCGAACCGCCGCAAACAGCTTGCCGGTCATTTCGGGTGCCACGACCGATTCGCCGCGCATGGCGCGGGCAATGGCGTGCACCAGCGCATCACCTTCGATGGTCTTGAGCAGGTAGCCGCATGCGCCACCGCGAAGCGCCGCCGCAAGATCCTGTTCATCCTCGCTAACCGTCAGCATCAGCACGCGCACACCAGCCACCGCATCGCGCAGCGCAGGCAGCGCATCGACCCCGCTGACGCCTGGAAGATGATTGTCGAGCAGGATGAGGTCGGGCTGCAGCTCCTTGGCCCGACGCAGCGCCTCGCCCGCGTCGGCCGCGTCGCCCACCACCTTGAGCTGTGAATCGCGCGCCAGCAACGCGATCAGGCCCCGCCGAAACAGCGTGTGATCGTCGACGACGAGGATGCGGGTCGCAGGCACCGGATGTGGCAGCATCGTGGTCAATGGGTGGTGGCGATGTCGACGTCGGTCGGCGCGGCCGCAACCGCTGAACGAAGGCCAAGTGGCAACGTCAGCACCACCGACGTACCGTACCCCGGACGCGACATCACGTCGAGTGTTGCATTAACGCGTTCGGCGCGCTCGGCCATGATGCGCAATCCCACGTGGGTCTCATCAACGTTCTCCACATCGCCCGCAAAGCCGGTGCCGTTGTCGCGCACCTCGAAGCGCCACTGGGGCTGCTGCTGCACGTCAAGCCAGACCGTGGTGGCTTCAGCATGTTTGCGGATATTGGAGAGCGCTTCCTGCACGATATGCAACACCTGAATCTGCAGATCCGGTGCCAGCGCAATTCCGTGCCCCTGCATTTGCATGATCGCTTTCAATCCACTCTGATGCTCGAATTTGCGCAGCGTGGTCTGCAGTGCGGGTTCGATGTCCTCCGCATTGGCGCGGGTGCGGAAATGCACGAGCAACTCGCGCACGTCGCCGTAACTTTCGCGCACGCCGGCATCGATCTCGGCCAGCGTGCGCTCGACCTCGTCCGCGTTGCCAACGTCGATCGCATCACGCATCAGCCGAACCTGAATGCGCAGAAAAGCCAGCGACTGGGCGATCGAATCGTGAAGCTCCCGGGCGATGAACGTGCGCTCCTGCGACACCGCCGCCTCCTTCTCCAGCGCATTGAGCCGCAAATTCTCCATTGCTGCCGCCAGGTGCGCGGTCAGCGCTTCCAGCAGCGAGCGCTCCGTCGGCGATGGCATGATTCGAGCGTGGAAAAAGAGGTCCACCTCGCCCATGACCCGCTCATGCAGTCGGATGGGAATCGACACCAGCGTCTCGAAGCCGGCGTCAGTGCAATGCGTCATCGCCTGCGGACGCATCGTGTTGATCGGGATCACGCGCGCTCCCGGCTCCGGAACCTGCGTGCCGCAATGACACGTCCCGGCATGCAGGCAATGCTCGCCCGCAGCCATGCCGGCCGGCAGACCTACTGCCGCCAGCATCAGATAGCGTTCATTCGCTTCATCGGACCAACGCACGGCCACACCATCGGCCCGTGCCGCCCGGCCAATGCTCGTGGCAAAGCCACCCGCGAGTTCGTTCAATGTCGTGGCCTTGGCGACCAGCCGCGTGACATCGTACAACGCCTCCAATCGCTCGCGCTTCTCCTCCAGTTGCGATGTTTTTTCCGCCACCCTGGCCTCGAGGTCGCGGTACATCGACTGCAGGTGCTCTGCCATGCCATTGAAGCCCTCGGCCAGTGTGCCAAACTCGTCACTGGTCACACGATCCACGCGCGCCGCGAAGTCGCCGCGCTGAATGCGTTCGATGCCCTGCTTCAGTTGCCCGACCGGCTCCAGCACGAACAAGTAGCCGGTGTAGAGCAGCAGCGCGGCGGCGAGCACCGCAAAGGCCATCATCGCCATCTGCAACAGATGCAGCAGCGTGGTCCAGCGCGACATGTGATGTTCGATGGCGGTGACCAGGGCATCGATGTCCGCCACGAAGGCAGCGGCACCGCCATTCGATCCCGATGTCGCGACTGCCCCACCAGGCGTCAATTGCGCGCGAAACCGCGCCCAATCGCGCTCGACGCTCGCAAACCGGGCACGCACGGCATCGTCCCACGGGACGAAGAGTGGCCGCTCGAGGTCGCCATGCCGCAAGACATCGAGGCTGCGTTCGAACTCGTTGACCAGCGGCGGCAATGCCGCGTGTTCGCCGGTCCCCACTGCCAACGCCATCCGGTAGGTCTGCATGCGCATCCGGCCCGCCTCGTTGACCGCCGCCGCGCCACCATCGAGCTGCCAAGACACCCACAGGGTGAGTGCGATCGACATCAACGCCAGCAGCAGGAACGGCGTGCCCACCAGCATCAGCTTGGCACCCAGACTCCATTGCTTGGGATTGCTCATTGGTTCAAGTTTAGACGCGATGAGCCCACCCGTGATTGACGCGGATCAATGGTTGGGCACCAACTGCACCCCCTGCGCTGATGAACCTGGCCGTCAGCACTTGCCGGGAAGCTGTCGCAATGTCGCCGCAAGATCGTGGAAAAAACGTGGCACCTGCCGCGCCGCCAAGGCAAAGTCACGCTCTTGCGGCGCGCCCTTGGCGCGCAGCATGGCGATCAGCGCAGCCCGCTCCGGCGGACTCCAGTCACGCAGGTCGCGTACGCTGGCGACCAAGGGCGCCAAAAGTGCGAAGCCCCGCCGTTCCGCTGCCGACCAGCGCACAAGGTCGGCAATGCCGAGGTCGTTGGCCACGGCGGCGATGACACGCCTCTCCGCTGCAAAACGCGATGCCACCGGTTGTTGCGCCAACTGCGCCGCCGCCAGTGCCCCGACATACGGCAGCAGCGCCTCATCGAAAGCATCCTCGGCGACGAACCCGGGCAGGTCGAGATACAAATCACCGGTCGCCAATGCGTGCAGCGTCTTGGTGGAGCTGCGGTACCCGCGATCCGCGGACATGCGCGCCGCTTCGCGCGCGGCCAGCGTGCGAATCTGCGCTACCCCAGGTCGAAATCCAAGCCGGTAATAGAACCAGAAAGCACCGCTTCGAATCGCCTCAGCATTGCCGGCACCAAACTGGTAGGCGTTGATCACGAAACGGTCGCACGCGAAAAGCGTGTGGAATGCGCGCAGCATTTGGGACCAGAGAAAAGCTGCTTCGCTGCCGCGATAGGGATCGAATATGTTGATGCCGGTGTTGGCCTGACGAAACAACGGCGTAACCCCGCCATAGCCGATCGGAACGCCGTTGGCAAACAGCACATAGCCCGTGTTGGTTTCGAGCGTGAGTCGCTGGTTGGGTGCAATGCCCAGCACAGCCACCGCCGTGCCTTCCCCTAGATCGCACCAGTAGACCTCGTCGACGTTCGGCGACGTCATGGCATTCACTTCGCGACACCGGACGGCCAGTGCGGCGCGCGCGGAGGCGATCACGCGACGAGCCTGCGGGCGCGCCAGCCGCTCGACCATCGGCAACGGTCGCGCGATGTCCGCCATTGTATCGGCGGCGGGCCGTCGCATTTCGCGGCGAATGGCAACCGGAGCGCCCGCGACCACATTGTGGGTGGCGGACCAGCGCGACTCGCGCAGTGTCCACGTCAACGGCACCTCCGCGGCGTCCCATTCACCTTCGATCTGGGGCGCCAACGCGGCGTTGCCGGTACCTGCCGTCATCAGCCACGCGAGGTCCGTGGGCGACTGCACACTGCGCGCCCGCCGAATCCAGTCGCGCGTGGCAAATTCGCCGCTGTCGAAGCCCTCGCGCTCGGCATCGCGCAGCAGCAGTCCCAACAGCGTGTCGAGTTGCCATGGTTCGTCGAACGTACGCCAGTCGATCTCGACATCGGATGACGCCGACAGCGCAAGCCAGCGCGCGATCGGATACGGAAACACGTGGCGGGTCGACGAACCTGCCATGCCGCTGTCGTCGGCGGCACCGCGCATTGACCGTGGCAGACGCTTTAGACGCGTAGCCGTGTCGGCGAGCATGCGCCGCGCCAGTTGCAGCGTTGATCGCGCACCCGGGAACGCGCAGATGAAAAGCAAGTCCTCGTGCAGCGCGGCCAGCTGCGCGTACGTCGCAAGTATGGCCGCGCGCAAGGTGCGCAATAGCATGAGCTTGTCGCGTTCGGCGACATCGCCATACTGGTGGCGCAGCACGCGCAGGCGCTTCAAGGCTGAATTTGGCGTTGACATGGGTAGTGGCTTGAATTCGGCACGATCGCTTCGCGGTTGACCTTGCTCAATCCCGCCAGAGCGGCAACCGCCTAGAATACATCCCTATCCATGGCAGACGACAACCCACTCCCTTCGCATCGAGCCCACCGGCGTCCTTCAGCGGGTCCCGCCGCACGCCTCGTGGCCAAACCGGTGGCCTTGAACACGTTTCACGAAAACGTGGTCATACTCGCCCGCGACGGTACTGCATTCCGGCCCGAACGCCTCGCCGGCCTCCGCACCGTGGAAGTTCGTGCCAATGGCGGCAGTCTGCTGGCGTCGCCAATGATTTGCGATGATCCATCGCTGGTGGCGGCCGGCGAGGTCGGTCTGCCCGAGCCGATGTTTCATCGCCTGGGCGTTACCGCCGGTACGTTGGTAGAGGTGGCACCAGCACGTCCGCCGCGAACACTCGATCTGGTACGTGCCAAGGTGGCGGGGGAGACACTGAGCGCTGCGGACTACCTCGACATTGCTCGCGATCTGGCTGACCATCGCTGGTCTGATATGGAAGTCGCGGCGTTTCTCATTGCCTGTGCCAGTTTCATGACGCCGGAAGAGACGTTGAGTCTGACGCGGGCGATGATTGCGGTGGGCCACCGCCTCACGTGGAATCGCGATCCGGTCGTCGACAAGCACTGCATCGGGGGCATCCCCGGCAATCGTACATCGTTACTTGTTGTACCCATCGTGGCTGCGCACGGGTTATGGATTCCCAAGACGTCGTCGCGGGCGATCACCTCGCCCGCGGGCACCGCCGACACGATGGAAGTGCTGGCGCGTGTGGACCTCGACGAGGCGGAAATGCGCCATGTCGTGCAGACCTGCGGCGGCTGCGTGGTGTGGGGCGGGCGCGTCAACCTCTCGCCGGCGGACGACGTGTTGATCTCCGTCGAGCGACCGCTGTCAATCGATACTCCGGAGCAGATGGTGGCGTCGATCCTGTCCAAGAAGGTAGCCGCCGGATCCACGCATCTGGTCCTCGACGTCCCCGTCGGCGCCACTGCCAAGATTCGCGATCCGCGCTCGGCATTGCGTCTCCGCAAGTTGTTCGAATACGTCGCCGGGCACCTCGGCCTCGCCATTGAGGTGATCATCACCGACGGCACGCAGCCTATCGGCCGCGGTATCGGGCCGGTGCTGGAAGCGCGGGATGTGATGGACGTGCTCGCCAATCGCCCGCGGGCCCCCGGCGACCTGCGGGAAAAGTCCATCCGGCTTGCGGGACGCGTGCTCGAAGCGGATCCGGCATTGGCCGGGGGGCGCGGCGAAGCGCGCGCTCGTGAACTGCTGGACAATGGCGCTGCCGCGCGCGCAATGGATGCCATCATCACCGCGCAAGGTCCGTCTCCGATTCGCGAAGGAGTCGGCGACCTTGTCCATGAGGTGTGCGCACGAGTGTCGGGTACGCTGTCAGCGATCGACTGTCTGCAAATTGCATCGATCGCACGCCTGGCAGGCGCCCCGACCAACCCCGGTGCGGGTCTCGACCTGCTGCACAAGGTGGGTGATCGCGTTGGTGCCGGCGAACCACTGTATCGGATCCACGGTTCGGAACCGTCCGACTTTCATTTCGCCGTCGAGGCCGCATTCGAGGACGATGGCATGCGAACGCATTCGTGACATCGAACCCTACTGCACCCACCACCGACATGACTCCTACAATCACCTTTCATGGCGCCGCCGGATGCGTCACCGGATTCTGCGTACGCCTGCAGTCCGACCGCGCGTCAATCCTGATCGACTGCGGAATGTTTCAGGGCTCAAAGACTCTGAAGGCGCTGAACTACGAGCCCTTCCCTTTCGATACTTCGGCGCTCGACGCGGTCGTGCTCACGCATGCGCACATCGATCATTCCGGCCTGCTGCCCAAACTGATGAAAGCCGGCTACGGGGGACCCATTTACGCAACGGGCCCGACACGAGAACTATGCGCAATCATGCTGGCCGATGCTGGCGGCATTCAGGAAAATGAGGTCGAATACCTCAATCGCCGCAATCAGCGCCGCGGCAGGCCACCGGTGGAACCCATCTACCGCGAGGCTGACGCCGAGCGGACGATGAAGCTCTTCCAAACCGTGAAGCTCAGCGACGTCGTTGCGGTCGCGCCCGGGATCACCGCG
>JBBQEY010000110.1:0-10614 GCA_038321425.1 Burkholderiales bacterium | reverse complement strand
CCTACGGGATTTACGGATGCCGCGCGAGGCTGCAGCCTCGCCTACGGGATTCACGGATGCCGCGCGAGGCTGCAGCCTCGCCTACGCCCGCGTCTACGGGTTTACCATTCCGATCCACTATGACCGAACACGTTGCCGTTCGTCCTGCTGTCACTGTCGCGATGATCGCCGAGCGCGATGGACTCTTCCTGCTCGTGGAGGAAGAAACGCGCACCGGTCGGAAGCTCAACCAGCCAGCGGGGCATCTCGAGGCAGGTGAGTCACTTGCCGATGGTGCGATTCGGGAAACGCTGGAGGAGTCGGGCTGGCAGGTCACGCCCACCGCGCTCGTCGGCGTTTATCGCTGGGAGGCCCCTGACGACGGTGCTACGTTTGTGCGCTTTGCCTTTGCGGGACGGCCCGACGCGCATGATCCGGCGCGGCCGCTCGATGTCGGCATCGTGCGCGCGCTGTGGCTTGACTACGACGGAATCGTTGCGCGTCGCGCCGACCATCGCAGTCCACTGGTGCTCCAATGTATCGAGGATTATCGTGCCGGACGCCGCTTTCCGCTGGAACTCATGCGATGAGTGCGCCGCGCAAGCGGGTGGTGGTTGGACTGTCTGGCGGAGTGGACTCGGCGGTGGCCGCGTGGGCGCTGAAGCGGCAGGGCTTCGAGGTTGTCGGCCTGTTCATGAAGAACTGGGAGGACGACGATACGGACGAGTACTGCACGTCGCGCGAAGACCTGGTCGACGCGGCGGCCGTGGCTGATGTGGTCGGCATCGAGCTCGAGGCTGTGAACTTCGCCAAGGAGTATCGCGAGCGGGTGTTCGCGCATTTCCTGCGTGAGTACGAGGCCGGGCGTACGCCCAACCCCGACGTGCTGTGCAACAGCGAAATCAAGTTCCGCGCGTTTCTTGATCATGCGCTGCGGATGGGTGCCGATCACATCGCCACCGGCCACTATGCGCGCGCGCGGCGCGCCGACGGTGGCGGCGTGGAGCTGCTGATGGCGGCGGATGCATCGAAGGATCAAAGCTATTTCCTGCATCGACTGACGCAGGAGCAGCTTGCCCCCACGTTGTTTCCGCTGGGCGACATGATCAAGCGCGACGTGCGCGTGCTGGCGAAGAAGGAAGGCATCCCTACTTACGCGAAGAAGGATTCCACCGGCATCTGCTTCATCGGCGAGCGCCCGTTCCGCGATTTCCTTGCGCGCTACCTGCCACGCACGCCCGGACCGGTGCAAACGCCCGAGGGCGTGACGATCGGCAAGCACGACGGTCTCGCGTATTACACGCTCGGCCAGCGTCATGGGCTCGGCATCGGCGGCACGCGGGACGGCACGGATGCGCCGTGGTTTGTCGCCGCGAAGGACCTTGCGCGCAACACACTGATCGCGGTGCAGGGGCATGATCATCCGCTGCTGTATCGGCGCGACGTCGCGGTCATCGACATGCATTGGATCGCCGACACACCACCTGCGGCGACAGCGCAGCTGACGGCGAAGACCCGTTACCGGATGTCTGCGGCGCCCTGCGTGCTGGAGACGTCGGCAGCAGGCACGCGTGCGGTGTTTGCCGCCCCGCAATGGGCGCCCACGCCGGGGCAGTATCTGGTGCTCTACGACGGCGACGTGTGCCTGGGTGGCGGCGTGATTGCCGAAGCGGTGGTCGCGTTGTAGGCGAGGCTTCAGCCTCGCGGGGATAGCGCAGCGACAAACCCGCGAGGCGGAAGCCTCGCCTACATCCTCACCTGCAGCCACCCGCGAGGCGGAAGCCTCGCCTACATCCTCACCTGCAGCCACCCGCGAGGCTGAAGCCTCGCCTACATCCTCACCTGCAGCCACCCGCGAGGCTGAAGCCTCGCCTACAATTTCACACGTAGCCCCGCCAGCGGCGAAGCCGCGTCGTTGGGTCAGAACGGGATGTCGTCGTCGAAGTCGTCGGTGTTCTTCTTGGTGCCGCCGGCGGGCTTGCCGCCACCGCCACCACTGCTCGGGGCGCCGCCTTCGCGGCGGCCACCGCCACCACCGGACGGCGGCGAGAACTCGGCGTCGCCGCCGCCACCTTCGCGCGCACCGCCGATCAGCTGCATGCGATCACCGACGATTTCCGTCGAGTACTTCTCCACGCCATCCTTGTCGGTGTACTTCTTGGTCTGCAGCCGGCCTTCGATGTAGACCGAGCGGCCTTTTTTCAGGTACTCGCCGGCGATCTCCGCCGTGCGGCCGAAGAGCACCACGCGATGCCACTCGGTTTTTTCCTGCTTTTCGCCGCTCTTGTCCTTCCATTGCTCGGACGTGGCGATGTTGAGGTTGCAGACCGCGTCGCCGCCGGTGGTGTAGCGGGTTTCCGGGTCGCGGCCCAGGTTGCCGAGCAGAATGACTTTGTTGACCGAGGCCATGTTCAGGTTTCTCCCATCGAGTAGTTGTTGCGATAGCGGGCAGGGGGCGCGGTCATCGTGGCCGACGCGGCGAGCCACACGAGGGTGAGACCCACGCCCAGCATGAAGACCGCGCCGGTGCCGGCGTGTTGCGACAGAAAGCCTCCCGCGGCGGCACCGACGAACGCGCCGAGGAACTGCATGCTGGCATTGACCCCGACGGCGGCCCCGCGGGCCTCCTCCGGCGCGCACTTGGACACCAGCGAGGGCAGCATGGCCTCGAGCAGGTTAAGCGCGGTGAAGAACAGCGTGAGCGCGACGACCATGCCTACGAGCGAGTGCAGTGACATGGCCACTGCCACCTGTGCGGCTCCCAGGGCGACGACGGCGCCCACCATCAGCGGCTTGCCGCGCCCCGCGCGATCGACCTGCCGGATGAATGGCAGCAGGAACACGATGGAGAGCAGCAGCACCGGCAGGTACACCACCCAGTGGCGCTCGCCGGTCAGGCCGAGATCGACCAGCGCGAACGGAACCTGCGCAAACAGCGCCATCAGCACAGCGTGCAGCGCGAACGTGCCGTAGTTGAGGCGCAACAACTGCGGGTCGGTCAGCACGCGCCGCAACTGGGCACCACCAGCCTCGCGCTCGACGCGCACGTCGCCCGGATCGGGCACCGCGTACCGCACGACGGCCATGGCGCCCAGCGCCAGGATGCCCGTGAGCGCGAAGATGCCCGGCACGCCGATTGCAGCCTTGAGCAGCGGGCCGGCGATGAGCGACAGCGCAAACGTCACCGCGATGGTGATGCCGATGATGGCCATGGCGCGCGTGCGCACGGCATCGCGCGTCAGGTCGGCCGTCAGCGCGATGACTGCCGCCGAGATGGCGCCCGCGCCCTGCAGGCAGCGGCCGACGATCACCCCTTCGATGGTATTGGCGGCGGCAGCCACGAAGCTGCCGATGGCGAAGATGGCAAGACCGGCGTAGATGACGGGCTTGCGGCCCCAGCGATCGGAGGCCCAGCCGAATGGAATCTGCAGAATGGCTTGCGTGAGGCCGTAGGCGCCCAGTGCAATGCCGATCATCGTATGGCTGGCGCCACCCTCGAGCGTTTCCGCATAGAGCGCGAACACCGGCAGGATGACGAACATGCCGAGCAGGCGCAGCCCGTAGATGGACGCCAGGCTGGCCGTGGCGCGGCGCTCCCCGGCGGTCATGTGCACCGCGGCCGGGGGCGGCCGCACGTCGACGGTGCCGGGTGCGGGCGTGGGAGTCATGGACGGAAAATTAGGACTTTAAGCGCAGCGAATAAACACAATATACTAACAGGTTCGCTCGTCGTCCTTCAGCCATTCAGACGACCCCCTGCACTCCAATCGCACGAGGCGCCGCCGCCGCAAGCTCCGCCAATTACCATAAGCCCTGCATGGACTCGATCCGCATCCGCGGCGCACGCACGCACAATCTCAAGAACCTGAATCTCGACCTGCCGCGACACCGGCTGATCGTGATCACGGGCCTGTCGGGCTCCGGCAAGAGCTCGCTCGCCTTCGACACGCTGTACGCGGAAGGACAGCGCCGCTATGTCGAATCGCTGTCAGCCTATGCGCGGCAATTCCTGCAGTTGATGGAGAAGCCCGACGTGGACCTGATCGAGGGCCTGTCGCCGGCCATCTCGATCGAGCAGAAGGCAACGTCGCATAATCCGCGATCCACCGTGGGCACGGTTACAGAGATCCACGATTACCTGCGGCTCTTGTTCGCGCGCGTCGGCGACCCGTATTGCCCCGACCACCCGGAGCAGAAGCTCACCGCGATGACCATCTCGCAGATGGTCGACGCCACGCTGGCCATGCAGGGGACGGACCCGGAAGGGCCGCGCCTGATGATCCTGGCGCCCGTGATCGTCAACCGCAAGGGCGAGCACCTCGAATTGTTCGTCGAACTGCGCGCCAAAGGCTTCGCCCGCGTGCGCGTGGACGGCAAGGTCGTGGAGATCGACGCGGTCGGGAAGCTTGCCAAGACGACAAAGCACACGATCGAAGTGGTCGTCGACCGGCTGCGCATCCGCGCCGAGTTCAAGCAGCGGCTGGCCGAATCCTACGAGACGGCATTGCGGCACGGCGATGGCCGCGCCATTGCGGTCGAGATGGACGGGGGCCGCGAGCATCTCTTTTCGGCCAAGTTCGCGTGCCCGATCTGCAACTACGCGCTGGCGGAACTCGAGCCGCGTCTTTTTTCGTTCAACAGCCCGCTGGGCGCATGCCCGCGTTGCGATGGCCTGGGATCGATCACCTTCTTCGACCCGAAGCGTGTCGTGGCCTTTCCGCAGCTGTCGTTGGCATCGGGCACGATCAAGGGCTGGGACCGGCGCAACCAATTCTATTTCCAGTTGCTGCAAAGTCTGGCGAAGCATTTCGGCTTCGATGTGGACAAGCCGTTCGTCAAGCTGCCGGAGAAAGTTCAGACGCTGATCCTCTACGGCTCGGGCGACGAGAAGATCCCGTTTGCGTATCTCTCCGACCGCGGCAAGCCGATGGTGCGCGAGCACGCGTTCGAAGGCATCGTGCCCAACCTCGAGCGCCGCTACCGCGAGACCGACTCGATGATGGTGCGCGAGGAGCTCGCGAAGTACCTCAACAACAAGCCGTGTCCTGATTGCGGCGGCACCCGGTTGCGCCGCGAAGCGCGGCACGTCAAGGTGGGCGAGGGTGCCTACGCGCGCCCGATCTACGAGGTCTCCGGCTTGCCGCTGAAGGACGCGATGGCCTATTTCCGCGGTCTGACGCTCGAAGGCCAGAAGGCGGCGATCGCCGATCGCATCGTCAAGGAAATCGTAAGCCGCCTGCAGTTCCTGAACAACGTCGGCCTTGATTACCTGTCGCTGGACCGCTCGGCGGAGACGCTGTCGGGCGGCGAGTCGCAGCGCATCCGGCTGGCGTCACAGATCGGTTCGGGATTGACCGGCGTGATGTACGTGCTGGATGAACCGTCGATCGGCCTGCACCAGCGCGACAACGATCGCCTGCTGGCCACGTTGAAGCACCTGCGGGACCTGGGCAACAGCGTCATCGTCGTCGAGCATGACGAGGACGCGATCAACGCCGCCGACTATGTGGTCGACATGGGCCCCGGCGCCGGCGAGCACGGCGGACAGGTCGTGGCGCAGGGCACGCCGGAGGAAGTGCGGCATGCGCCGCATTCGCTGACGGGCCAGTATCTCGCGGGCCACCGGTCGATCCCGATTCCGGCCAGGCGGCATCGCGCCGATCCGGCGAGGATGCTGCGGATCCACAACGCCACCGGCAACAACCTGCAGGGCGTCACGCTCAACCTGCCGGTGGGACTCTTCGTCTGCGTCACCGGCGTTTCCGGCTCGGGCAAGTCCACGCTGATCAACGACACGCTCTACCACGCGGTGGCACGGCATCTTTACGACAGCTCGGAGGAACCTGCAGCGCACGGCGACATCGAAGGGCTCGATCACTTCGACAAGGTGATCAGCGTCGACCAGAGCCCCATCGGCCGCACGCCGCGTTCCAATCCGGCAACCTACACCGGATTGTTCACGCCCATCCGCGAATTGTTCTCGCAGGTGAAGGAAGCGCGCGAACGCGGATACGGACCCGGACGCTTCTCGTTCAACGTCAAGGGCGGGCGTTGCGAGGCGTGCCAGGGCGATGGCCTCATCAAGGTCGAGATGCACTTCCTGCCCGACGTGTACGTGCCGTGCGACGTGTGCCACGGCCAGCGCTACAACCGCGAAACGCTCGAGGTCCGCTACAAGGACAGGAACATCCACGAAGTGCTGGCGATGACCGTGGAGCAGGCGCACGCGTTCTTCGAGCCGGTGCCGACGGTGGCGCGCAAGCTGGCCACATTGCTGGACGTCGGCCTCGGCTACATCACGCTGGGACAATCGGCCACCACACTCTCGGGCGGCGAAGCCCAACGCGTCAAGCTGGCGCTGGAACTGTCGAAGCGCGACACCGGGCGCACGCTCTACATCCTCGACGAGCCGACGACCGGATTGCATTTCCACGACATCGAGTTGCTGCTGACGGTGCTGCACCGGTTACGCGACCATGGCAACACGGTCGTCGTGATCGAGCACAACCTCGACGTGATCAAGACGGCCGACTGGATCGTGGACCTCGGTCCGGAAGGCGGCGGCGGCGGCGGGACGATCGTCGCCGAAGGTCCGCCGGATGTGATCGCGGCCGCCACGGCAAGCTACACCGGCCACTACCTGAAGCCGGTGCTGGAGACGGACGCGAAGCGCCGCGGCAAGGCGGTCGCGGCGCCGGCACGCGGTGGCGCGCGCGGCCGCAAGGTGTCGGGCGATCTGCTGGGCTGACAGCGCGACCGGGATTTCGGCCTGCAGCGCGTTGTAGGCGAGGCTTCATCCTCGCAGGTAAAACGTGCGTCCAACCCGCGAGGCTGAAGCCTCGCCTACACGGGTCAATACGCGGACGGCTCCGCCGCGTCGGCGGGCGCGGACTCGCGCAGCAACTGGTGGGCACGGAACAGCGCCCGCGCGAGGTGCGGCACGACGTTCGCTTCGCCCAGCGTGGCGGCGAAGCCGGTGCGCTCGACCTGCGTTGCCGGGTTGCGGTTGAGGCCGCACAGGATCAGCTGGCCGCCCCGTTTCGCGAGCGAGCGCTGCAGCGATTCAAGCGTTTCGAGACCCGTGTTGTCGATGCTGATCATCTGGTGCATTTCCAGGATGATGATGTTGGCGGGGGTGCGCACCGGGTCCAGCAACGGCTCGAGCCTGCCCACCGAGCCGAAGAACAACGCGCCGAAGACCTTGTACGCGGCGATGGCGGGCGGGACCCCGTCGAGACGGATCGGGTCGACCTGCGTGAGCGCGGACATCCGGTAAATGAAGAAGAGACTGGCCAGTACGAGTCCGATCTCGACGGCAAGCGTCAGGTCGAAAACCACGGTGATGAAGAATGTAGTGAGCAGCACGGTGCGATAGGGAATCGAATACCGGGCCAGGTCGCGGAAGGCATGCCAGTCGCCCATGTTGAGCGCCACCATGATCAGCACGGCGGACAGCGCAGCCAGCGGGATATATTTGGCGAGCGGCGCGGCGATCAGCACGATCAGCAGCAGCGTGACCGCGTGGATGATGCCGGCGATGGGCGTGCGCCCGCCGGCGCGGACGTTGGTCGCGGTGCGGGCAATGGCGCCGGTGGCGGGAATGCCGCCGAAGAACGGCGCGACGATGTTGGCGATGCCCTGCGCCATCAGTTCCTGGTTCGGATCGTGCCGGTCGTCGATCTGCACGTCGGCCACGCGCGCCGACAGCAGGGATTCGATGGCGCCCAGCAGTGCGATCGTTATCGTCGGCGCCAAAAGCTTGCGCAATGTCTCGAGCGAGATGTCCGGCCACGCGAATGCCGGCAGGCTCTGCGGAATGCCGCCGAAGCGCGTGCCGATGGTCTCGATGTTCAGTTCGAGCAGCCCGACCATCACCGAGGCCACGATCAGAACGACGATCGGTCCCGGCAATTTCGACATGACCGCGCGGCCGCGGCGGGTGGTGTGGAGAAACGCGCGGTCGCGCATCGGCACATGCCCGTCGCCGCCTGCCGCCAGCTCGGAGCCCGCATGGTCCTCGGCCTCCAGCGCCTGGCCGGTGGTCGTGATCGACTTCGGCCAGAACCACAGCACGAAGAGGCACGTCGAGGACACGATCACGGTGGCGGGGTCGACGTGGTGGGTATTCGTGGCGATAACCCGGATCCGCGTGAAGAATTCCTCCGGCATGGCGATGCTGAGCCCGAGGAAATCCTTCAACTGCGACAGCAATATCAGGATGGCGATGCCGTTGGTGAAGCCGATCACGATGGAAACAGGAATGAAGCGGATGAGGCTGCCCATGCGCGTGATACCCATCGCGAGCAGCAGTACGCCGGCGGCAATGGTGCAGACGATGAGGTTGGCGATGCCGTACTGCACGACGATGGCGTAGACGATGACGATGAATGCGCCGGTGGGGCCGCCGATCTGCACGCGCGAGCCGCCGAGCAGCGAGACAAGGAAGCCGGCGATGATCGCGGTGAAGATGCCGGCCTGCGGCGGCACACCCGATGCAATCGCGAAGGCCATCGCCAGCGGCAGTGCGACCACGCCAACGGTGATGCCGGCGGCCAGATCGCCGCGGAAGTCGGCGCGCGTATAGCCTGCCTTCAGGCAATCGACGAGCTTCGGGCGAAACCGGAATGCCGATGTCAGCGAATCGAGGTCGGGCAGCGCGGCCATCAGACCGCGGCTTCGGATTGCGCGTTGGCGTTCATGCCGGGGTCTTCACGGGGCGCACTCATTTGACCCGCATGCCGGGCGCAGCACCGCTGTCCGGGCTAAGCAGGAAGATGCCGGGCCCTTCGCCGGAGGCGGCCAGCACCATACCTTCCGACAACCCGAACTTCATCTTGCGTGGCGCAAGATTGGCCACCATCGGCGTCAGGCGTCCGATCAGCGTGGCCGGGTCGTAGGCTGACTTGATGCCTGCGAACACGGTGCGGTGGCGGCCTTCGCCGGCATCGAGCGTGAGCTGCAAGAGTTTGTCCGCGCCTTCGACATGCTCGGCGTTGACGATGCGCGCAATCCGCAGGTCGATCTTGGTGAAGTCGTCGATGCCGATCGTGGCTGCCGCAACTGTCACGGCAGCGGGCAGGGCGGTGCCTGCTGTGGCCGGCTTGGATGCGACCGCTACGGTGGCCGCCTTGGCGGGCTCGAGCAGCGCGTCGATCATCTTAGGATCGATGCGCGACAGCAAATGGGCATAGGCACCGACCCGCGCAGGCAGCACGGCGCCATCGCTCCACGTGAAATCGCGGCCGAGACCGAAGAAGGTCCGTGCCACCGTCGACGCCGTGGCAGGCAAGATGGGGGACAGCATCACCGTCAGGACCTTGAACCCGTGCAATGCACGCGAGCAGACATCCTGAAGCGCGGCGTGCTGCGCCGGGTCCTTGGCCAGCGTCCACGGCTTGGCCTGGTCGAAGCTCTCGTTGATCCGGTCGGCGAGCGCCATCGCCTCGCGCACCACCTGCCCGAAGCGGCGCTGGTTGTACCCGTCGCGCGCCGCCTGCATGGCCGCACTGGCATCACGCGACAACTGCTCCGCGACGCCGGGGTCGAAGGCAAGCGCGCCGTCGAAATGCTTGGCGATGAAACCCGCGGCCCGGCTGGCGATGTTGACGTACTTCCCGATCAGGTCGCTGTTCACGCGGGCGACGAAATCGTCCGGGTTGAAATCGAGGTCCTCGACGCGGTCGTTCAGCTTGGCGGCGATGTAGTAGCGCAGCCACTCCGGGTTGAAGCCGAGCTCGATGTAGCGCTGTGGACTGATGCCGCTACCGCGCGACTTCGACATCTTCTCGCTGTTGAACGTGATGAAGCCGTGCACGAAGACATTGGTGGGCGTCTTGCGCTCGGAGAAGCGCAGCATGGCGGGCCAGAACAGCGTGTGGAAATAGACGATGTCCTTGCCGATGAAGTGATACTGCTCGACGTCGTCGTCGGCGATGAAGGCGTCGAACGTGCGGGTCTCGTTCGGGTACTTGCGCCGTGCTTCGCCGGAATCGAAATGCTTCTGCAGCGCCGCCAGGTAGCCGACGGGTGCATCGAGCCACACGTAGAAGTACTTTCCCGGCGCCTCGGGAATCTCGATGCCGAAGTACGGCGCATCGCGCGAGATGTCCCAGTCGTTCAGCGCCTTGCCGCCCTCAGTTCCGTTGCTGCCCAGCCACTCCTGGATCTTGTTGAAGACCTCGGGCTGCAGCGGCGTTTCTCTCGTCCAGCGCTCGAGGAAGGCGATGACCTGCGGATCGGACAGGCGGAAGAAGAGATGCTCCGAAGCACGCATTTCCGGCGTTGCGCCGGTGATCACCGACTTCGGGTCGAGGAGGTCGGTAGGGGCGTTGGTGGTGCCGCAACGCTCGCAGCCGTCACCGCCGAACTGGTCGGGCGCGCCGCACTTGGGACACGTGCCCTTGATATAGCGATCGGCCAGGAACATGCCCTTGACCGGATCGTAGAACTGCTCGATGGTCTTCGTGGCGATCAGCGACGGCTGGTGATCGCGCAGCTTGCGGTAAATGGACGAGGCCAGCGCCACGTTCTCCGGCGAGTGCGTGGAGTGCGTGGTGTCGAAGCTGATGTGGTAACGCTTCCAATCCTCGAGGTGCGAGACATTGACGCGGGCGATGAGCTGCTCGGGCGTGATGC
>JBBQEY010000109.1:0-10699 GCA_038321425.1 Burkholderiales bacterium | reverse complement strand
GGTGGCCTTCGGCTGTTCGTGTTCGGCGGAGCGCGTCGAGAACGCGTTGCGAATTGCCGGCGCCGAGGAGGTCGAATCGATCCTGGCCGAGCGCGGCAACGTCGAGGTGACGTGCGAGTTCTGTCACCGCTTGTACACGTTCGACCCCGTCGCCGCGCGCGCGCTGTTTTCGCCGGCGCGTTCCGAGCCGTGACCCCACGCCGTCGATGAGCCTCTACACTCCCGCGCACTTTGCCACCAGTGATCGCGCGGCCGTGGCCCGGCTGATGCACGATCACGCGTTCGCGACGCTGGTCACGCCCGGCACACCCGAGCCACTGGTGTCGCACCTGCCGCTGCTGTTCGTGCCTGGATGCGAGCCGCATGGCACGCTGATCGGTCATTTCGCGCGCGCCAACCCGCACGAGGATCGCGGCCGCGTCGTGGCGGGCTTGCGCACCGACGGATACGCGGAAGCGCTCAACACGGCCGCATGGATGGAGATCTACACCGACGCGTCGAAGGACGCGCCGTGACGCGGCGTGACGACGTCCCCGCCACAGGCGGCGAACGCATTCGCTTCGACAAATGGCTCTGGGCCGCGCGCTTTTACAAGACCCGCAGCCTCGCCTCCGCCGCGATCGACGCGGGGCAGGCGCGCATCAACGAGGAACGCGTGAAGCCGTCGCGGCCGCCGCACGTCGCGGACGTGGTCTCCGTGCGCAAGGAGGGCCTGACGTGGGTCGTTCTGGTGCTGGCCTTATCCGACCGCCGCGGCGGCGCGGCCGACGCCGCGTTGCTCTACCGCGAGACCCCGGCCAGCGCGCAGGCGCGCGAAGCGATCACCCTCGACAAGCGCGCCGCGCGAGCGTCCGCGCCGGAAACGCCAGGGCGGCCGACCAAGCGGCAACGTCGCAAACTGTCGGACTTCCTCAACGAACCGTGAGTGCGGGCCGGCAGTTGCCAAACGCCGCCTAGCAAAGGCGCAGGTTCGAGAGCTCGAGCAGCAGGTCGGGCTGGCGATAGGCCTGCAACAGCAGGATCGCCAGCGCCAGTGCGGCAAGCACGCCCAGCGAATGCCAGAGCGTGCGCCGCGAGAACCAGGAAGTGGAGGGTGGGCGCAGATTCACGCCCACCATGCTACGCGCGCTGCGGCATCTCCGGCAACATGCCGACCGTGGGCACGACCGACGCGGACAACAATCCCAGCGAACGCATCTTCGACATCACGGAACTGAAGTCCACCGCCGTGTGCGCATCCGCGATCGGCTTGGCCAGCAGGTTCACCGCGCGGCCACTGACCACCAGCGGCATATCGACGGGAAGCGCAGCGCGAAGGCTGCGGATTTCCTGGCCGGCGATCTTGCCCGAAATCCCGCGGTCGAACAGCAGGACCACCAGGGCCGCCTTGTAAGCCGTGGCCGCGCCGGCGATCTCCTGCGCCGGCACGCCGGCACCCAGCGTCAGGCAATTCACCCCTTCGGTGAACAGCAGCAACTCAAGAATGGCAAGGCCGAGCTGGTTGGGATCGTTGGGCGGTGTTGCCAGCAGGATGTGCCGCGCATCGCGCGTAGGACGTACGAGGCGCGTCACATCGCGCAGCAAACGCTGCGCCAGGTCGGCAAAGCGCAACTCCTGGAAATTCTGCATTTCGCCGCGCACGACACGCTCGTGCACCGCCTCGTTCAGCGGGATCAACGTCTGTTCGAGGAAGCGACGCAGGCCCTGCCCCACCAACAGCTTGGACAGGTGATTCTGCAGTTCACCGATCCGGTGCTCGGCCACCAGCTTCACGGCATTCTCGATTTCCGGCGGCAACGCCGAAGGCTCATCAACGGCCAGGCCCAGCATCGACTGCAGCGCCGAATCGGCCAACGCCACGACCGCGCCGGCACGCCAGCCTTCGGACAGCAACTGCTTGATCAACTTGAGTCGCGCCACCTGGTCGGCCGGATACACGCGATCGCCGAACGGGTCGCGCATCGGCGACGGAAACCCGTAACGGCGTTGCCACATGTAGAGCTGCTCGCGACGCAAGCCGGTAATGCGCACCACTTCGCGGATATGGAGGGCCCCGCGCGCTTCGACGGCGGGAGTGTCCGGCACGGCGGCAAGCGCGGGCTCGCGGCGCCGGTTCGGGGCTTTGATCAGAATGCCCATGGCAATAGTTTCCTCTATGCGTCTTGCTGCCTGGCGTGACTCGCGTACCGGCAGTCTGTATTGCACAAGTATAACGTCTCCCCCGGGTCGTCCCGGCAAGCCACTCGACGGACGCACCGTACCGTCAAGCTGTGCTGCACGAATAGTGCACGCACATAACGTGCCAGCCAGCGAGTCGCGGCTTGCCGCGTCCCCGCCTTTGTCGCATGATGCGTGCCCGAGATTGAGACATCGGCGGCCGCCGGTAAAACCTGCGCCCGCCGTCATCGTGGTCCCGGATCGCGCGGCGGGCGGCGGGTCCGGTTCTTGCAGAAGGGTGACCTATGGACGCTGTTTCGCACGCTGCCTGAACGCGCTGCCCCATCCCCATGTTCGGATTCGGCAAAACCAATCGCGACCCGCTGGCGGATTTCCGAGCCGCGGAAAAGTGGCTCGTCTCGTTTCCTGTAGCCGATCCGCTGGCACTGCACACCGAGGTGATCGCCGAGCTGGGGCGGATGGCCGAACCTGCCGCCAAGCGCACGCCGGTGCGCCTCGAGGCCATCTTCTACGTCGACGCGCAATGCACCAACCTGCGCAAGAACCTGACCGCGCAGTACATCGAGCATTCAAGCCGGAGCAGCAAGATCGAACACCAGCTGTGGTCGGCGCTGTTCGACCTGACACAAGCGTTCCTCGTCACGTACAACACCTTCGCCCACGAGGTGTCGCATCACGTGCAAAGCGCCAAGTGGCAGCAGCTGCTGCCCGAGCTGGTGGGCCGGCAGATCATCCACATGGGCCTCGACGCGAAGATCCGGCTCTACCGGTACGAGCAGTGGATTCCCGCGAAGTGGTCGGAATTGCATGCACACTTCACGCTGGCTTGTTCGCGGCAGATCGAGCGAGCGCAACTGGTGGTCGGCCCTGGCGGCCATTCCACCACGATCGAGCACGAGTTCCTCGTGGCGCTGCTGCTGCAACTGATGAACGCCGGCAACATGACCGCGCGCCACCTCGAATGGGTCGCCGGCGAGCTGGACGAGTGGGCCGCGCCGCTGCGCCTTTCGCTCGAGCCATCGTCGGTCACGTCCTTCTACGTCGACCTCGCGAGCCGCGACGGCCTGCGCCGCCGCACACCGCACCCGCTGGAAGGGCGCGTGCTGTTCCTCGACACGCGGCCGCTGCATGCCACGCTGATGCAGAACGTCGTGATGATCGAGCAGAAGATCAAGGCGCAGCCGCTGTCCGAGCGCACCAGCAAGCGCAGCGAGCAACTGGGCCTCCTCACCAAACTGGCCTCGCAGGTCGACCCGGAGTTCAAGCCTTTCGCGCGGCGCGGCGAGCGCACTGCTGCGGTTGGCACCGTGGATGCCATCGTCGGCTTCGCGAAGATTTCCGCGTTCCTGAAGGAAGAGGAGCTGGCCCCCATTCCCTACGCCGAACACGGGAAGAGCTTCGGCGGCACGATGGAGCTGGCGGTGTTCGGCCGCATGCGCAACGAAACGGACCGCCGCGTCGAACTGTCGCGGCGGCGGCTCGCGGCCTTCGCGACGCCCGGCGGACCGTGGGAGGTGAAGGACATCAGCCAGACCGGCTTCCGCCTGCTGGCGCCCATGAGCGTCGCCAACGCCGTCACGCTGGGTACGCTGGCCGCCATCCGCCCGCACGGACAGATGCCATGGACGCTCGGCATCGTCCGCCGCATGAAGCGGATGACGACCGACCGGGCCGAGATCGGCCTGCAGGTGATCGCGAACACACTGATGGGCGTGGACCTGATCGAGCAGCGCAAGAACCTCGACGCCGACTACTCCGTCGACGGCGAGGCCACGACGATCAACGGCCGCTCGTTCCAGGGACTGTTCCTGGCACTGAAGAAACGCGAGGCCGATACCTCCGTGCAATCGCTGATCGTGCCCGCAGCCGAGTACCAGCCCACCAAGCGCCTGAAGCTGCTGACGACGAAGTCAAGCAGTCCGATCCGCTTCGGCCGCCTGCTGGAGCAGCAGCCCGACTGGGTGTGGGCCACGGTCGAGCCTCTCGAAATGAACGCGCCGATGCCCACGATCACAGGCGCCGCGATTCCCCCCGCCGCCGCGAACGAGTAGATTGTCGGGCATGGTGCCCGACGACTCCTACGCCGCATTGCACGCGTCCCACCGCTGGGACGTCCCCGAATTCTTCAACATCGCACACGCCTGCTGCGGCCGATGGGCCGGGGACCGCACGCGCTTCGCGCTGTATTGGGAAGACGAATCCGGGGCCGTGTCCGCACACACGTTCTGGGACCTGCAACGCGAGGCCAACCGGCTGTCGAATGTGCTGGCCGGACTTGGCGTCAACCGCGGCGACAAGGTGGCGCTGGTGCTGCCGCAGCGGCGCGAGACCGTCGCGGCCCACCTCGCCGTGTACCAGATGGGCGCGGTGGCCATTCCGCTGTCGTTCCTGTTCGGGCCGGACGCATTGGCGTATCGACTGGACAACGCGGAAGCGCGCGTCGCAATGGTGGACCTGCAATCCGCGCCCAACCTCGAGCCCATCCGCGGCGACTTGCCGCGCCTCGCGCAGGTGCTGGGGGTCGCCGGCGCATGCGGCGATGGCCTGCTCGACTACGACACCGCCGTTGCTGCGGCGTCGCCGGATTTCGAACCGGTACGAACGCGCGCCAGCGACCCGGCGCTGATCGTCTACACCAGCGGCACGACCGGACCGCCCAAGGGCGCGCTGATGCCGCACGCGTGCCTGCTCGGCAACCTGCCCGGCTTCGTGCATTCGCACGACGGCTTTCCGCAGCCGGGCGACCTGTTCTGGTCCCCTGCCGACTGGGCGTGGACCGGCGGACTGATGGACGCGTTGCTGCCCACGATGTATTTCGGCCAGCCGATCGTCGGCTATCGCGGTCGCTTCGACCCGGAGCGTGCGTTCCGGCTGATGGAGAAATACCAGATCCGCAACACATTCCTGTTCCCGACCGCGCTGAAGCTGATGATGAAGGCGTTCCCGCAGCCACGCAGTCACTTCGACGTCAACCTGCGCAGCATCATGAGCGCCGGCGAAGCGGTGGGCACCACCGTGTTCGCATGGACGCAAGACGCATTGGGCGCCACGATCAACGAGATGTTCGGGCAGACCGAGATGAACTACATCGTCGGCAACTCGCATGCGTTGTGGCCGGCCAAGCCCGGTTCGATGGGCCGTCCGTATCCGGGTCATCGCGTGGCCGTGATCGACGATGCCGGCAACGAGATGCCCACCGGCGAGCCGGGAGAAGTGGCCGTGAACCGCATCGCCCCCGACGGCACGCCCGATCCCGTCTTCTTCCTCGAATACTTCAAGAACGCGGAAGGCACCGCGCGCAAGTTCACCAGCGACTGGTCGCGCACCGGCGACGTCGCGACGATGGATGCCGAGGGCTACCTCTGGTACCAGGGCCGCGCCGATGACGTGTTCAAGGTGGCCGGCTACCGCGTCGGCCCCTCCGAGATCGAGAATTGCATCGTCAAGCACCCGGCGGTTGCCAATGCCGCCGTCGTGCCCTCGCCGGATGAAACGCGCGGCAGCGTCGTCAAGGCCTTCATCGTGCTGGCCGCCGGGCATTCACCGTCGGCGGAACTCGAATCCGACATCCAGCAGCATGTGCGCAAGTTCCTGGCGCCTTACGAGTACCCGAAGGAAATCGAGTTCATCGATGCGTTGCCGATGACCACCACCGGCAAGGTGCAGCGCAAGGTGTTGCGGGAGCGCGAGGCGGCGCGCAAACAGAAGGCCTAGCTACACCACCGTTACGCCCTGCATCATCCCCATGTCTTCATGCACGAGCATGTGACAGTGCATCACGTACCGCCCGGTGTAATGCAGGAAGCGCATGCGGAACGTGACCGATGTGACCGTGGCCGGATTCGTGGTTCCCGGCGGCGGCGGATTGGCGTTGAACGGCAACGGCACCGTATCTGCCCAGTAGGGCTCCGCCAGCTTCACGCCGTTCACCGCCACCACGTACATCGGGTTCACATGGATGTGAAACGGATGGCGGATGTTGTTCATGTTGACGATCGTCCACTCCTCGACACTGTTGAGTGCCACGGTCTGCGTCAACGACTTCGATGACTGGAATGGAATGTAGGTGCTCGGCATGCCGGGGTTCTGCGAACCCGTCGTGCCATCGGACCCCAGCGCGTACACCTTGCCGGCCACCTGCGTGTTGCCGGTCTGGTAGAGCCAGTCGTCGTATTCGCCCGGCGGAGGTTGCACCAGCGGTGTGGTCGCCGTGCCTTCGAACGGACGGCCCGGCGGCGTCGTATTGGTGGCACTCGCAATCACCCGCATCACGATCGTGCGCTTGATCCCGCCACTGGCGGCCAGTTCCGCGTCGGTGATGGGATTGAGGAACGGCGTGACGGGCAGCGGCTCAGGCGGCAGGCTCATCGGCAGCGGATTGTCGACGACGACAATCTCGGCCAGGATGTCTTCGTCCACGATGGCCTGCGTGCGGCCCATCTCCACCTTCAATGTCTTCAGCAGGTAGGTGCCCGGTGCGCCGGCCTTTACCAGCACATTGGACCGATTGGCCGGGGCCAGCACGATGCCTTGCGGCAGCCCAGAGTTCGGGTCGACCGGCAGCACCGGGCCCGACGTCCTGAACGTGCGGCGCGGATTGCCGTCGTGGCTATACTGGTAGAGCGTGTGCCGGTCAAGCGACAGGTTGAGAAACTTGAAGATCGCGGCGTTGATGAAGCGCCAGTTCTGGACCTCGCCGGTGAACATGACGATGCGCGGCCTGCGTACACCGTTGATGAGGAACGGCGGTTCCTTGGTCGTGGTGTTGGCGACCTGCGCGAACTCGCTCAGCTGGCCGCTGACCGGATCGTAGATCGGCGCCTGGAAGACGAAGACCTTCTCGGCGGCCGCCGCGATCTGCGGCACGTCGTCGATCGGGCCTTCGATGATCAGCGCGCCCGCCATGCCACTGCCGACCTGCATCGCACTCGAGCCGTGCAGGTGCGGGTGATACCAATACGTGCCCGGAGGATGATCGTCGCGGATGTAGTACTCGTATTGCCGCTCTTCGCCGGGCTGGATGCCTTGGTCGGGATCATCCACCACGAAATCGCCGTAGAGCAGCGGCGGATTGGTGGTGTCGGGGCTCGTGTACGGCGGCGCGGCCGGTTGCGGATAGATGTCCGGATACACATGCAGGCCGTGCACGTGCAGGTTCGTGCTGTTGGGATAGCGCAGGTGCCGGGTGGGCGTGGGGTCGGGCGGATTGGGCGGCAGCTTGTTGATGATCTTGATGCGCAACGTGTCGCCGACACGCATGCGCAGCGTCGGCGCGGGAATGGAACCGAACATGTTGCGCAACGTGACGATCGTGCCGTTGAACGGGATGGTCAGGTACGACAGGATGATCGTCACATCGAGCCGCTGGTTCACCGATTGGATGTTGAGCGGCTCCTTGAAGGTTTCCTTCGGACCCGAATTGGCGTTCTCATCGCCGCCGCCACCGCCGCATGCAGCAAGCACCGAGGGCAACACCACGCCGGCGGTGACGGTGACGCCGAGCTGCAGGAAGCCGCGGCGTGAAATTTCGTCGTTCTGAAGATCAGTCATCGCGGCCTCGCTCAAACACTGGTCACGGCAAGCAATTGCGTCGGATGGCGCTGTTCACGCGCGGCGGCGCCCAGCTGGCCGTCCGCGTTGCTACCCCAGCCATGGAGCGAGCCGGCCATCAATGCCGCCGCATGCGCCTGCCCCGCCGCGATTGCGCGCACCTTTAACAATCCGGCGATACGCGTCGGGATGGCACGATCCTCGGCATCGCCCTGACCCAGCTGACCGAGACTGTTCCAGCCCCACGCATACACATTGCCGCTGTGGCCCAGCGCCAACGAATAGAACATGCCTGCCGCCACCGCCTGCACGCGTTCCGGCAGCGCCACGGGCAGCGGAGCCATCGCGAAGGCTGGCAGCACCTGTCCCAGCTGGCCGTGATTGTTGCTGCCCCAGGCCAACACGGTACCCGAGGTGGTCAGCGCCAGCACATGCGTGCTGCCGGTCGCCAGGGCAGCCACCTTGTGCGGCAGCTGCACCAGTGTCGGCGTCTCCACGGTCTGCAGGTGTCCGAGGCCGAGTTGCCCGGCGGCATTGCCGCCCCACGCGTAGAGCCGCTGGTCCTGGGTGAGGGCCAGCATATAACCCTTGCCTACCGCCAGCGTGCGCACGGCCGGCAAACCAGCGACGCGCGAGGGCGGCGCCTCGAACGGCGCGCCCATGCGGCCCAACGCACCGTCGACATTGAGCCCCCATGTGAACACGGCGCCCGCATGATCGATGGCGGCGAACTGGAACTCGCCGGCCACCACTTCGCGGGCGCGGGAAATGTCCTCGAACAGCATCGGCGTGGCCACCGCGACCGCGCCGACGCGGCCGTCGATGCCTGCACCCTGCGCACCCCACAGCGCCACTTCGCGTTGCCTGGTGATGCCAAGGCTGATGCCGTGTCCCGCCGCCACGGCCGTCAACGGCTCGCGCAGCAGGACTTCCACGGCCTTGGTCGGCGCGGGCGTCGTGCAGTATTCAGGCGTACCTGACGGGACGCGGCCGCTGCCGTCGCCACCCCAGCCGATCACCTTGCCCGAGGCCAGCAGCGCCAATGTATGGTCGCGGCCGCAACTGATCGAGGCGACCGCGTGCCCCCGCCTTTCCGATGCCGAAGTTCTCATGTTCCCTCGCCGTCCTTGAGTTTGCCGACCAGCTCCACATACCCCTGCATCGCTTCGGCTGCCGCCGTGCCGTTGCGCGCGCTCCACGCATCATATTTTGCGCGGTTGACCATGTCGAGCGCGCTCGGGCGATCGCCGGACGCATCGCCCACGGTCGCCTGCTTGTAAAGCGAATACAGTGCCAGCAACGCATCGTTGTCGGGCGCCTTCTTCATCGTCTTCGACGCCGCGATGGCCGCCTCGAATGCGGTCTCGAGTGCCGACGGCCCGGCTGCCACGGGATCGGGCTCGCCGAAGAATGCATCCTCGCGGTCGACGTCGTCAGCGAACCAGCGTGCCTCGAGCAACTTGCCGCCGTGGAAGGCCAGCAGCAGCGCGCCCTGCGATTCAAGGCCCGCATCCTCCCGCGACGCCACCAGCGTGGCCGGTACCAACGCCACGCCGCGATTGAACGTGGGCGAGCCGAATGCGGTGAAGCGCGGCGCGCCACCCGCAGCAATGCGGCTGGCGAACGAGGCGAAGGTCTTGCCCGCGTGTGCGCCGGACACGCGATTCACCCCTGGCTGCACCCACGCGAGATCGGGAATGGACAGGTCGCGCAAGCCCGTCCAATCGCCTTCGGCAAGTCGTTGCGTCGCCGCGGCCACGGCGGCTTGCAACGCCTCGGGCGTCATCTTCGGTTCGTTGGCCAGCGAGGATGTCGCGCCCGGCAGCGCGGCGCCGAAGAATTCAAGTACGTTCTTGGCCACGATCTCGCGGTCGTTGTCGACACACACCATGTGATAGCTGTCCTCCAGCACCACCATGCGCGCGCGGCCGCCGCCGATTTTCTCCACGAGGAAGTTGGCGGAGCGCAGGCTGGTCAGCTCATCTTCACGCGCATGGACGATCAGCGTCGCGCAGCGGATGTCCTGCGCGCCCTTCATCACGAAGCCGCGCAGGCGGTCCACCTGGCGGATGCATTCGAGTGGCACCCATCGATAGTGGAAGTTCTCGCCGCGCTCGAATTTGGCCTTGACGATCGCGCGCAGCTGCTCGTTCTTGATTCCGAACGGATCCTCTTCCTCGATCTTCATCGTGCGGCCGATGCCGGGCACGTAGTACATCAGCGGTCGCAGGCCGCGATACCACGGCGTGGCCCAGCCGTCGATGTAGACCGGGGGCGCGAGCAGGACGAGCTGGCCCTTGGCATGACGCTCGCGCTGCGCCAGTGTTGCCGCCAGCAGCGCGCCCATGCACATGCCCATCACGTGCAGCCGCGGATGCTGGTCCTTGATCTCGCGATACTTGGCGACCACCGCATCGATCCAGTCCTCGGCGGTGACGTTGGCCAGGTCCTCGGGTGTGGTGCCGTGGCCCGGCAGCGTCAGCGAGTGCGTGACAAAACCTGCATTCTTCAGGCGCTTGTGCATCGAGCCCAGGTCGTATTGAGTCCCGCCAAGGCCATGGATCAGGAACACTGCATCCGGCGTACCGGTGGCCGGAACTGGTGGCGCAGGCGTTGCACGCGCAGCAGGCGCGACCGCGTCGGGCATCGCGACATCGCTCATGCGATGGCCCGCGCCGTCGGGGCGGTCCGCACGATGCCGGCGATGCGGTGCAGGCTGCCTTCGTGGTCACGGATCGGCCGTGCATCATCGGTGGCCTTGACCACCTGGCCGTCGGCGCCTGTCAGCGTGTAGTCGAGCACATCATCATCGCGCGCCCCGCGGCCCCGAGTTTCGAAGTGCGCGGTCACGCGCTCGCGATCTTCCGGCGCCACCATCGCCAGCCAGTCGGCAAGCGTGGAGAGTTGCACCGGCGTGCGGCCGAGGAGCTGCACCGAATCACCGGTGACGACGAGGCGCCCGCTGGCCGGA
>JBBQEY010000108.1:0-10761 GCA_038321425.1 Burkholderiales bacterium | reverse complement strand
GCGGTGGTGGCCGTCGTGATCGGCATCGTGTGTCTGCGCACCAGCGGCATGGCCTTCATCATGATCACGCTCGCCTTCGCGCAGATGTTCTTCTTCCTCGCGGTGAGTTTGAAGCAATACGGCGGCGACGACGGCCTGCCCATTGCCGCGCGCAGCGATTTCGGCGTCTTCTCGCTGGCCAGCAACACCACGCTCTACTACTTCGCGTTCATCCTGCTGCTCGTGTGCCTGCTGTTCTTCCGGCGGTTGGTGGACGCGCGCTTCGGCATGGTGCTGCGAGGCTGCCGCAGCAACGAGCGGCGAATGGCGGCGCTCGGCTTTCCCACGTTGCGTTACCGCCTGACCGCGTACGTGATCTCCGCGCTGGTATGTGTGGTGGCGGGCGTATTGCTGGCCAACCTGACCCAATTCGCGTCGCCATCGACGATGGCGTGGCAGACGTCGGGCGAACTGATCGTGATGATTGTGTTGGGCGGCATGGGCACGCTGATCGGCCCCGTCGCGGGCGCCACCGCGCTATTGCTGCTGGAAGAATTCCTGGCAGGCCTCACGCAGCACTGGATGATCATCCTCGGACCATTGATCGTGCTGATCGTGCTCGTGGCCAAGAAGGGGCTCTACGGTTACGTCAGCGAATGGGCAGCGCGCCGCGCGAAGGCAATCCGATGACCCTTCTCGCCGTCACCGGACTCGTCAAACGCTTCGGCGGCCTCACTGCCACCGACGGCGTGGACCTGACCGTGGAGCGCGGCGAAGTGCACGCGGTGATTGGTCCCAACGGCGCGGGCAAGACCACGCTGATCAACCAGTTGTCGGGAGAACTGCCGCCGGATGCGGGCACGATCCTGCTCGAAGGCGCCGACGTCACCGCGTTGCCGGTGCATCGCCGCGCATTGATGGGTTTGTCGCGGTCCTACCAGATCACGTCGGTGTTCCCGGAATTCAGCGTGCTGGTCAACGTGGTGCTGGCGGTGCAGGCGCGTCGCGGCCACAGTTTTTCGTTCTGGCGTCCGTTGCTTGCTGAGACGGTGCTCACCGAACGCGCGCGCCACGCGATCGACCAGGTGGGCCTGACTGCGCGCTCCGACGTGCCGGTGGCAGCGCTGGCGCATGGCGAGCGCCGGCAACTCGAGATGGCGATGACGCTCGCCACCGATCCCAAGGTGCTGTTGCTCGACGAGCCGATGGCCGGCATGAGCCTCGCGGAATCGGAGCGGCTGGTCGAGCTCCTCAAGTCGCTCAAATCACGGTTTGGAATCCTGCTGGTGGAACACGACATGGATGCCGTGTTCAAGCTGGCCGATCGCATCACGGTGCTGGTGTACGGCCGCGTCATTGCGTGCGGCAGTCCCGAAGCCATCCGCAACAACGCGGACGTGCGCACTGCCTACCTGGGCGACCAGGATCTAGTCGCCTGACCATGGCACTGCTCGAAGTCGACAACCTCACCGCCACATACGGCGCCAGCCAGGCGCTGTTCGGCATGTCGTTCACCGCCGAAGCCGGCCAGTGCGTGACGCTGATCGGGCGCAACGGCATGGGCAAGACCACGACAGTGAAGTGCATCATCGGCATGCTGACGACGCATCACGGCGGCATCCGTTTCGATGGCCGCGCGATCGAGGCGTTGCCGTCCTACCGGATCGCGCAGTCCGGCATCGGCCTCGTGCCCGAGATGCGGCAGATCTTTCCGACGCTGTCGGTGCGCGAAAATTTGGTGGCCACCGCGCGAGTGCGCAAGTACGGCGACGCGGCCCCATGGACGCTGCCGCGCGTGTTTGCGCTGTTCCCGCGGCTGGCCGAACGCGCGACCAACCTCGGTAACCAGCTCTCCGGCGGCGAGCAGCAGATGCTCGCCATCGGGCGCGCGCTGATGACCAATCCGCGCCTGCTGATCCTCGACGAGGCCACCGAGGGCCTGGCGCCGCTGGTACGCGCGGAGATCTGGTCATGCCTCGACCAATTGAAGCGCGAAGGCCTGACGCTGCTGGTGATCGACAAGAACATCGGCCCTCTGACGCGCCTGGCCGACATGCACTACATCGTCGAGAAGGGCCGCATCGTGTGGCGCGGCGATTCGGCGGCGCTGGTCGCGCAACCCCAGGTACTGCACCAATACGTCGGCGTGTAGGCGCGGCCGTCCCGAACAACGATGTAGGCGAGGCTTTGCGTTTAGGCAACGCCGTCGCGAACAAAGTTGTAGGCGAGGCTTCAGCCTCGCGGGTTTGGCGCGACGTGTCGCCCGCGAGGCTGAAGCCTCGCCTACAGGTCTCGCCGCTCCTTCGGGCGCACCGCAATCCACCAATACGCCAGCGCCGACCAGGCGCCGCACCACGCCCCCATGGCCAATATCGGCACCCCGGACAGCAGCCCCTCGTCCCAGCGGGCGGCCGTGCCGCCGCCCGGCGGCACATGCATGAGTTCGTAGGCCGCCACATAGGCGAAGTACAGCAGGAACGGCAGCATCCCCAGCCCGATGCCCAGCACCAGGAAGTGCGCGGCACGCGAGCGCCGGCGCTGCTCCATCCAATGCGCCAGGGGCAGGCCCGCGACGAGCGCCACGACCAGCGCGAGCGGCGTGCCGAACAGGATGTACACGGGAATGGCCGACACGTATCCAGACCTGCTGCGGTCGCCCGGCCCCACTGCGCTCAAGAGGGCGAACAGCACGGCAATCGCGACGGCATTCGCCACGAGCGCCGCCATCACGCCACCCGCCCGGTTCATGGGACCAAGGTCACGGTGGCAAACCGAACACCCGTCGCGCATTCCCGGTGAGGATGGCGTCCCGAAGCGCTGCATCGTTGGCGAACGTGGACGTGACCAGCGACCCCGGTTGCTGTTCGCCAAGCGGAAACGGCGCATCGGTGCCGAGCAGCACGCGTGTGGGCCCCATCTTCTCCACCAGCAGCCGCAGCGCGCCGGCATCGAAGATCGCCGAGTCGACGCAGAACCGGTCGCAATAGGAGGAGGGCAACTGGGGGCAATCCTCGCGCACGATGTCGCGATGCCGCCACGCGTTGTCGACGCGACCCAGCAGGAACGCAAAACTGCCGCCGCCATGGGCGAACACGATGTCGAGGTCGCGCGGCAGGTGCTCGAACGCGCCGGACAGGATGAGGCCGAGGATGCCAAGCTGCGTTTCCGCCGGCATGGCCACGAGCCACGGCAGCATCCACTTCTTCATCCGCGCATCGCCCATCATGTCCCACGGATGGACCAGCACCGGCATGCGCTGCGCCGCGCAATGACGCAGGAAATCGAGGATGCCCGGATCCTCGAGGCCCTTCATCCCGACATGGTTGCCGATCTGCGCGCCCACGTGGCCCAGCGTCCGCGCCCGTGTGACTTCGCGGCACGCCGCATCGATATCCTGCAACGGTACCTGCGCCAGCGCCTTCAATCGTCGCGGATCGGCGGCGCAGAACTCGGTGGCGAGATCATTCGACCGCGCACACCACGTGGCGGCAGCGGCGGCGTCCCACGCGTAGCCGAACATGATCGGCGTGGCGCAGACCAATTGCACGTCGATGCCCGCATCGTCGAGCCAGGCCAAGCGCACCTGCGGATCCCACAGCCGTGCCTCCACCGGGCGGAAGCGGTCGTCGCCCACCATGATGAAGCCGGCGCCATCGCCTGTTTCGGCAAGCCACGGCGCGCGCGGATCCGCAGCCGCGGCATCGGCGCGCGCGATGCGCGGCAGGAAGTGCGAATGAATGTCGATCAAGGTGGATCCCCCCGAAGCGTCGCTGCGCGCCGCCTCCCCCGAAGGGGGCGATCGCCTTGGGGCGGCCCTGCGGCGATCATGGCTCTCCGCGCGGGAGCGCCGCCTTGCCCGGATGCACAGTGCCGCAGGCGGGACACTGGCGCAGCGAGACATCGCTATAGAACTTCTCGAAGAGCGGCGGCAGGTCGCGCACGATGCTCTTCAATTGCACCTCGACGCGATGCACGCGGGTGTGACATTCGAGGCAATACCACTCGAACGCATCGAGTGCGCCTTCCGGTCGCCTGTACTCGATGACCAGTCCGACGCTGCCCGGCTCCGGCCGCTGCGGCGAGTGCCGCACATGCGGCGGCAGCAGGAAGATGTCACCTTCGTTGATCGGCATATCGCGCGGCCGCCCGTCCTCCATCAGCCGCAGCACCATGTTGCCCTTCAGCTGGAAGAAGAATTCCTCCAGCGGGTCGTCATGATAATCGGTGCGCTGGTTGGGCCCGCCGACCACGGTGACGATGAAGTCAGCGTCTTCCCACACCTGCGCATTGCCGACCGGCGGCTTCAACTGGTCGCGGTGCTCGTCGATCCAGCGCTGGAAATTGAACGGAGCGCGCATCATGGACGATCCCCCCGAAGCGTTGCTGCGCACCGCCTCCCCCCGAGGGGGCGATCGCCTTGGGGCGGCCCGGCGGCGATCATGCTCCCCCTTTGACGGGGGCGTAGGCGACGGCCTTGATCTCGATGCGCAGGTGCGGGTGCGGCAATTCGCGTACCGCCACCGTCGTGCGCGCGGGTCCGGCGGCGGCGGTGAAGTATTCGCCGTACACCTCGTTGTAGCCGGCGAAGTCCGCCATGTCGACCAGGAAGGTGCCGACCTCGACCACATCGGCCAGCGACGCACCGGCGGCCTGCAGGATGGCGCCGATGTTGTCGATCACCGCGCGCGTCTGCGCGCGGATGTCGAACTGCGGGACGCCGGCGGCATCGACGTCGGCGCCTGCAATGGAGTTGTCCGGCCGGCGCGAACTGGTGCCGGACACGAAGATGAAGTCGCCGGCGCGCCGGAAATGCGGATAGGTGCCGCGCGGGGTCGCCATGTGGGCGAGAACCTGGCCTTGCTGGGGCATGGGAATGGTCGCATTCGGTTGGTTGGAGGAGGGAGCTTGCCGGTGCCGCGAGGCGCGCGCAAGTATCGGCGGCGATTCACGGTCCCTGCCCCATGCTACTTCTTGTATCGTTACGTCGGTGCGGACCCGTGGGCCCCGACCGCCACCGCTGGTACCGGCCACGGTCACAACCTTTGAGGAGATGGATCCGCATGGCGGAGGACGACGGCGCGATCACCCCGTCGCGCGTCGCGCGCTGGACCGCCGCGCTGGCCGTCAGCGTGGGCGCCGGGTACGTGTGCATGCTGCTGCGCACGCCCATCCCGTGGATGCTCGGGCCGCTCTTCACCGTGGCGTTCCTGCGCATCGCCGGCGTAGACATCAGTGTGCCGCCGCCGGCGCGCTACATCGGCCAATGGATCATCGGCACGTCGCTCGGCCTCTACTTCACGCCGAGCGTGCTGCGCGAGGTCGCGGGCCTCTGGTACCTGCTGGCGGCCGGCGCGGTGCTGGCGATCGCGCTGGGCTATGTGTCTGGCGTGGCACTGGCCGCGATTGCCGGTTTCGACAAAACGACCGGCGTGTTCGCCAGCGTGCCGGGCGGGGCCGCCGAAATGGCAACGCTCGGCGCGCGCTTCGGGGCACGGGTGGACCGCGTGGCAGCGGCGCAGAGCCTGCGCATCCTGATCGTCGTGGCGATCGTGCCCGGCGCGATCACGGCGCTCGACATCCACGGCACCGTCCCCTACGTGCAGGGCGCGAAGGACTTCGTCCCCGTCGGCTTGGCACTGCTGCTGTTCGCCACGCTGGCCGGCAGCGCGATCTTCCAGAAGCTGAAATTGCCCAATGCATTCGTGCTGGGGTCGCTGGCGGTGTCGATCCCGCTGACCGGCATGGAGGTGGACCTGTCGTCGATGCCGCCCTTAGTCAGCAACGTCGGGCAATGCCTGCTCGGTGCTGCGCTCGGCTCGCGCTTCCAGCCCGACTTCCTGCGCGGGGCCCATCGCTTTGTCGGCGGTGTGGTCGTGACGGTGGTGCTGTCGATCGTGTTGTCGGCGCTCGTCGGTGCAGGTCTGGCGTGGGCCAGCGGCCTGCCCGTCCCCACGCTGGTGCTGGGGACCGCGCCGGGCGGCATCGCGGAGATGTGCATTACGGCCAAGGTGCTGCAGCTCGGCGTGCCGCTGGTCACGGCGTTCCATGTCACGCGCCTTGTGGTGCTGCTGCTGGCGACGCCGCTTGTGTTCGTGCGCGCGCGGCGCTGGTATCGTCGGCGTTTGTAGGCGAGGTGTTGATGACGTGGGATCCGCAGCAGTACCTGCAATTCGAAGACCACCGGCTGCGTCCGGCCATGGACCTGCTGGCACGCGTGCCGCTCTTCGCGCCGCGCGATGTGGTCGACCTGGGATGTGGTACCGGCAATGTCACACGCCTGCTTGGCGAGCGCTGGCCGCGTGCGTCGATCGTCGGCGTCGACAATTCGGCGACGATGCTCGCGCGGGCACGCGAAACAGTGGCGGACCTGGCCAACATCGCGTTTGTCAGCGGGGAACTCGATGCGTGGAAACCGTCCGCGCCGGTGGATCTCGTCTACAGTAACGCCGCGCTGCACTGGTTGCCCGATCATGCGACGATGATCGCGCGCGTCGCCGCGATGGTGGCACCAGGTGGCGTGCTGGCGGTGCAGATGCCCGACAATTTCCGTGCACCATCGCACCAGCTGATCGCCGATCTCGCGCAAAGCGCGCGCTGGCGCGCAACGTTGGGTGCGCTGGTGCGCGGCGCGCCCATCGCGCCTGCGGCCGACTACTACGACTGGCTGGCGCCGCGCTTCGCGCGCGTCGATATCTGGACCACCGAGTACCTGCAGGTGCTGCCCGCGAGCACGGGTGGTGATCATCCGGTCGCCGCATGGACGCGCGGCACCTGGCTGGTGCCGTTGATCGCGGCATTAGGCCCATCGCATCAGGTGGAATTCATTTCCGCGTACAACGCGCAGTTGGCGGCGGCATATCCGGCGCGCACCGACGGAAGCGTGCCTTTTCCGTTCCGGCGGATCTTCATCATCGCCAACCGGTAAGGCCGCTTGACCAATGCGCCGCGTGCGCCGTGAAGGGTAAAATCCCAAGTTACCGCGCGATGACAACGCGATGGCGATGCCACGCCACGATGTCCGCGATTATTCTCCGACGCCACGGCCTGCTCACATGAACCAACTTGAATCCATCGTCACGCTTGCTGCATCGGTCAGCGCGCCCAACTATGTCTGCCATCCGCGCTTGCTGGGGTGGGTGCGCGAGATCGCGGCGCTGACGCAGCCCGATCGCATCCTGTGGTGCGACGGCAGCCAGGCCGAATATGACCGGCTGTGCGCCGGGATGGTGGCGGCTGGCACGATGAAAAAGTTGAACGAATCGTTGCGACCCAACAGTTTCCTCGCCTGCTCGGATCCTTCCGATGTCGCGCGGGTCGAGGATCGCACGTTCATCTGCAGCGAGCATCGTGATGACGCTGGTCCGACCAACAACTGGATTGCGCCGGCGGAAATGCGGCGCACGTTGAACGGTCTTTTCGCCGGCTGCATGCGCGGCCGCACGATGTATGTGGTGCCGTTCTCGATGGGGCCGCTTGGCAGCCCGATCGCGCACATCGGCATCGAGGTCTCCGACAGCCCCTATGTCGTTACCAACATGCGGATGATGACGCGCATGGGTCGGGCGGTGTTCGATGTCCTCGGCACCGATGGCGCGTTCGTGCCTTGCGTGCATTCGGTCGGCGCACCACTGTTGATAGGGTCGCGCGACGTGGCGTGGCCGTGCAACAAGGATCACAAGTACATCGTGCACTTCCCCGAGACGCGCGAGATCTGGAGCTTCGGCTCGGGCTACGGCGGCAACGCGCTGCTCGGCAAGAAGTGTTTCGCGCTGCGCATCGCGTCGGTCATGGGACGCGATGAGGGCTGGCTGGCCGAGCACATGCTGATTCTCGGCGTCACGTCGCCGCAGGGACACAAGTCGTATGTCGCTGCGGCGTTCCCCAGCGCGTGCGGCAAGACCAATTTCGCCATGCTGATCCCGCCGCCGGGCTGCGAGGGCTGGCGCGTCACCACGATCGGCGACGATATCGCGTGGCTGAAGCCGGGGCCCGATGGCCACCTGCGCGCGATCAACCCGGAGGCGGGCTACTTCGGCGTGGCACCGGGCACGTCGTACGACTCCAATCCCAATGCGATGGAGACGCTGAAGTCCAACGTCATCTTCACCAACGTCGCGCTGACCGACGACGGCGACGTGTGGTGGGAAGGCATGACCAGGACCCCGCCTGCGCACCTGATCGACTGGCAAGGCCAGGACTGGACGCCGGAATGCGGGCGCAAGGCGGCGCATCCCAATGCTCGGTTCACCGTGTCGGCCACGCAGTGTCCGTCACTCGATCCCGCGTGGGACGATCCCGCGGGCGTGCCCATCGCCGCGTTCATCTTCGGCGCGCGCCGCTCCGACACCGTGCCGCTGATCTCCGAAGCGCGATCGTGGGAGGAAGGCGTCTACAAGGCGGCGACGATGGGTTCGGAAACCACCGCCGCAGCCACAGGTGCGGTCGGCGAAGTGCGGCGCGATCCGTTTGCGATGCTGCCGTTCTGCGGATATCACATCGGCGACTATTTCAGCCACTGGTTGAAGATGGGCAAGGCCGTCGCGCATCCGCCACGCATCTTTTCGGTCAACTGGTTCCGCAAGGGTGCGGATGGCAAGTTCACCTGGCCCGGCTTCGGGCAGAACATGCGCGTGCTGCAATGGGTCGTGGAGCGTTGCGGCGGACGGGCGGGCGGCGTCGAGACGCCGGTTGGTGTGGCGCCGACGTATGCCGAGCTCAATTGGTCCGCGGCACCTTTCGATGCTGCGCGCTACGAGTCGGTGATGCATCTCGATCACGCGCAGTGGACGCGCGAGCTGGCGGCGCATGATGAATTGTTCGCGAAGCTGGGTACCAAGCGGCCCGCCGCGCTCGATGCGCAACGCGCGCAGTTGGCGGCAAGCCTGAAGGCAAGCGCGTAACGGTTCAGATTGCCGGCGAGCCTGTAGGCGAGGCTTCAGCCTCGCGGGTTCATTGTCGCCACGCACCCGATAGGTTGAAGCCCCTGTTGCCGCGGCACTGGGGGAACCGGGCGGTCATTGCTGCCCCGCCGCGCGCATCTGCGCGTCGACTTCCGCACGCATCGAGTGCCGACATCCCGAGGCACAGTACGCGGCGCATCACGATGTTTCGCTCGCCAAGCGTTCAGGCACGCATTGCGGCTTTAATCGATCGCCCGCAGCAAAGGCGGCAAAGAGATCGTGCAGCCCTTCCAGTGGCACGGCGGCATCGACCAGTTGCGCGTAGCGCGCGCGATCGGCGCGCAGCAGGTCGATGTTGGCGGCGTACTCGCGCAGCGGAAAATAGAACGAGCGCGCGATGAAGAAATCCTTGCGGCGAATCGCCTTCGTTTCCTCGATTTCCCAGCGGTCGGATTCGCCGAGGAACACGCAGACGCCGCCGGGCGCGGTCAACTCCAGCGCACGCTGGCGCGCGGCGTTGACACCAGCGGTTTCGAGCACGAGCGGAAAGCGTCGCGGCGCATCCGTCGCGTCGAGGTCCTGCGCACCCAGCGCCAGTGCGGCGTGCAGGCGATGCGCCTTCGGGTCGGTGCTGTAACGATCGGGGAAGCCGAGCGGCGCTGCCGCGAGCACTGCGCCAAGGCCGATGGGTCCTGCCCCGATGATCGCGATCGGCCCGTGCTGCACCAGCTTTCGGGCGAGACGAATGCCGTGCGCGGGCGTGCCGATGGTGTCCAGCAGCAATGGGGCCAGCGTGTCGGGAATGTCGTCGGGTACCGCCAGCGCGCACTGTTCGGGAATGGCTACGTACTCGGCATAGCCGCCATCGCGTTGCCAGCCCACGAGCTGCGTCGCGTTGTCGCACAAATGCGTGTCGCCGGCAACGCACGACTCGCAGCGGCCACACCACACGGGGATGTACGCGACGATCCGCTGGCCGTCCAGCGCGTGCCCGGGTTGCTCCACGACACCGCCAACTTCATGGCCGGGCGTCACCGGCCAGCCGTTGCGCCAGACCCGCAGCTCGCTGCCGCACAGGCAGCACGCCGTCACGCGAACCAGCACCTCCCCCGGCGCAGGCTCGGGCCTCATCCGGTGCGCGATGCTGATCTGTTGTTGCCCGGTGAAGCGCGCATAGCGCATGGCGGTCCTCGATACTGGATGACGCCGGCGCGCACCGCCCATCGCGGCGGCGGCGGCGCGCGTCACTCGCTGGCGGTGGAGTTGTAAACGCTTACAATGCGTTATAGTAGAGAGGAACGTCCTGCGGCGTCAACCCCGGGCGGATCGAACTGCATCGGGCGCCGAGGCCCGGACGACCCCTTGTTTCACGTGGAACCGGCCGCAGCTGAAATGGCGACTCCCGCTGACCCTGAACTTCCGGTGGACCCGGCCTCGCGCTCGGCCCCACCCGCCACACGCGGTACAACAGCTGCCCCGGCCGCAAAGTCGTCTTTGCGCCCGCCGACGCTGCGCGATGTCGCCCGGGCGGCTAGCGTCTCGACAGCCACCGCCTCGCGCGCATTCAATCGGCCGGACACGGTGCGAGAGGGGCTGCGCCAGCGGGTGGGTGCGGCGGTGGAGCTACTTCGTTACGTTCCCAACGACGCCGCCCGGGCGCTCGTGTCCCAGCGCAGCCGGGTGCTCGGCGCCATCGTGCCCACGATCGACAACGCCATTTTCGCCCAGGGGGTGGCCGCCATCCAGGCCCGGGCCGAAGGATCCGGGTATAGCCTTCTGCTGGCGGCGTGCGACTACGACCTCGACCGGGAACTGGCGCAGGCGCGCACGATGGTCGGCAGGGGGGTCGAGGCGCTGGTGCTGGTCGGCACCCGCCATCGTC